>JBDSJB010000217.1:0-5516 GCA_039917665.1 Binatia bacterium
GCGGGCTGGGTCCTTCCCATCGTCATGTTCCTGGCCGGATCCGGCACGGCGACGGGCCTGCTCGCCTACGACGGGCGCGATCCCGTGAACATCATGGGCTACCTCGCGGTCCTCGTCTTCCTGCAAGGCGTGCTGATTCTGCTGACGCTCATCGCCATGCTCCCGAGCGCGTGGCTCGGCGGGTTCCTCCGGCTCTTCGGGCTCGATCGCGGGACGGGCATCCAGGCCTTGCTGCGCGAGATCGGACATCGCAGCGCCGGCATCGTCGCCACCCACACTTCGGTCGGCGCGCGCGGACGTGCCGCGCTCGGGAGCCTGGCGGCCTGGCAGACGATCTACGCCACGGTCGAGCGCTGGCTGCTGACGGCACTCACGCAGCGCGCCGCCGTGGCGTTCAATCTCGGCGCGCTCGCGGCGACGATCTATCTGGTGACCGTGCGCGCGCTCGCCTTCGCCTGGAGCACGACGCTCGAGGTCGATCCGGCGCTGATGACGGGGTTCTTCCACGCGATGGCGACGCCCTGGCGTTGGCTCGACGCGGCCGTCCCGAGCCGCGAGCTGGTCGTCGCGAGCCGCTACTTCCCGGGGCGCGAGTACGATCCGGATCTGCTCGGCGACTGGTGGCCCTTTCTCGTCGCCGCGCTCGTCACCTACGGCCTGGTGCCGCGCCTGCTCATGCTGACCTACGCCGCCTATCGGTCGCGCGCCGCGCGCGCGGCGCTGGCGCTCGATCACGGCGAGTGTGCCGCGCTCTACGAGCGCCTCGTCCGCAAGGCCAATCTCTGGGGTCACGGCGCCGAGGTCGGCGCTGCGGTCGCTCCGAATCCGCGGCCTGGGAGCGACGGTGACTGCGCGCTGCCGGCCCGCGGCACGATGGTGCGCGCGCTCCGCTGGGCCGACGCGGCGGTGTCGCAGGACGCCGTCGAACGGCTCGTGAGCACGCGCCTCGGCTGGCGCATCGCCTCGCTCGACGACGTCCGCGGCAACGACGATCCCGACGAGCGCCAGCG
Organism: Binatia bacterium; assembly: GCA_039917665.1. Classification (GTDB taxonomy): domain Bacteria; phylum Desulfobacterota; class Binatia; order UTPRO1; family UTPRO1; genus UTPRO1. The sequence continues at coordinate 1,011 of JBDSJB010000217.1, forward strand.
CCTCGCGCGCCTCGGCGCGAGCGACGCGCCCGTGCTCGTCGTCGCCGAATCGTTCGAGCCGCCGTCGAAGAGCGTCCAGCGGCTGCTGAACGCCGTGCGCCAGAGCGTCGGAGCCCAGGTGCCCGTGGTGGTCGGTCTCTACGGTGGTCCGGGCGACCACGCGCCGCCTCGGGAAGACGACGTCCGCATCTGGCGTCAACGCGTCCGGGCGCTCGGGGACCCCTGGCTGCGGGTCGAGGTGCTGTCATCATGACGGACGCGACACCATCCAATGTCCCCGCGTTCGCGGTCGTCGGCCGCGTCAACAAGGGCAAGTCCAGCGTGGTCTCGACGCTCGTCGAGGACGACACCGTGCGCGTCGACAAAGAGCCCGGCACGACGCGTGCCTGCACGCGCTTTCCCTTCCGCGCCGACGATGGACGCGTGCTCTGCTACGCGATCGACACGCCCGGATTCGAGGAAGCCCCACGCGCGCTCGCATGGCTGAAGGCACGCGAGCGCAGCGCCGCCGACCGCCCCGCGCTCGTCGCTGCGTTCGTCGACACGTTCAAGGGCGGTGCCGAGTTCGCCGACGAGTGCGCGCTTCTCACGCCCATTCTCGCGGGCGCCGCGATCCTCTACGTCGTCGACGCGTCACTGCCGTATCGGCCGAACTACGAAGCCGAGATGGAAATCCTGCGCTGGACCGGCCGCGCACGCATGGCCCTCATCAATCGGATCGGGGGCGACGACCACATCGACGAGTGGACGCGCGCCCTCGGCCAGTACTTCAACGTGGTGCGGGTGTTCGACGCGCACCGCTCGGGGTTCACCGAGCGCATCGGCCTGCTGCGCGCCTTCCGCGAGCTCGACGACGGCGCGCGGACCCGCATCGACGAGGCCATCACCGTCCTCGCAGCCGACTGGGCCCGCCGCCGCGACCGCGCCGGCACGATCGTCGCCGAGCTCATCGCCGACGCGGTGACGTTCACGAGTCAGCACCCGCTTGGCGAGCACGAGGCGATCGAGCAGCGGCAACCGGCCTGGGAGGCCGAGTTCCTGGCCGCGCTCCGCACCCGCGAGCAACGCGCCCGGCGCGAGATCGAGCGGGTGTACCGTCACGACGCGCTCGAACGCGACGAGGCGTCGCTGGCGCGCGAGGCGTTCGAGTGGGACCTTTTCGCGCAAGCGAGCCGACGCGTGTTCGGTCTCGATCAGTGGCAGCTCGTGCGCGCGGGCGCGATCGGCGGCGCCGCGATCGGCGGCACCATCGACGCCGCGACGCTCGGCCACTCGTTTCTGCTCGGCACCATCATCGGCGGCGTGGTCGGCGGCTTCGCGAGCTGGATCGGCACCGAGCAAGCCGTCGAGGTGACGGTGCTCGGGCAAAACGTGTCGGGACGCGTCGCGACGATCGGTCCGCTCGGCGATCCGCAGTTCCCGTGGATCCTGCTCGACCGCGCGTTGCTGCATTTCGCGTCGGTCGTGGCGCGCGCCCATGCCAAGCGCGACCCGCTGAAGGTCGAGGCAAGCGAAGGCAAGCAAGGGACGTCGAGCGTGCTCGACAACTCGACCCAAGGACGGATCGGCGGACTCTTCACCCGGATCCGCAGCGAACCCGCGCCGGTTCCGCCGGATCTCATCGATGCGCTCGCAGGAGCCATCGTGCCGCTGATGTCGCAGCTGCCGGCGACCTGACGCCGCGCGACCGCTCGCAACCGGAGAGGCGCGAGCGTCAGTCGGAGCGGATGCCGTTCAGCACCGGTTGGCGGGTCGCATAGCGGGCCGCCAACCAGCCCGCGATCAGCGTCATCACCATGACCAGCGCCACCGACAACCCGACCGAGCGCCAGGCGAGATGGAAGTCGAAGAAGTACCCGATCAAGTACCGATAGTTGACGGTGATCCAGAGATACGCGGCGATCACGCCAACGAAGAAGCCGAGCCCCACGCCCATGACCCCGATCGCGACCGATTCGATCACGACCGCGGCACGGACGGCGCGATCGTCGGCCCCGATCAGCCGCCAGAGCGCCAGCTCGCGGCGGCGCGCGATGATCGCGGAGAAGACGAGGTCGAGAATGCCCGCGACCGTCACGACGGCGATCAGCAGCTGAATCGAGTCGGTAAACGCAAAGGCGTTGGTGAAGATGTCGGCGATGTAGCCGAGCGCTTGCTCGGTCGAATGGACCCGGAGGACGTACCGATCCTGCACGCGGGCGGCGATCCCGGCGCGGACGTCCGCCTCGGTCGCGTTGGGCGCGAGTGCCAGGAAGAAGCGGTTCACGGTGCGATCCGGCCAGAACCGCTGGTAGAGCCCGCGCGACATGATCACGCTGCCGCGCTCCGACATGTAATCGCGAAAGACGCCGACGACGGGCCGGACGAACGGGCCGCTTGGCGTATCGAGCTCGAGCGGCATGCCGACGTGGACGTCCATGCGGGTCGCGAGGCTCGTCGAGATCGCCACGCCGGTGCCCGCGCGAGTCGCCTGGGCCGCAGCCGTGGGATCGCCCTCTTCGTACCAGCTCGGCTGGATGCGGTCGGTGCCGAGCGTGCTCTCGCTGAAGACCGTGAGCGCGATGCGCTCGCCGCGATACCACTGCCCCGGAACGACCCGCAGCGTATCGACCGCGCGGACTCCGGGCACCGCAGCGAGCAGGTCACCGACCTCTTCCTCGAGCGGCGTCTCGAGCCAGCCGCCGTCGGTCGTGACGCCGCTCACCGCGAGCTGGCCGGCGATCATCGTGCCGAAGTATTCGACCACCGACCGCGCGCCGCTGTGGACCAGCGTCGAGATCATCATCGAGAGCGAGAGCGTGAGCACGATCGCCGCGACCGCGAGCCCGGTGCGGACCGGCGTGCGCGCGATGCCGTCCGCCGCCGCGCGGCCCGCGCTGCCCGCGATCCTTGGGAGGAGGCGCCGCCATCCCCACGCACAGGCTTGCACGAACGGAATGGCCAACAGGAAGAGCGAGCCGTGCCAGAGGGCGAGACCGAAGTTGCCCCACGCGGCCGATCGGAGCCGGACCTCGAGCACGATCGCGAGCGCGCCGATCGCGATGGTCAGGGCCGCCCATGCGAGGAGCCGGCCCGTCCGCGGCGCGGTTTCGGGAGGCAGACCGCCGAATCGCAGCACGATCGCGGGCTCGAGGGTGGCGACGCGGCGCGCCGCGGGCCAGGACGCTGCGACGCCGACCAGAACGCCGATGACGACGTACGCGGCTTGCTCCCAGGGATCGATCGCCAAGGGCACGTCGGGGAAGCGCAACGAGAACATGGCCCCGAACCCGACGCCGACCATGCCCGCGAGGAACTTCGCGATCAGCAGGCCGTACACGAGGCCGACGAGCGAGCCGACGACGCTGAGCGCCGCCGCTTCGAGCAGGAGCATGCGCGCGAGCAGGGCCCCGTCGGCGCCGATCAGTCGGAGCGCCGCCAACGCGTTGGCGCGCTCGGCCGCGCCGGTCGCCGTGGTGCTGAGCACGATGTAGCTCGCCGCGACGAGACAGAGCGCGCTCACCGTGCGGAGGAGCAGGCGGGCCGAGCCCAGGATGGCCTCGTACTGGCGCCCACGGGCGGCGGGCACGTCGACGTGCAACGTCGTCGGCAACGCGCCGGTGAGCCGCGTCCGCACCACCTCGCGATCCGCGTCCGGCTTCAGGACGACGTCGATCTGATCGACCTCGCCGGGACGCGCCAGCAGTATCTGCGCCGCCCCGACGTCCATCAACGCCATCCGGCCGCCCAGGGCCGCCGCGACTCCGCTGTCGGTGAGCAGCCCACGAACGACCAGGCGCTGCACGCCGCGCGCGGTCGTGAACGCCGCTTCCGCGCCAAGCGCCAACCCGTGACGGGCGGCGACGCTCTCGGTGAGGAAGACGGCACGCGGATCCTCGGCCGCGCGCAACATGTCGCGACGACTCGAGCGCGCCGCGACGTGATAGCGATCGAGATCGGCCTCCGCAGAGAGGTCGGCGCCGAACAACTGGATGGCGTCGGCAGGATCGTCCGCGAGCGCGATCCACCCGCGCAGGAGCCCGACGGCAGCGGCTACGCCAGGGTCGCCGCGCACGACCTCGACGGTGGATTCCGCGAACCCGCTCTCCCCGAGGCCGAGCGTCACCTCGAGATCGGCCGGCCCGGCACTCGCTTCGAGCGCGCGCCGCGTGCTCTCGATCGCCGTCGTCGTGCTCGTGTTGACGGCGACGAGGAGCGCGACACCGGTCGCGACGCCCGAGAGGACGATCAGCGCACGGCCCCACCCCGCGCGGAGGTGCGGCAGGCTGATCATGCGAAGGAGGCGCAGCACGAGGGCGCAGCGGGCCACGAGAGCATGGCGGGCGTCAACGCTTTCGTGCTCCGCTTCGAACTAAAATCCGCGCTCGGTTCCCGCAGCGACCACCTTGACGCTGTGCTGCGCGCCCCCATATGCGAGCCCGATGACTGCTTCGGACCATTCGAACACACCGCCGGCGCCGATCGCGCCGCTGTCCGGCATCCGCGTCCTCGAAGTCGCCAACTGGC
>JBDSJB010000218.1:0-10467 GCA_039917665.1 Binatia bacterium
ATGCTTCGCCGCTACCGCGGACGCTCGCCCCGAGTCCAGGCGATTCCTCGATTCATCGATTGACGTATTCCGGTCCGAGATACGATCTGTAATAAGGACGCGACGCCATGAAAGACCGCATCGAGAAAGCCGAGATCCTCCTCGAAGCCCTGCCCTACCTGCGGCGCTTCTTCGGGAAGACGATCGTCATCAAGTACGGCGGACACGCCATGGCGAACGACGAGCTCAAAGAGTCGTTCGCGCAAGACGTCGTGCTGCTGAAGTACGTCGGGATGAACCCGGTGATCGTCCACGGCGGCGGACCGCAGATCAATCAGATGCTCGAGACGATGGGCGTCACGTCCGCGTTCGTCCGCGGCATGCGCGTCACCGACGATCGGACCATGGACGTGGTCGAAATGGTACTGGTCGGGTCGATCAACAAGGAGATCGTCGGCCTCATGAACCGTCATGGCGGACGCGCCGTCGGGCTCTCCGGCAAGGATGGCGAGCTGATCATCGCCGAGAAGCTGAGGGTCGACGACCAGGACATCGGCCTCGTCGGCCAGGTGATCGGCATAAATGCGAAGGTGATCGAGACCCTCGACGCCGCCGACTTCATCCCCGTGATCGCACCGGTCGGCGTCGGCCTCGACGGCGCCACCTACAACATCAACGCCGATCTCGTCGCGGGGAAGATCGCGCAAGCGCTGCATGCCGAGAAGTTGATTCTCCTGACCGACGTTGCGGGCATCAAGGACAAAGACGGCGGCCTCATCTCGACCATGGCCAGCGAGGAAGCCACGCAGCTGATCAAGGACGGCGTCATCAACTCGGGCATGATTCCAAAGGTCGAGTGCTGCATCGACGCGCTCACCGGCGGCGTCGCCAAAACCCACATCATCGACGGCCGCGTGAAGCACGCCGTCCTGCTCGAGATCTTCACGACCGAGGGCGTCGGCACGGAAGTGGTCCGCAGCACGTCGGCGAAGCGGCGCCCGATCGGCCGCATCCGGAAGTCTTAGGCGTCAGCGCCGTCGCGCCGCATACGCCACCCGACACGGGCGCGCCGCGCGCGCCACGCCGCCGATCTGACGCGATAACGGCCGCGCGGAACGGAACCGCGGCGTCAGATCGTACGCCTCGAGCAGCCGGCGGATCGCAATGCGGATCGCCGAGATCGAGAAGCGCTGGGCCGGGCACGAGTGCCGGCCGTGGCCGAAGGTGCTGACGAGCTCGCGGGTCGGGAGCGCCACCGTGTCGGCGAGCCGTCGCCCCGCGTAGTGATCGGGATCGAACCGGTCGAGACCGGGCGCCGCGTGCGAGTTGTTGACGGAGAGCAGCGTCGCCAGAAACACGCCGGGCGCGAGCGTGAAGGTGCCGGTCTCGGTCTCGACCGTGAGCGGGCTCAGCACCTGCCGAAGCGTGAGCGAGCGCTGCGCGAGGCGGATCGACTCGTGCGCGGCGCGTTCCAGGAGGCCGTCGTCGCCGTCGCGAACCCCGGCCAGCACGTCGGGGTGCAGCAGTAGGTTCACGAGCGTCCACGCGAGCGCCGCGAAGAGATTCGACTGCGCCCCCATCTGGATGATCATCAAGTCGCGCGCCACTTGCACGTCGCGCTCGGGGATCGGCAGGTCGGCGAAGGCCGCCTCGATCTGGTCGAGATAGTCGCCCGGACCTCGGCCCGCGGCGCGGCGCTCTTCCAGAATCACGTGGACGACCGCTTCGATCTCGCGCATGGCCTGCCATTCGCCGCGCTTCTTGGTCGCCATGCTCCACGCCGTCCGTAGCGGCCGAACGAACGAATCGGCCGCGTCGAGCCGCTCGAACGCCCCGATGAGCTGCGGCAGGAACCGTGGCGACGCCGCCTCCTCTCCCGCCCACGACGCGAGCCCGAGGCGATACCCGAGCCGCTTGGCCTCCGTGAATGCCTCGAACGACCCGCGTGCGCCGAGCTCCGCGATCTCGAGCGCAACGGCTTGCTCCAGATGTCCGAGGTAGCTCTCGACGTCGGGGTTCTTGAAGAGATCGTGGGGCAGTGTGCGGCGGCCGAGTGCGAGCTCGAAGGGCAGCTTCCGTTTCAACACGAGCTCGAAGGTCGCGAGCCCGAAGCTCGCGTGATCCTCGGGGACCGCGTAGAGCGCGCGCACGCCCGCGGGCGAGAACACGAAGAACAGCCGATAGCCGAGACCGTCCAGCACGAACGTGTCGCCGAGCCGGGCGCGGAGGCGCGTCAGGTGCGCCGTCGGATTCGTCAGCAACCCGAGACCTGCGCCGAGCCACGGAATCGCACCGGCCGCGCGCGGCGGCATCGGCGCGACGGCCGGAAGCTCGGTCACGGGTTGGCCGCGGAGGCGGAGCGGCCGAGGATGGTCCCGAGCTCCGCGAGCAGCTTGTCGAGCACGATGCGGTTACCGTCTGCCGTGAAGTGCGTGTAGCGATCGACGAAATACGACTCTTGCGGCAGCACCTCCGCGAGATCGACGAAATGTCCGCCGTTGTCGACCGTGAGCTCGCGCACGACCTTTTCCGCCTGCGGCAGGTTCCGGCTGACGTAGGCGCCCGTCGCCTTGGCCGCTTGTAGGTGCAACGGCGCGAGAACCACGACCGTCCGCACGCCGCGCGCGACGAGATCGTGGACCGTCGCCGCGAAGACCCGCACCGTCGACTGGTCGGCGGCGAGGTTCTCCGGGTAGAGATCCATGAACCGGAATGCGCCCTTCGCCATGACCCCTGCGCCGGCCGCGGGCGCATTGGGGCGGCGCGCGTTCTTCCCTGGGAGGGCACCCGGCAACGGCATCATGGGCTTCGGCGCGACCGGAGCAGCCGGCACCGGCGCGCCGCCGCCGGGCGGTGGCACCACGTTGCTCGGCACGGCGGGCGCCCCGACGGCCGGAATCGCGGGCCCCGGAGCCGGCGCAGAGACTCCGGGTGGTGCGGGCGCGGGGTCCGCCCAGGCGACGCCGCCGGTGGCCATCGCGCTCTTGGAGCTGCGCGCCAGCCAATCGTCCAACCCTTCGCGGAGGCGCGTCCGGTAGCCGTCGATCTGCTCGGGCACGTCGCTCGCGCCGAGCACGCGAAAGACGGGCTTCACGACGAGGCTCGCATCGGTGATGCCGGCGAGCTCGAGCGGCAGCTGCATCGCGGCCGGCACGCGCAACGGACGAATGAAGGCCGCGAGCTGCGGATGCTTCATGCGGGTCCGTTTGAACCACTCGTCGGTGAAGGATTGCAGGTTGGCCGTCAGGACCACCGCCGCGGGCCGGAGCGCCGCCAGCTGATCGACCAGGAGATAGTACGCGACGGCGTCGTAGCCATCGTGCTGCACGACCCGCACCGGAAAGCCCACGCGTCCCTCTTCGCGCTCGAGCATCCTCTTCAACCACTCATCGGGGCCGAGCGGGGGGTGCCAGCCGAGCGACGAGTCCCCAACCACGATGACGAGGGGCCCGTGCTCCGCCGTCGCGCGACGAAGCTCCGCCAACGTCTCCTCCATGGCGGCGATGGTGACGTCGCGATCCTCTTCCGCGACCACGATCGGCGGCGCGGAGCGCGCGGCCACCCAGACGAGCCCGATGAGAATCAGGATGAGGTAGGCGACGATGCGGATCGGTCGGGCGCTCATGGGCTCAGAACTGGAAATAGATGAAGCGTTGGGTCACGGGCGAGAACACGAAGACGAGCACCGCGACGGCGACGTACGACGCCGCCTGCACGATCGGCGGCAAGGCCAGGAACCGCCGCGCAAACGGCCGCTCGGCCACGACGTGGTGGACGACGAAGGCGAGCGTCGTCCAGATGAGCGCGCGCCAGAAGAGCGGTCCCGTCTGCAGTCCCGGACGCCAGAGACCGGTGAAGAAGGTCGGCACGTCGCTCAGCGTCCGCGCCCGGAAAATCACCCACCCGATCGTCACGAGATGGAACATCACGAGGCGGCGGACGAAGAGCCCTGCCCGCCCCTCGTCGACCGGGGGTGGACGATCGGACGTCCACCAGCGGTGCGCCGCGAGCAGGGCCCCGTGGTAGCCGCCCCAGAGGACGTAGGTCCACGCGGGGCCGTGCCAGAGACCGCCGAGCAGCATCGTCACGGTCAGATTGACGTAGGTGCGGACGCGGCCGCGGCGATTGCCGCCGAGCGGCACGTAGAGGTAGTCCCGCAGCCAGCTCGAGAGCGAAATGTGCCAACGGCGCCAGAAGTCGGACGGGTCGCGCGCCACATACGGCAACCGGAAGTTGATCGGAAGCTCGAAGCCGAAGAGCGCGGCGATCCCGATGGCCATGTCGGAGTAGCCCGAGAAATCGAAGTAAATCTGGAACGCATAGACGTACGCGGCGAGCAGGAGGTTCAGACCCCTTTGCCCGTCGAGCGTCCGGAACACCCCGTCGACGTATTCGCCGAGCACGTCGGCGCAGACCACCTTCTTGAAGAATCCGAGCGCGATCAGCATGAGCGCGCGTTCGACGAGGTCCGCCGTCGGCCGGCGCGGTGCTGCCAGCTGCGGCAGGAACTGACTGGCCCGCGTGATGGGACCCGCGATCAGCTGCGGAAAGAACGCCAGATAGAGCGCGACGTCCAGAAAGTTGCGATGCGCCACGACCGCGCCGCGATGGACGTCGACCATGTAGGAGATGGCGTGGAACGTGTAGAACGAGATGCCGAGCGGAAGGACGATCTCGCCGAGCCCACGCTGCAGATCCGGTGAGAGCGCCACCAGGATCTCGACGAAAAATCCGCGGTATTTGAAGTACGCGAGGATCGCGAGGCATAGGCCGACTCCGATCCCGACCCGCCGCTTGCGCCCGCGCTCGTCCGCCGTCGCCGCGACGGCGAGCCCGGTCACGTACGCCACCGTGACCATGCCGAAGAGCAGCAGCACGAACGGCGCGCTCCAGGACATGTAGAAGAGCAGGCTCGCGAGCAGGAGGACGAGCTTCTGAATGCGCCAGCTGCCGATGGGCGCGAGAGCCCAATAGACCACGTAGGTGGCGACGAAGAGCAGCAGGAACTCGGTGCTGTTGAAGAGCACGCGAGCTAGTCGGAAACCGCGTTGCGCCGGCGGGTCATTGGTGGCGGCGGACGGCGCGCACGTGTTGGCGGGTGTCCTTGGGCGCCGTGGTCTTGAGACCGCCGATGAAGAACACGTACCAGGCCCGTACCGGGTGGTAGACGCTTTCTTCGCCAGACCAGTAGATGCCCGTGGCCGTTGGTCCGAAGATCGGATCGAGACACGGCTTGGGCGAGCACGGCTCGGTGGATACCAGAATCGTTTGCAGCTCCGCGTACGTGGGCAAGCGCCAGTCGCAATGCTTGGCGAAGCACTCGGGCTTGTTCAAGCCGACGAGGAAGCTCGTGAACGCCGTGCCGTCGGAGTCCTTTCCGCCGCGCGTCGCGGTCCACGTGTAGAGGTTGTCCCCGTCGCGTGGATCGGCCGGGTTGGCCTTCCCGTCGAGGGCGCGCTTCTTCTCCCATTCGAGGCCGGTGGCTTGGTCGAGCACCGTGTCGTCGCCCTGATCGACGAAACGCTGCGTTCCGCCGAGCCAGAGATTCTGCGGACACGCCGTCCCGTACTTCTTGAACAGGCGACTCCGCCGACGCCAGATGCGCTCGACACAGAAACGAAAGTCTGGCGGAGCAGCCCGCAGGGCCGCGTCCCCCCGCGCGCGAAACAGGCACGACCAATAGGTCGCGGTCGCGCGTAGCACGGCCCGTTCGCAGGTTTGAGTGCCCGTTTCGGCGCCCGCGGGTGTCACAGCCACCATCAGCAGCACCGCGACGGCGAGACTCGCTCGGGCCAAGATCGTCATGCGGGCGCGAGGGTAGCCGAAGACCCGCCACAAGCGAATCGGAATCGCGCATGCTCGTCGCTCATCCGAAGACCGGACCCGACTCGTCGAACCGGAGGTCGGTGTCGGCGTCGGCGAGCGTGACGAAGAGGCGCTGCGGGTCCCAGGCGAGGTTCGCGAGCACGGGCACCGGCGATCCGACCTCGAAGAACCACGCCCGCTTCAGCGTGGCGTCGAACGCATCGACGGAGCTGGCGGTCGCGACGCCGTCGAACCCGCCGGCACGAGCGAGTGTCTTCACCGCGCGCAGGATCGCTGCGAACGCTTCGGGCCGGTCGGGCGCGGTGCGATAGTCGACGAGGGAGAGCACCGTAAGCCCGCGCCGGCTCGCGGCGCGGACGACGAAGAAGCAGCTCGGATCGCCTTCCAGCAGATAGGTGACGTACGTGTCGGGGACGCCGAAGAAGCGCCACGCGAGGAATGCCGGGGAGCGATCGAATTCGAGCCGACCGCCGGGCCACGGGCGCTGCACCACCCGTGCGACGTCGTCGGCCGTCGCTTTCACGAAGCGCGCCGCGCCGGCGGCGAGCTGTGCCGGCGCCACGACCGGCCGCATCAGCCCGCGGGCGGCGAGCGACGCCCGCGCGAGCCCGACGAGACCGCGCGCACCGCGAATCCAGAGAAACTTGCGCATCGTGCCGATCGTCCGGATGCCGATCGCCCCGAACACCTTCTCGGCCGCGGCGCTGATCGTGACGCAGAAAAACGGGCTGTAGGTCCGCACGATCTTGAACGCGAGCGCGCCCCCCGCGCGCGTATTGCGGGCGCTCTCCTTCACGAAGAGATCGACGCCCATGAAGCCGCGCGCCAGCGTGCCGTCGTGATGATACTCGATCGGCTGCAGGATGACCTGGCCGAGGATCGCGCCGTCGTCCTCCGCCACGAGCGCGACGTCGGGCGCGTCCTTCGACGCCAGCAGCGGGTTGTCGACGATCTGAAATTGGAAGCGCGTCGGCACCGACACGCGGGTCGGAAAGATCTCCTGGTTGAAGCGATAGAACTCGGGATAACGCTCCGGGCGGAGCGCTTCGAGCTTCATGCCCGCGAGCGGCCGTCGATCTGGCGGACGAGGTTCAGCTTCACGTCGCGACGCGGGTACTCGCCCTGCACGAAGTAGCGATGGAGGAGCGCCGTCGAGAGCAGCAAGATGAACGCCTGATTCTCGCGCTGGCTGATCCCACCCGGCGGCGCCGTGCGCACCTTCTTCAGGAATTGCTGGCAGAAGACGCCGTTCAGGAAGGGCAGCTTGGCGAGCTCGCGCTCGGAGAAGAGCGCCTCGGTGTAGTCGGCGTCGCTCGACCCGAGAAACGCGCTCAGATCGGGCGCGCGATACGGCTGCTTCGGCTTCTTCAAGATGCTCGACGGCAGCGTGTCGGGAAACGCCTGCTTCAAAATCCACTTCTCGTCCATGTCGGGACCGAGCTTGAGCGCCTGCGGCAACCGCGCCGCCCACTCGACGACGCGATAGTCGAGGAACGGACAACGCCCCTCGACGCTGTGGGCCATGCTCATCCGATCGCCCTGGGTCGAGAGCAGATACCCCGGCAGCAGCGTCTTCCATTCGAGCCACTGGGCGCGCTCGACGAGATCGAGATGGCCGAAGACGTCGTCGTTGTCGGCCACGTACTGCTTCAGGTCGGCGAGGCCGTCGCGGCTCTGCTTCAGCAGCCGGAGCCCAAAGAGGGAGTTGTGGAACCGGAGCTCGTGCGAGAAGAGCCCGGGCGTCTTCTCGTGGGCGAACTGCGCGAACACCGACGCCAGCGCCTTCGTGTTCCCGTCGTTGAAATGCGGCAGATACGGGTACAGCCGACGCAGCTTGTCGCCGTCGCGCTCGGCATCGAAGCCGCGGCGGAGGATCGCCTCTTTGAAGATGTCGTAGCCGAGGAAGCTCTCGTCCGAGCCCTCGCCCGTCAGCACGACCTTGATGCCCTTCTCGTTCACCAGCTTCGACAGCAAGAACATCGGCACGAAGGCCGTTCGGAAGACGGGAATCTCGCCGTGCCACATCGCCTCCGGGAAAGCGCGGGCGATGTCGCCGTGCCGCACCGGCAGCGCGGTGTGATGGGTGCCGAGATAGCGGCTCAGCTCCAATTGGTCGGCGGACTCGTCGAACTCCTTGTCGTCGAAGGTGATCGAGAACGAGTGCACCTGGCTGAGGCCGTTCGCGAGCGCGAGCTGCGTCGTGATGGCCGAGTCGAGCCCGCCGCTCAGATACGTCGCGACCTCGACATCGCTGCGGAGGCGGAGCCGGACGGCGTCGGACAAGACCTCGCGCGTGTGTTCGATCGCCTCGGCTGCCGAGCCCTCGAAGCGCCCCTCGGCGGGCCAGTCGAGCGTCGTGTAGGGCGCGAGGGTCCGGGTCGAGCCGCGCTGCTTCAGGTACCAGCCGTTCGGGATCTGCTTGATGCCGGTGAAGCCGGTCTGATTCGGAAGCGGCGTCCAGACGGTGAAGATCGACGCGAGCTGGGCCTCGTCGATCTCGAAGTGCGCTCCCGGGTATGCGAGGAAGCTCTTCATCTCCGAGGCGAAGACGAGCGTGTCGCCGACCTCGGTGTAGAAGAGCGGGCGCTTCCCGTAGCGATCGCGCGCGAGCAGGATCTCGCCGCGCTCGTGATCGTAGATGGCGCAGGCGTACGCGGCGTTCAGCCGCGGCAGCGCGTCGGTGCCCCACTGCATGTACGCGTGCAGCAGCACCTCGGTGTCGGAGGTCGACTGGAACCGGTGTCCCAGACCTTCGAGCTCGGTGCGCAGCTCTTTGTAATTGTAGAGCTCGCCGTTGTACGCGATCCAGAAGCGCTTGGTCTCGTCGGGGATCGGCTGCTGTCCGGTCGAGAGGTCGATGATGCTGAGACGAGCCGTGCCGAAACCGGTGCGCTCGTCGAAGTAATAGCCGGCCTCGTCGGGGCCGCGGTGGGACATGAGCTCGAGCATCCCTTCGAGCACGCGCGGCGACCCGTCGCGGTCGAAACCCCGCGACGCTTCGAATGACTGATGGAAAAACCCGACGATCCCGCACATGGCTTGGGTGATCCTTTAGCTCACGTAGAAGGCTTGGTGCTCGACGGAACGATCGATGAAAAACCCGAACTTGGTGAGGACGTTGCCGTAGCCGATTTCGACGAAGCGCTTGGCACCCTTGGCGAGCAGCGCCCGGATGCCCTGCTCCCAGAGTACCGGGTGATCGAGGTGGCGGGCTAGCTGCAGATCGAGCGCGGCGCGCGCGGTCGGCAACCAGCCGCCCGTGACGTTGTCGACGACCGGCACCGTAGTCGGCGCCAGCGTCACGTCGGCCAGATGGGTCGCGAACCCGGCATGGGCGGCGGCGAGGAGTGGCGTGTGCCACGCGCCGCTCACCGGCACGCGCGCGACCTTCCGCGGCTTCAGGTCGGCGACGGCGCGCTCGGCGGCCTCGATCGCGTCAGCGGCGCCGGCGATCGTGTACTGCCCGACGCAATTGTAGTTGCTGACCCACACCCGATAGCTCTTGGCGCGGAGGCCGTCGCAGAGATTTTCGAGCACCTCGGCCTTCACGCCGATGACGGCGAGCATCGCGCCAGGGATGTCGGCGAAACACTCGTCCATGAGCGCCGACCGCGCGGCGACGACGGCGACGAGCTCGTCGAACGAGAGCGCACCGGCGGCGTAGAGCGCCGTCCATTGCCCGACGCTGTAGCCCGACACGAAGTCGGCCTTGCCGCCGGTCTGCTCGTGAAAGAGGTCGAGCGAGAGCGAGCTCACGAGCAACGTCAGGAGCGCCGTCACCCGATTCTGATTCAGGTAGTCGGCGTGGCCGGCCGCGAGCTCGTCGAGCGGCGAGCTGCCCAGCGCGTCGGCGACGGCCTCGTAGCGACGTGCGAAGCCGGGGAGCCCGCGGACCCCGTCCAGCATCTTCACGTCGTGCGCGCCCTGCCCCGGAAACAGCAAGGCGAGCGGCTCACCCGCGGCGGTCACCATCCGCCCCGACCTCGATCAGGAGCGACGCTCCTAGACTTCATTCCAATCGAGCCCGATCGCGCGCGCTTGGCGCTCGACGCGGGAGAAGTCGGGAATGTCCTGGACCTTGTGGACGGCCTCTTCGCGCGACATCAGTCCAGTCCGCACCTGCTCGGCAATCTCGTTGACGTACGGGTTGTACTGATGCTGCTTGAAGTGGACGGCGATGCCGAGGTCGTTCAGGAGGCAGTTGGTCGAGTTGCTGCCGGTGTCGGCGGTCTTCCGCCAGCCGAGCGTCGAGATCTCCTCGATGATCTGAGTTTCGGACACGCCGAACGCGAGCATCGGGTTCACGATGTTGACCTTCCGGAGCGGGCTCCGCTTCACCATCTCCTCGTTCATGCCGAAGTAGCTTTCGGCCTCGGGTCCGAAGTTGCGGAGGTAACGCTTGATGGCCTCCGACCGGAACCGGGCCTGAACGTCGAGGTCCATCGTCATGATGACCGAGTCCTTCGGCACCTGCCCGCCGATGTAGCCGCCGGCGATGATCGGCACCGACTTCTCGATCGAGAGCTTCACCATGTGGTTGTTGATGAGATTGATGCACGAGTTGCACATGCTGCTGGCGCGCGTGAGCGCGGCCTTGGTGTGCACGGTCGTCGTGGCGCTCGTCTTGTAGAGCTTGTTCATGAACACCGGCGCTGGCGTGAA
>JBDSJB010000219.1:0-27274 GCA_039917665.1 Binatia bacterium
CCGCCCATACCGCCCATGCCGCCCATGCCCGGAGGCGGGCCACCGGCACCGGCGCCCTTCTCATCAGGCTTTTCGGCAACAGTCGCTTCGGTCGTGAGCAGGAGCCCTGCCACCGAAGCAGCATTCAGCAACGCCGTACGGACGACCTTGGTCGGGTCGATGATGCCGGCCTTGATCAGGTCCTCGAACTCCTCGGTGTGCGCGTTGAAGCCGTTCGCACCCTTGGAATTGCGGATCTTGTCGAGGACGATCGAGCCTTCCCAGCCGGCGTTGTTGGCGATCTGCCGGCACGGCTCTTCGACGGCGCGGCGGATGATGTTGATGCCGACCTTCTCTTCCTCGGTACCGCCCTTGAGCGCGTCGAGCGCGCCCGAGGCACGGATGAGAGCGACGCCGCCACCAGGGACGATGCCTTCCTCGACCGCAGCGCGGGTGGCGTGGAGTGCATCTTCCACCCGGGCCTTCTTCTCCTTCATTTCGATCTCGGTGGCCGCGCCGACGCGGATGACCGCGACGCCGCCGATCAGCTTGGCGAGACGTTCCTGCAGCTTCTCGCGGTCGTAGTCCGAGGTAGTTTCCTCGATCTGCGCCCGAATCTGCTTGATGCGACCTTCGATGTCGGCCCGCTTACCGGCGCCGTCGACGATCGTGCAGTTGTCCTTGTCGACCACGACGCGCTTCGCTTTGCCGAGGTCGGCGAGGGTGATGCCTTCGAGCTTGATGCCGAGCTCTTCCGCGATCACTTTGCCGCCGGCGAGGATCGCGATGTCCTCGAGCATGGCCTTCCGGCGGTCACCGAAGCCGGGAGCCTTCACCGCGACGCACTGGAGCGTGCCGCGGATCTTGTTCACGACGAGCGTCGCGAGCGCTTCACCCTCGACGTCCTCGGCGATCATGATGAACGGCCGGCCCGTCTTGGCGATTTGCTCGAGAATCGGGAGCAAATCCTTCATGTTGCTGATCTTCTTCTCGTTGATCAGCAGGTACGGGTCGTCGAGCACGACTTCCATGCGCTCCGGATCCGTCACGAAGTAGGGGGAGAGGTAACCGCGGTCGAACTGCATACCCTCGACGACTTCGAGGGTGGTTTCGAGGCCTTTTGCCTCCTCGACCGTGATGACGCCTTCCTTGCCGACTTTGTTCATGGCCTCGGCGATGATCTCGCCGACGGTGGTGTCGTTGTTCGCCGAGATCGTACCGACCTGGGCGATTTCCTTCTGGTCTTTCGTGGGCTTCGACAGCGTCTTCAGCTCCGCGACGATGGCGCCGACGGCGCGATCGATGCCGCGCTTCAGGCTCATCGGATCGTGGCCTGCTGCCACCATCTTGATGCCTTCGGCGAAGATGGCCCGCGCGAGGACCGTGGCCGTCGTGGTGCCGTCACCGGCGACGTCCGAGGTCTTGCTCGCGACCTCTTTGACCATTTGGGCGCCCATGTTCTCGAACTTGTCTTCGAGCTCGATTTCCTTGGCGACGGTGACGCCGTCCTTGGTGATGTTGGGGGCGCCGAACGACTTCTCCAGGACCACGTTCCGGCCTTTAGGGCCGAGGGTCACGGTGACGGCGTCCGCCAGGATATTTACTCCACGAAGAATGCGATCACGCGCATCCTGTCCGAATCGTACTTGCTTGGCTGGCATGTGCTTTTTCTCCTCAGCCCTCGATCACGCCGAGAATGTCATCCTCGCGCATGATCAAGTGTTCCTCGCCATTGAGTTTGATTTCGCTACCGGAGTACTTGCCGAAGAGGATCTTGTCTCCGACTTTGACGTCGAGCGCGGTGAGCTTTCCGTCGTCGTTGACCTTGCCCTTCCCGACCGCGACGACCTTACCCTCCTGAGGCTTTTCCTTCGCCGTGTCGGGGATGATGATGCCCCCCTTGGTCTTTTCTTCCTCGGCGATGCGCTTCACGATCACGCGATCCTGAAGTGGGCGAATCTTCATCGACAGCTCCTTTCCCATTGTTCTGCGAACGTGTTGTTCTGCGAACTTGCTTTGAATTTCGACCGGTTAGCCTCGATCTCCAGGGCGGAGCCGAGGAAGTCCGGATTCGTGCGGGATGAAACCCGGGCGCACCATAGACATCATCGACGCCTTGTCAACGGGCGTAATGGGTCAACGGCCCAGCTTTCGCTTCTCTTCTTCGAGATATTGCCGGTAGAGCACGTCCCACTCGCCGGAGCCTTCGGGAACGCGCCGGGACAAGCTCGCGATCTTCTTGCGGACCTTCAAATCGATGGCGTCATCGACATTGAAGAAATCCGCCAGGGCGGCCTTGATCTCGATCAAGATCACTCGGTCGTTGCGGATGTCGGTGACCTCGTCGCCCTTCTTGAGGGCGCCGAACGCGAGGTGGGCGAGGTGCGAAAGGCGACCTTCCGAGGCTCGGCTCATAGCTCGAACCCGCGCTCTTTCGCGATGCGCTCCTTCACCAACTGCAGCACCTTGTGACGATCCATGCCGACGAGGTCGCGGCTGTGAGATTCGGCAAAGCGCTCCGCCGCCGCCTCGATGTCCTCTTCCTCGCGGATGTTGGCTCGGAAGGCTGCGACGATCCGCTGCTCGACGGCGGCACGGTTGCCGGTGATGCGGACCAGGCCTGCCTTCTCGAGACGCGACAGGACGGAGGTCGCGATGCGTTGCATCTCGCCGTCGCGGAGCTTCATTCGGCGATACGAGTAGATGGCAAGGATCGCCAACGCAAGCATGTTCGAGCGCGCGGCGGCGCTTTCGATTGACCGTTCTGGCCAATGAAGCTATCCCTCATGACCGACGTCTTTTTCGAAGGAACCGCGCTTTCCGCTGCGTTTCAGAGAGGTCGGCTCCACCCCCGAGGCCCTCGTCGATGATCATCAAGATGCAAACGGTCGCGACGCCCGACGAGATCGCGGCGATCGAGGCCAAGGCTCACAGTCTCGGGTACACGACGGGCAAGATGGTCGGCGAGGAAGTCACGCTGATCGGCTTGTACGGCGACATCTCGCGCCTACCGCAGGAAGAGCTGGCGCAGATGCCGGGCGTCGAGCGCCTGATCCCCATCTCGCGCGCCTACAAACGCGCGGCACAGAAGGGCGAGCCCGGACAGCCGCTCCACACGGTGGTCGACATCGGTGGGGTGAAGGTCGGGGGCGGAGAGCTCGTGGTCGTCGCGGGCCCCTGCTCGGTCGAGAGCGAGCACCAGATCATGGAGTCCGCCCGCATGGTGAAGGAAGCGGGCGCCCAATGTCTCCGCGGCGGGGTCGTGAAGTATCGGTCGAGCCCGTACAGCGGTTGGGAAGGGCTCGGGTCGTCGGATCAGGAGTCACTGCGCCGCGGGCTCGAGCTCATCGTCCGGGCGGGGCGCGCCTTCGAGATGCCGACCGTCGTCGAGATCCTCGATCAAGCCGACGTCGCCCTCTACGAGGACACCGGCGTCGCGTGTCTGCAAGTCGGTGAGCCCAACAGCAAGAACCAGGCGCTCCTGAATCGTCTCCGCGACACTCCGTTGCCCGTGATCCACAAACGCGGCAACTCGCTCGACACCGAAGCCTATCTGCTCTGGGTGGAGCGCGTGATGACGATGGGGAAAGAGAACGTCATCCTCTGTGAGCGCGGAATCACGAGCTGCAACCGCTACACGCGCAATACCCTCGACCTCGGCAGCGTCGCGGCCTTCCACTATCAACTCTCCGGCTTGCCGGTCGCCATCGATGCGTCGCACGGCACCGGCATCCGCGACCTCGTGTTTCCGCTGACCCTCGCCGGCATCACGGCGGGCGCGTCGGTGGTGCTCGTCGAAGCCCATCCCAATCCCTTGATCGCCAAATCCGACGGCATGCAGGGTCTCTTCCCCGAGCAGTTGAACGGTCTCGTCCGTGCTGCCCGCGCGACGTGGGCCGCCCGGCAGAGCACCGACCGCGAGTATGTGACGACGGTCGCCCTCCAGCGCACGTACGAGTCGCGGATGCAGGCCGATCGAGCGCGTTTTTTCGGCGAGGGCTGATCACGCCGACTGGCTCGATGATCCTGCCGCCGCCGGTCGTTGCCGGTGGGACCATCGGCGTCGTCGCCCCTGGGGGAGCCGTGAAGGCCGAGGCGCTCGCGCTCGGCGTCGCGTGGCTCGAATCCGCCGGCTTTCGCGTCCGCGTCGGTGAGCACGTCCTGGCGCGGCGTCGCTATTGTGCGGGGGAGCCGGCACTCCGACTGGCCGATCTCCAAACCATGCTGCGCGATCCGGAGGTGGGCGCCATCATGTGCGCGCGCGGCGGTTACGGCACGACCCATCTCTTGTCGTTGCTCGATCCCGCCCTCGTCGCCTCGCATCCCAAGTTCATCATCGGCTACAGCGACGTGTCGCCGCTCCTCGGGTTCGTCGTCGAGCGTGCCGGTGTGGTCGCGCTGCACGGACCAATGGTCGCGACCGACCTCGCCAGGGGCGTGAGCGAGCACGCGGCGGCCCGTCTCGCGGCCTTGCTCGCGGCGCCAGCGGCCGCGTGGCGCGAGCCCATCGCGGACGTCGTCGTGGCCGGTGTCGCGACCGGTCGTATGGTCGGGGGATGCCTCTCGTCGCTCGTGGCGCTTCTCGGGACGCCCTACGCGATCGAGACCGACGGGGCCGTGCTCTTCCTCGAAGACGTTGCCGAGCGCCCGTATCGCATCGACCGCATGCTCACGCACTTGAAACTCGCCGGGAAGCTGGAGCGCGTCGTGGCCGTCGTTCTCGGCGCGTTTGCGGACTGTGACGGTCCCGGTCCCGACGACCTGACGGCCCACGTCATCCGCGAGTTCTTCGCGGACGCGCCGTACCCCGTCGTCGCCGGATTCCCCGCCGGCCATCTCTCGGAAAACCTGCCCTTCGCGTTGGGACTCTCCCTCCGCGTCGATACGCATGCTGGCTGCGTGGAGAGGCTGGCGGCGTGAGCTTCGACGCGGTCGAGCAAGCCATGGAAATGGCGATCAAGCGCGGGGCCTTCCCGGGCGTGGTCGTGCTCGTGAACGTCGGTGGCCGCGTCGTATTTCAGAAGGCAGCCGGTCGGAGGACGCTCGAGAACGGCGACGAGTCACCGATGCGCGAAGACACGATCTTCGACGTCGCATCGCTGACCAAGCCGCTCGCCACGACGACCGCGATGATGCTGAGCGTCCGCGATCGCCGCATCAGTCTCGACGACCGCGTGACCCGCTTCTTCCACAACTTCGGCGTGCACGGGAAAACCCACGTGACGTTCCGGCACCTGCTCGCCCAGACCTCGGGTCTCCCCGGGTGGCGGCCGTATTACAAGGACATCGTCAAGATCGAGCGCGAAGGGCGCATCAACTTCACGGCCAGCCGCGGCGCCAAAGAGTGGGTCTACGAGGCGATCCAACGCGAAAAGCCCGAGGCGCCCGCCGGTGCCCGTACGCTCTACAGCGATCTCGGCTTCATGCTGCTCGGCGCGGCCATCGAACAAGTCAGCGGGCAGACGCTCGATCGTTTCTGCCACGAGAAGATCTTCAAGCCGCTCGGTCTGCGCTCGACGTCGTTCGTCGACCTGTCGTTGCTGCGCACGCGTCGCCTCGAGCCCATCACCGACATGATCGCACCGACCGAGCGCTGTCCGTGGCGAGGGCGTGTGCTCTGTGGCGAGGTTCACGACGACAACGCGTATGCGATGGGTGGCGTCGCCGGGCACGCCGGATTGTTTTCATGTGCCCGCGATCTCGATCGTCTCGCGACCACGCTCCGTGAATCGTGGCTCGGCCAGAACGTGTTCCTGCCGTCGAGCATCGTGAGCGAGTTCTGGCGCCGCGACGATCCCATTGGCTCGTCGACGTGGGCGCTTGGGTGGGACACGCCGTCGCTCAAAGGTTCGACGGCCGGGAACGAGCTGTCGCGTAACGCCGTCGGGCACGTCGGCTTCACGGGCACGTCGCTCTGGATCGATCTCGATCGCAACATGCACATCCTCGTGCTCTCGAACCGCGTGCATCCAAAACGCGACAACGAACTCATCCGCGAGTTCCGCCCACAGATCCATGACCTCATCGTCCGCGCCGTCGCGTCCTGAGATCCCGGCGTCGCCGCGCCACGTGCACCTGATCGCCATCGCGGGGGTCGGGATGGCGTCGCTCGCCGGCATGCTGCGCGCTGCCGGATTCGACGTGACGGGCTCCGATCAAACCGTCTACCCGCCGATGAGCACGCTGCTCGCCGATCTCGGCATTCCGTATCGCGAGGGCTATCGCGCCGAGAATCTCGAGCCGCGACCCGATCTCGTGATCGTCGGCAACGCCATGTCGCGCGGCAATCCCGAGGTCGAGGCGATGCTCACGGCCGGGATCCCGTACTGCTCGATGCCCGAAGCGCTGATGCGCTTCTTCATGCGCGACCGGCGTCGCGCGGTCGTCGTCGGGACACATGGCAAGACGACCACGAGCGCATTGCTGTCGTGGGTGCTGCACGAGACCGGTGGCGACCCGAGCTTCATGGTGGGCGGCGCCAGCCGGAACTTCCCGCACAACTTCCGGCTCGGGGCCGGTCCGTGGTTCGTCGCCGAGGGCGACGAGTACGACACCGCCTTCTTCGACAAGGGTCCCAAGTTCCTGCACTACGATCCCGACGCGCTGCTGCTGAACGCGATCGAGTTCGATCACGCCGACATCTACCGCGACCTCGATCACGTGAAGGGTGCGTTTCGTACCCTCCTCGAGCGGTTGCGGCCGAGTGCCGTCGTCGCGGCGAGCGCTGATTTCCCCGAGGTGCGCGCCGTCGTCGAAGCGAGCGGACGGCAGGCGGTGTTCTTCGGCGACGGCGCGGGAGCGGCTTGGCGTGCCGAGGGCGTTCGCGACGACGGGTCGATGATGCGCTTCACGCTCTCGGGTCCCGACGGGCTGCGGCTGCCGGCCTCGTTGCGGCTACCCGGCGCGATGAACGTCGCCAACGCGACCGGCGTGGTCGCGCTCACGCACGCCATGGGGATCCCGGTCGACGGGGTCGTCGCGGCACTCGCGACCTTCCGCGGCGTGCAACGCCGACAGCAGGTCATCGCCGAGGGTCGCGGCATCACGGTCATCGACGATTTCGCCCATCACCCGACCGCCGTCGCCGGTACGATCGCCGCGCTCCGCGCGCGCTATCCGAAGCGGCGCTTATGGGCGCTCTTCGAGCCCCGTTCGAACACGACGCGCCGCCGCGTCTTCCAAGATGCCTTCGCGGCCGCCTTCGCGGGTGCCGATCGCGTGACCTTCGGCGCCATTCATCGGCGTGATCAGCTTCCCGAGGACCAGCGTCTGTCGGTCGACGAGCTGATCGCGGCGCTGACGGCGCGCGGCCTCCAGGCCGAGACGTGCGAGGATCCCGATGCGATCGCGAGGCTGGTGGGGGCTCAGGTCGCGTCGGGCGACGTCGTCGTGTTGATGTCGAACGGCGGGTTCGGCGGGCTCGCCGGCACGCTCATCGCGGCGCTCGAGCTGTCGCGCATCCCGTCGTAGGGGTCGGCCTCGGCGCGATCGAGCGCGCGCTGCTCGCCGGGCGCGCCGTAGAGACGACGATAGCGCCGGTAGTTGCCGAGCACCTGCTTCACGTAGTGGCGCGTCTCCCGATAGCTGATCGTCTCGACGAACTCGTCAGTCGCGGCTCCGGGTGTACGCCGTTCCCATTTCGCGACTGCCTCCTCACCGCCGTTGTACGCGGCCAGGGCCTTCGCGAGGTTGCCGTCGTAACGGTCGAGCAGCTGGCGCAGGTAGCGCGTGCCGAGCCCGATGTTGGTGGTCGGATCGAAGAGCTGCCGCGGCTCCATCGTCGTGCCGGCGACCCGTGACGCCGTGCTCGGTAGCAGCTGCATGAGCCCGTACGCGGCGGCGGGAGAAACGGCGTCGGGATCGAAGAGGCTTTCCTGGCGCATCAGCGCCACGACGACGTAGGGATCGAGCCGCGCCGCATCCGCTGCCGCCGTTACCCGCGACCAATAGGCGCGCGGATACTGATAGGCCGCGAGTGTCGTCGGCGCGAGCGTTCCGGACCCGAGTCGCCCCGCGAGCCGCAGCGCGCGCCCGTGCGCTTCGACGTCGGTGTAGGCTTCGAGCAAGAACGGCTCGCGCTCGCCGCCGTCGGGGAGCTCGCGGGTGAGGGCGGCGAGCTCGCGCGCGGCCGCGCCGTTCAGGCCGGCCGCCCGCAGCTCTCCGCTCCGGGTCCAATGATAGTCGTGCAGCGTGACGCTCGGCGGCGGCGCGACGGCGAGCGGGGTCGGGGCATCGGGGGACGGCGGCGCCGTTCCGACTCGTTGCTCCGCAAGCTCGCCATAGTAGCCGTCCGGCGCCTGGCTCAGCACGTTCGCGAGCTCGGCACGGCTCTCGGCATCGAGCCCACGCCGGGCAAGCACGCGCCCGCGCCAGTACTGCGCGGCGACCACGTCCTTGCTGCTCCCGGCGCCGAGCGCGACGAAGGCCTGCTCCGCCGCGCCGAGATCGCCGCGGCGATAGGGCATCCACGCCAGACGCCACCGCGCCTCGCGCGCGAGATCGCCCTCGCCACCTTCCTCGGCTAGGCGGTGAAACTGTGCCACGGCCTCGTCCGCGCGGCCGTCCTGCTCGGCGATGCGTCCGAGAGCATAGCGAGCCGTGTCGTACTTCGCGTGGCGAGGCGTTTCGGCGACGATCTGCGTAAAGAGCGTCTTGGCCTCGGCATCGCGATCGCGATTCCAGAGCAAGCTCGCAAGCTCGAAGCGCGCCATGCTGCTGGTCGGCCCCGCGGCGACCGCGGTGCGATAGGTGGCGAAGGCGTCTTCGAGCCGACCGGACTGCTGGTAGGTCTTCGCGAGCGCGCGGAGCGCGTCGATCCTCTCGGCTCCCGTCGTCGCTGCGATGGCCGCTTGCAGGCGCTCGATGGCGAGCGCGGTACGGTCCTCCGCGGCGAGCAGCCTACCCTCGGCGATCAGCAGGGTCGCGTCGTTCAGCAGCTCGGGGTGCGCCGCCTCCAGCGCGGTACTGGCTGTGCGCGCGGTCGCCGAGGACTTGCCGCCGTTCCTCCGCACGGATTGATACAGCTCGTAGGCTTCCCGTGGGCGCGATGACGACCGGATGGTGGCCAACACCATCAATGCTTCGTCGCGGGCGGCGACGTCGTCGTCGGTAGCGGCGCGGGCGCGTTCCGCGATCTCTTCGGCGCGTGCGTCGCCGAGCGCCAGCGCGGTCCGCGCGCGGCGCGCGAGCGCGCCCGGCACCCAAACGCTCGCCGGATGAGTTGCGAGTAGGCGATCGTCGAGCCCGCTGGCCTCGCGCGCATGGCCGGTGCGATCCTCGAGCGCGGCCAGATACGCGAGATGGTAGTCCTCGAGCGCGGGGTACGACCGCAGCAGCGTGCCAAACAGCGGTCGTGCGCCTTCGAGATCACCGCGCTCGTAGCGTGCGACGGCGTCGACGAAAGTCGCTCGTGCGGCGCGCGCATCGCGAGGCGCCGCCGGCACGGGCAAGGGCGGCGTCGGTGACGGCGGCCGTCGCGACGCGTCCTGCAAGCAGCCTCCGCAGAGGAGCGACACGAGCAGGTATGCGCTCGCGGCGGCGATCTCGAACGAGCGCATCGCTCCCGGCTACCTTGCGATCGGCGCGGAGGCAACACGGCCAGCGTGCTTGACTCCTCGAAAGCCCTTCGGCACGAGAACGCGATGTCGGTCCCGGATCTTCCGCCACTCGTGCTCGCGTCGACGTCGCCGCGGCGGCGTTGGTTGCTCGAAAAGCTCGGGCGCGAGTTCACGATCGTGGCGCCGGACGTCGACGAGGTCGCGCACGACGGCGAGCTTCCCGCTGATTTCGCGCTACGCATGGCCGACGAGAAGGCGGCGGAAGTCGCGCGGCGGCACGGCGAGGCATGGATCGTCGCCGCCGACACCGTCGTCGCGCTCGATACGGTCACGCTCGGGAAACCGAAGGATGCCGTGGAAGCCGTCGCGATGTTGACGGCGCTCGCGAATCGCTCGCACACCGTATTCACGGGCGTCGCGTTGCTGCGGCCGGGCGGCGCGGTCGCCGAATGCGCGGTGTTTGCGACGCCCGTCGTGTTCCGTTCCCTCACTCGCGAGGAGATCGCGGCCTACGTCGCGACGGGCGAGCCATTCGATCGGGCCGGCTCCTACGCGATCCAGGGCGAAGGGGCGCATCTCGTCGCGCGGGTCGAAGGCTCCTACACCAACGTCATCGGTCTGCCACTTCCCGAGGTAGCTGACTGGCTGCGGCGATGGCGGATCCTCTGAGCGCGCGCCTGCCGGCGGTCGAAGCGCGGATCGCTGCAGCCTGTGAAAGGTCCGGGCGTGCGCGTTCGGACGTGCGGCTCGTCGGCGTCACGAAGGGGATGGACGCGGACGTCCTACGCGAGGCCATCGCGGCCGGGCTTACGACGTTCGGCGAGAACTACGTCCAGGATTGGACGGCCAAGCGGTCCGCACTCTCGGATCTGCCGACGATCGAGTGGCACTTCATCGGGCGCATCCAAAGAAACAAGGCCGCGGCCGTGGCCGAAGCGACGCTCGTGCATTCGGTGTCCGATCTCCGTGTCGCGACGGCGCTCGCGACGGCGGGCGAGCGGCGCGGGCGTCCGGTGCACGCGCTCGTCCAGGTCAACCTCGATGAGGAAGACAGCAAAGACGGCGTCGCGCCGGCCGCGCTCGGTGAGCTGCTCGCGGCGCTGCGTGGTGGCGAGTGGCTGCGGATCGACGGTCTGATGGCGATTCCGGCACCGCTCGATCCTGAGGCGATGCGCCCGCGGTTCCGAGCCCTCCGTGAGCTGCGCGAGCGTCACGCGGTCGACGGCGACCTGCGTGAGCTCTCGATGGGCATGAGCGCGGATTTCGAGACGGCGATCGAGGAAGGCGCGACGCTGGTCCGCGTCGGCACTGCGCTCTTCGGTCCACGAAAGGGGAAAGCATGAAGAAGATCGGATTCATCGGCGCAGGCAACATGGCGGGCGCCCTCGCCAAGGGCCTGCTCGCGACGAAGCAGGTGCGCGCGCGGGATCTCTGGGCGAGCGACGCCGAACCCCGTCAGCTGACGCGCTTCACGCGCGCATACGGCGTCGGCCGCGCGGCCGACAACGGGACGCTCGTCGCCGAGAGCGAGATCGTCGTCTTGGCGGTGAAGCCGCAGATCATGCAGGCGGTGCTGGCCGAGATCGCGCCGCACGTGACTCGGCGAACGCTCATCGTGTCGATCGCCGCGGGTTTGCCGACGAGTCGCCTCGAAGCCGGCCTCGGCGGCCGCCCGCGCGTCGTTCGCGCCATGCCGAATACGCCTGCGCTGGTCGCCAACGGCATGACGGTCGTCGTGCGCGGCGCGCATGCGACCGCGGCGGACGAGCGGCGCGCCGCCGAGCTCTTCGGTGGTGTCGGCGAAGTCGTCCGTGTTAAGGACGAGACGCTGATGGACGCGGTGACAGGTCTCTCCGGAAGCGGTCCCGCGTACGTCTACCGCTTCGCGGAAGGGCTGATCGCGGGTGCCGTCGCGGAGGGCCTCGATCCGGCAGTCGCCCGGCGGCTCACGTATCAAACGCTCCGCGGTGCCGCTGTGATGCTGCAGGAAACCGGACGGTCGCCCGAGGAGCTGCGGGTCATGGTGTCGTCGCCGGGAGGCACGACGCTCGCTGGTCTGGCGGCGCTCGACGAGCGCGGCTTCGTCGACGCAGTTGCCGGCGCCGTGACGGCCGCGACCCGCCGGGGTCGCGAGCTCGGCCGCGGCTGAAGAGGGGAGGAACGATGTTCGTATTCGGAAACTTGCTCGACGCTTTCGCTTTGGTCCTCGAGTACGTGTTGCAGATCTATTCGTGGATCGTGATCGCGCGCGTCGTGATCTCGTGGGTGAATGCCGACCCGTACAACCCGATCGTGCGCGCGATCTATTCGATGACCGAGCCGGTGCTGTCGCGCATCCGTCGCGCGCTGCCGGTGTACGGCGGCGGCATCGATTTCTCCCCGATCGTCGTCTTCATCGGCATCATGTTCCTGCAGAGTTTCCTCGTGCAGACGCTGCGGCAACTCGCGTCCCGCATGCAGTGACGAGCCGATCGTGGCGGCGACGCTCCGGGTTCGAGTCGTGCCGCGGGCGCGCGCCAACGTGCTCACCCGCGATGTGGCGGGCTCGCTGCGGGCTCGGCTGACGGCTCCTCCCGTCGACGGCGCCGCGAATCGTGCGTTGATCGACCTGCTCGCGCGCGCCCTCGGAGTGAAGCGGGGCGACCTCGAGGTGGTGCAGGGCGCGCACAACCGTGAGAAGGTGGTGGCGGTGCGCGGCTGTTCCGAGGCTGAATTGGCGCTTCGCGTGCAGGCGCTCGGGGCGTCCGACGTTGACAAGGCGGAGCGCGGTGGCTAGAGGTTCCTGATCAAATTCTGGAGGCAGTATGCCTATTTACGAGTATCACTGCAGCAAGTGTGGCGACTTCGAGACGATGCAGCGGATGAGCGACAAGCCGCTCACGACGTGTCCGACCTGCCGTCGCAAAGTGACCAAGCTGATCTCGTCGACGACCTTCCACCTCAAGGGGAGCGGTTGGTACATCACCGACTACGCGCGCAAGAGCGAGGGTAGCGGCGGCAAGTCCGACGCGAAGGGCGATGACAAGAAGGGCGACGACACGAAGTCCGAGAGCGCGACGACGAGCGCCGCGACCGACACTGCCAGCACCAGCGCGAGCAGCGACAGCAGCTCGACGACCGAGAAGCCGGCCAAAGCCGCCAAGTCCGACAAGGGTGGCAAGGGTGGCAAGAAGTCGGACAAGGCAGCGGTCGCCTGAACCGTTCTCGTACGACACCTCCTACCGCAGGGTCTCCCGGGATCCTGCGGTATTTTTTTGTCTGACGCCGGACGCCCCATGCCCGCCCGCCGTCCGCGCCGCGCTCCCCTCGTTCGCATCGGTATAGACACGGGCGGCACGTTCACCGACTTCGTCGTGCGTGAAGCAACCGGTGTCCGCATCCACAAGGTGCTCTCGACGCCGGACGATCCCGCCCGCGCCGTGATGACCGGGCTCGCGGAGCTCTTCCCCGACGGCTGGCGGGGCGAGATCACTTACGGCAGCACGGTTGCGACGAACGCGCTCCTCGAGCGGCGCGGCGCGCGCGTGTGTTTGGTCACGACGGCGGGTTTCGAGGACGTGCTCGAGATCGGCCGGCAGGCGCGTCCGGATCTCTACGCGCTCGAGCCCTGCGTTCCACCGCCGCTCGTCCCGCGTCGCGATCGACTCGGCGTGCGCGAGCGGACCACCTTCGACGGCCGGGTGCTCACACCGCTCACGTCCGGCGAGCTCAGGCGATTGCGGGAACGGGTCGCGGCGCGCCGGCCGGAGGCCATCGCGGTCGTGCTCCTACATGCGTACGCGCGTCCGCAGCACGAACGACAGATCGGGCGGGCGCTCGCAACGCTCGGGGTGCCGATCACCCTGTCGCACGCCTTGGTTCGTGAGCACCGCGAGTACGAGCGCACGAGCACGTCGGTCGTGAACGCGTACGTCGCACCCGTCATGAGTCGCCACCTGAAACGGTTGGCGCGCAGCATTCCCCGCGGCCGTCTCCGCGTGATGCAGTCGAACGGCGGTGCGGTGTCTCCGGCGCTCGCGGCGCGTGAGCCTGTGCGGACGATCCTCTCGGGGCCGGCCGGCGGGATCGTCGGCGCTGCGGCTGTCGCGGAGCAGGCTCACATCGGGCCGACGCTCACGATAGACATGGGGGGCACGTCGACGGACGTCGCGCTGCTCGCTGGCGAGATCCCGCGCCGCGCCGATTGGATGCTGCAGCGGATGGCCCTCCGCGTTCCGGTGATCGACATTCACACCGTCGGGGCCGGTGGCGGGTCGATCGCCCGGCGCGACGCCGGAGGATCTCTGCAGGTCGGACCGGAGAGCGCCGGCGCTGATCCGGGGCCGGCCTGTTACGGCCGCGGCGACGCTCCGACCGTCACCGACGCGAACCTCGTGCTCGGTCGTCTCGCTGCCGCGCATTTTCTCGGCGGTCACATGCGCCTCGATCGCGAGCGCGCCGACGCGGTCGTCGCGCGGCTCGCGCGCCAGCTGCGCCTCTCCCCGATCCGGACCGCCGAGGGGATCGTCGCGGTCGTGAATGCCGCCATGGCGCGAGCGCTGCGCGTGATCTCGGTCGAGCGCGGTCACGATCCGCGGGCGTTCGCGCTCGTCGCGTTTGGCGGCGCAGCGGCCCTCCATGC
This sequence comes from Binatia bacterium, assembly GCA_039917665.1. Taxonomy (GTDB): domain Bacteria; phylum Desulfobacterota; class Binatia; order UTPRO1; family UTPRO1; genus UTPRO1. Next base: position 14,158 of record JBDSJB010000219.1, read on the forward strand.
GTGCGAGCTCGCGACCGATCTCGGGATGACGCGCGTCATGGTGCCGCGCTACCCCGGCGTGTTGTCCGCCGCCGGCATGGCGGGCGCTCCGCTCTCGCGCGACTTCCTCGTCACGGTCCGGCGCATCGATCCACCGGCGGCCGAGCTCGTGCGGATCGCCGCGCCGTGGCGGCAACGCGGGATCACGGAGCTCGTCAAAGAGGGATTGTCGCGGCGGGCCGTCGCGGTGAGGGCGTTCGCGCAGATGCGATACGCGGGGCAGGCTCACGAGATCGAGATTCCACTCGGCGCCGACTATCGTGCGCGCTTCGACGCGACCCATGGCCGCATGTACGGTCATCAGAGCGCCGAACGCCCCGTCGAAGTGCTCGCGTTGCGTCTCGAGGTGACGGGCGCCGTGACGCCGCCGAGCGTGCGCAAGCCGACACCTCGTGCTCGCCGAGCTCCCGTGGGTGAACCGCACGCGCTCACGTGGCGCGGTCGGACGGCGACCGTCGTGCGGTACGAGCGCGATGCGCTCGCCGCCGGCACACGTCTCGCGGGACCGGCGCTCGTGGTGGAGTACAGCTCGACCACGTTGATCCCGCCCGGCTGGCACGGAGTCGTCGACGGCGAAATGAACATGCTGCTCGAGGCGCGTCGATGAAGCGGAAGGCCACACTTGATCCCATCGCGCTCGCGGTCCTGCACCACCGCTTGGCGGCGATCGCCGAGGAGATGGGCGTTCGCCTCGGCCACACCGGCTTTTCGCCGAACATCAAAGAGCGGCGCGACTATTCGTGCGCGGTGTTCGATCCGAGCGGACGGCTCGTGGCCCAGGCGGCGCACATTCCCGTGCATCTCGGCTCGACGCCACTCTCGGTGCGCGCCGCGCTCGCGGCGCATCGCCTGGAGCCGGGCGACGTGATCGCGCTGAACGATCCCTACGCCGGCGGCACGCATCTGCCCGACCTCACGTTGGTCGCGCCGGTGCACGGGCCGCGTGGGCGACTGCTCGGTTTCGTCGCCAATCGCGCGCATCACGCCGACATCGGCGGCATGACGCCAGGATCGATGCCGCTCGCACGCGAGATCTATCAAGAGGGATTCCGCCTGCCCCCGGTGCGGCTCGTGCGGCACGGCCGGCTCGTGGACGACGTCCTCGCGCTCTTTCTCGCCAACACGCGGGTGCCGGACGAGCGTCAGGGTGACCTCGATGCGCAACGCGGCGCTCTCGCCGTCGGCGCCGAGCGGGTGATCGAGCTCGCCGCCGACCTCGGTCCGGCCGCGCTCGCATCCGGCATGGACGAGCTGCAGCGCTACAGCGAGCGCCTGATGGCGGCGACGCTGCGGACGCTCCCGCGGGGCGTGTACCGCGCCGAGGACGTGCTCGACGACGACGGCATCAGCGCGGATCCCATCCCGATTCGCGTCGCCGTGCGTCTCGCCGGCAGTCGCGCGCAGGTGGACTTCGCCGGCTCCGCGCCTCAGGTCGAAGGCAGTGTGAACGCCAACTACGCGATCACGCTCTCAGCGGTGTTCTACGTGTTCACCGCGCTCGGGCACGAGGCGATTCCGCCGAACGAGGGCGTGCTGCGCTGTCTCGACGTGCACGCGCCCGCGGGGAGCGTCGTGAACGCGAACTTTCCGGCGGCCGTCGCCGGCGGCAACGTCGAGACGTCGCAACGGATCGTCGACGTGCTGCTCCGTGCGCTCGCAGGCGCGGCGCCGGACCGCATTCCGGCCGCGAGCCAAGGGTCGATGAACAACCTCGCCGTCGGCGGCTTCGACCGTCGGCGCGGGCGGGCGTTCTCGTATTACGAGACCGTCGCGGGCGGCGCGGGCGGTGGTCCCAACGGACCCGGAGCGTCGGGCATTCACACCCACATGACGAACACGCTGAATACCCCGATCGAAGCGCTCGAGGCGTACTATCCGTTTCTCGTGACCCGTTACGGATTGCGTCCCGGTAGCGGTGGACGGGGTCGGGGCCGCGGCGGCGACGGGCTCGTACGGGAGATTCAATTTCTCGAGGACGCCGACGTCACCCTGCTGACCGAGCGCCGTCGTGTGTCGCCGTGGGGACTTGCGGGTGGTGCCGACGGACGACGGGGACGGAACGCGCTCGTTCGCGACGGCCGTGCGCGCGCGCTTCCGAGCAAGATCAATTTTCGGGTGCAAGCTGGTGATGCGGTGCGCATCGAGACGCCGGGCGGCGGCGGTTGGGGTCGCGCGTCGCGGACGAAAAAATAGCGGGGAACGAAGGGTCGAAGGCCCCTCCGTTCCCCGCTCGCTGTCTTGCTCACCGGCAGTCGCCCTTGCGGGCGACCAAGTCCGTCCGTTACAGAACAACTCCCCCCTGCCGGCAAGCAAGCTCGTGATGCTGAGACGCGCTTCGCGGATGGTGCACGCGACTCGCGTCGAACGGCTTACGCCGCTTTGCTGCCTGCTATGTCGTCGAGCCGCTTCTCGAGCTGACTCATACGCTTCTTGAGCTTCTCGACCTCGTCACGGGAGGGAAGGTTCAAGCCGCGAACGAGGGGCTCCACACCCTCCTTCGCCTGCTTCTCGATCACCGCGACGATACGCTGGCCGCGCTCTTCGAGATCCTTCACCGCACGTTCGGCTCGCTTCTGAAGTTCGGTGCGGAGCTTCTGCGCTTGGGCCAGGATTTCCTGGACTGCCTTCTGACGGTCTTTGCTGAGGAGCTCGCCCGCGTCCTTGCGGATGCGGCCGACGACTCGCTCGCTTTCTGCTTGCACGCGTTTGAGCGTTCCCTGCATTTGCTCGAGGCGTGCGCGCAGCCCCCCGTCGGTCTTCACTTCTGCCATGAATTTCTACCTCCTGCTCTGGCGTTCCGAGATGGGAGGCAGTTAACACGCCGCGTCAAAGGGGTCAACCCCTCGACGCGGCGGAATGCTCACTCTTCTTCTTTTTCGACCAGGATGTCGTATTCCTCGGAGCCAGTCAGGCCCTTGGAATCGCTGACGGAAAGCGTCGCGGTGAACTCGCCTTCCTTGGCGTAGATGTGGCTCGGATTCGCCTCGGTGGAGGCCGGAGTGCCGTCGCCGAAATCCCACTTGTAGGTGTAGGGCGGCGTGCCGTCCTCGACGGTGCTCGTCCACTTGACCGTGAGCGGCGGCGTGCCTTCGTCCGGATCCCCTTCGAGATCGACGTAGAGCTCGTCCGCGGCGACCGCAGCTTGGGCGGGAGCAGCTTGTGCCATCGGCGTGGCGGCGGCGGCAGCGGCGGCAGCGGGCGTCGCGGTCGCTTTCGGCGCCTCTTTGGGAGTTTGCGTACAGGCAGCGGCCAACAGTGCCGTCAGCGCAAACAGAAAACCTTGAGACGCAATCGTTCGATTCATCGAATACCTCCTCAGATACGTTTCGGTAGCGGCGTCAAGCCCGCGTGTGCTTACCAAAGGGCAGGGGGGCAGGCAATTACACATCTCGCAAATCGACGCGGCCTTCTCGGTACGACGCAGCGACTATGGCGTTCGCGCCGAATGCGAGTTGAGCACTCGGGACCCTTCCTTTATCTCTGGACCCCATGTGCGAGCTTCTCGGCATGAATTGCAACGTGCCGACCGACATCACCTTCTCTTTCGCCGGATTCCGCCAACGAGGCGGACGCACGGGCCCTCATCAAGACGGATGGGGTATCGCGTTCTACGAGGGGAAGGGTGCGCGCCTTTTCCACGATGTCGCGCCGTCGGTCTCGAGTGAGATCGCGCGCCTGGTCGAGCAGTACCCGATCAAGAGCACCAACGTGATCTCGCACATCCGTCGCCGCACGCGCTCCCGGGTGTGCATCGAGAACACGCACCCGTTTCAGCGCGAACTCTGGGGACGGACGTGGGTGTTCGCTCACAACGGCTATCTGACCGGCATCAAGCGGAAGCCGCTGACGTTCTACCAGCCAATCGGCACCACCGACTCGGAGCACGCCTTCTGTTACATCCTCGACACGATCCGCCGGCGCTTCCGCCACCCGCCGGCGGCCGCGAAGCTGCACCGACTCGTGGCGCGGCTCGGCGACGAGATCGCCGCATTCGGTCGCTTCAATTTTCTCATGTGCGACGCCCGCCATCTGTATGCCTACTGCACCAACAAGCTGTGCTGGATTCAACGCCGCGCGCCGTTCGCGCGCGCCTCGCTCGTCGACGCCGACCTCGAGGTCGACTTCAGCCAGCACACGACGCCACGCGACAAAGTCGTCGTGGTGGCGACGCAGCCGTTGACCCGTGGCGAGACCTGGACGCAATGTCGTCCCGCCGAGCTCTGCGTGTTCGGGAACGGCGAGCTGCTCGCCTCCGGAGGAAATCATGGCTGACGCGGGGACGCTGGCGGGGCGGGTGTGCGTCCTGGCGGGTGGCAGCGGCGGAATCGGTGCCGTGCTCGCGCGCGAGCTGCATCGCGAAGGTGCGGCACTCGTCATCGGCTATCGTCGAGCGCGCGAGCGCGCCGACGCGCTCGCCGACGAGCTTCGCACCGCGGGCTCGGCGCCGGTCGTGACCATCGGCGGCGATCTCGCCCGCGACGAAACACGAACGGCGCTGCGCGACGCCGCGCGCGAGCTCGGAACGCCGTACGGGCTCGTCGTGCTCGCGGGGGATCCCGCCCGACCTGCCTCCGGGGCGGCGACGCAAACGGAGATGGAAACCTCGCTCGCCGACAACTACCTCGGCCCGGTGTTGCTGGCGCGGAGCTTCGCCAGCGATCTCGCGACGACGGGCGGCGGTGCCATCGTGCTCGTGTCGACGATGCAGGGCGTCGCGCTCTTCGAGGGGAGCCTCAGCTACGCGGCGCCGAAAGCGGCGTTGGTGCATGCCGCTCGGTTGCTCGCCAAGGAGCACGGCGGGCCCGCGCAGGTGCGGGTGAACGTCGTCGCACCCGGTGTGACGGCCGCGGGTATGGCCGAAGCCAGTCTCCGCGCGGGGAAGTACGATCGCTTCGTCAGCGGCGGCGTCGTGGCACGCTTCGGCCGTCCCGAAGACGTGACGCGCGCCATCCGATTCTTTCTCGAGCCGGACGGCTACGTGACCGGGCAAGTCCTCACCGTCGACGGCGGGCTCACGCTCCGCCGGGACGTGATGAACCGTTAGGCGCGAGCCGTTTATGCGCTCGCGGCGTCAGCCAACGGCGCCAGCAACTCGATGTCGGACGGGAAGACCATCGACGCCTTCCCCGTGTCCCAATCCACCATCATCAGATCGCGGCCGAGATTCTCGAGTCCGTATCGAATCGTGCCTTGCGTATGACGATCGATGGAGCCCGCGGGATGCGAGAGTGGGCGAACGGTCTTGCAGCGACTGCCGGTGAAGAGGCGATTGATCACCGTGCGTTCCTCCTGGTGTCGACAGGCAGCAAGGTCCATGCCGCCGGCGCGTGCTCGGCGCTTCCGCCAGAAGCCTTGGAATGTGGAGGGTGGGCCGGAGGCGTCGCCGTTGCGGGCGTGACGGCGTGCCGCGTCGGTGACCAAATACGGCGGGCGCTGCTCAGGGATGCGTCAGGTGCGCGTATCTGGTTTGAGCGGGCTGGTGGCCTTCGCTAGGATCCCGGCGCACGTCGTCATGGTGAACGCGATCCATCTCATGCTCATTCGGTGCAACGCTCCCATCTCCGGGACGCGTCGCCATGGGCAATGTCATGCGCTCACCGAGGAGGTCCTCATCCTTGCCTGATACGCGATCGAACGATGGATCGTTTCCCATGTCTGACGTCGTGGCGTGGGGGCGACAGCAGTGGCGCTGGTTGCTCGTCGTCGTGCTCGTCCTCTTCGCGCTGTGGCGCTTTTCCGGCAAACGTCCGGAAGAGGTGGGACGGTACGTGCTGGTGAAGGACGACATTCCCTGCCAGCTGCAACGCGAGGACGAGGACGGCCGGCGATGGTGCTACCTCGTGCTCGACACGCGCTCGGGCAAGCTCGAGGAACGCGTGCGGAAGGTCGGATCGCAAAAGAAAAAATGAGCGAGGCCGCGGCGCGCGCGATCTCGCAAGCCACCGGCGCGTATGCTACGAGATCCGCCGTCGCGTCCCCGTCACGGTCGCATAGCTCAGCTGGTTAGAGCGCCTGCTTCACACGCAGGAGGTCCCAGGTTCGATCCCTGGTGCGACCACTCTCCTCGCCGCTACCGCCGCGTCGCCCACGCGATCGCATCTTCGAGGCGATCATTGCCCCAGAAGAGCTCGCTCCCGATCGAGAACGTCGGTGCCCCGAAGACGCCGAGCGCGATGGCTTCTTCGGTATTGGCGCGGAGCCGGGCCTTCGCGTCGGGCTGCTGCGCCTCCGTCAGCACCGCCTCCGCAACGACTCCGAGGCGCTGCACGATGTCGGCGATCACGGTGGGCTCCGAGATCTCCCGGTCGTCGACGAAATTCGCGCGGTACACCGCCCGCACGAACGCCGGTCCCCACGGTGCCGTCGCTCCGACGCAGGCGACTCGGGCCGCGAGCAAGCTCGGTCGCGGAAACCGCGACGGTCGCGCGAACTCGAGTCCCTCTTTCTCACAGATGCGTTCGAGGTCGCGCCACATATAGCGACCCTTCACCGGGTAGATGTTGAAGGGCGAGTCGGTCCAGCCCTGTGCCTGAAAGATCGGCCCGAGCAGCAACGGCCGCCACTCGACGGTGAGCCCGGCCGCGGTCGCCCGAGCCTCGACGCCCATGGCGGCCGGATAGGAATAGGTACTCGCAAACTCGAACCAGAATTGCAGTGCAGGCACGGTGGGCTCCTTTCGCGCGCGGACGATAGCACTCTGCCTCCGGCTCGGAAGGTCGTGGTGCGACGCTCGATCGGAGGAATCGTGATACGGGCACCGCCGTGGCCGATGATCCGCATCCGCCGGATGCCTGGCGCCCGACGCGACGCGGATCCACCACGATCGGGCTCGTCGCCCTCGGCGCGCTAGCGGCGCTCGTGACGTCGTTGCAGCACACGGTCGCCCTCGATGATTGGGTCTGGCGGCACGTGCTGCTGATGCGTGGCTGTGCGACCGACGGTCTCGTCGACCGTATCGTCGATGACCTCACGCGCGGGCTCATCGTGCTCATGGCCGTCGTCGTGATCGTGCACGCGCGGCAGCATGGCTGGCGATCGGCATGGCCGTGGGTGAGCGCATGCGGGCTCGGCCTCGTCGCTGGCAAGGCGCTGAAACACGTCCTCACGCGCGACCGTCCGAGCTCACTTCCCGACGTGGCGATCGGCTACAGCTTCCCGAGCGCGCACGCGATGAACAGCATGGCAGCACTGCTCGCGATCCTCGCCCTCGCCTACGGTTTCCGACGTCGCAATCTCTGGTGGATCGCTGCGACGGTCCCGACGGCGATGGTGGCAGCAGGGCGCATCGTGCTCGGCCGTCATTGGTTCTGCGACGTCATGGGCGGCGCGCTGGCCGCTGTGGCGCTCATCGGTCTCGTCGTTCCCGCGGTCGCGCGACGCCCTGTGGTGGCGCCTGTGCTCCTGGCTCTGGTCTTGAGCGTGACGTTGCTCGTCGATCATCGGCTGGGTGATGCGGGACTGCGCCTTCCGACGCCAATGATCGGCGCCCGGGCCGCATCGATCGTCGTGGACGTCGGTCGAAACGACGGCACCGCGCTCGATGGCACCTGGCGGGAGCCGGGCGAAGAGCACCCGGGCGGCCCGCACCGCTGGCTGCAGGACCAAGGCACCATCGCACTCCAGGTTTCGGACGTCTTGGCGGCCGACCTCGCGCGCGAGGCCGACGGTCTCCGACTCGCGTTTGGGGGCCGGACCGCGAACCCACGTCCAGGATGCATGACCGTCACCGTCGAGCTCAACCGACGCGTGGTCGGTCGGTTCGTGCCGTTCGAGGGCTGGCGCGAATACCGCCTGCCGATCCCCCGGGGCTTGTTGCATGCCGGTCGAAACGACGTGGCGCTCGCGGTGACGGCGGCGAACGGGCCGGCGCGTCTCGCGCTCAGCTATCTCCGTATCGGCCGCTCAAGTACCGAATAGCCGGCGCGCCAGGGCGACCCCAGCAAAGCCGGCGACGAGGCAGGCGACGACCGTCACGCCGACGTTGGCGAGCGCGCGGCCCCAGAGATTCTCGTGCACGAAGCGCACCGTCTCGTTGTTGAAGGCGGAATAGGTCGTGAAGCCGCCGAGAAAACCGGCGGTCAAGACGAGCCGTAGCGTTGGCGCGACGAGGTCGGTCGCGGCGCTCGTCTGGACGATCGCGCCGATCAGGAAGGATCCGAGAACGTTGACGGCGATCGTGCCATACGGAAACTGGGGGCCGAGCAGGGCCGTGATGCCCGTGACCATCGCGAAGCGAGCGCCGGTGCCGATCGCACCACCGAGGCACATCAAAAGAAACTGCGTCATGGTTCCGAGCCGAGGGGTGACACATCACGATGAGGTACGCCAGCGCCGTTTCACGCCCGCCGGCTGGACTGCGAGCAACCGAGGGGCGATGTTGACGCGTTGCGAGACGGATCGAGCATGAAAGTCGCCATCACCGGTGCCACGGGTTTCGTCGGGAGACCGCTTTGCGAGCGCCTGCTCGCCGACGGCTATGAGGTCCTCGTGCTCACCCGCGATCGGGAGCGCGCGGCGCGCGTCCTGCCGGCGCGCTGCCGGCTCGCGACCTGGGATCCCGAGCGCCACACGATCGATGCGAACGTGCTCACCGGGGTCGACGCGGTCGTGAGCCTCGCTGGCACGTCGGTCGCAGAGGGGCGTTGGACCGCCAGGCGAAAAGAGAGCATCCGCCGCTCCCGGATCGACGGGACGCGCATGTTGGTCGACGCGATCGCGGCGCTCCCGGCGGAGCAACGCCCTCGGATCTTCTTGTCGGCGTCGGCGATCGGGTACTACGGGGATCGCGACGACGAAGTACTGACGGAGCAGTCGCCGCCGGGCAGCGGATTTCTCGCCGACGTGTGCCGCGAGTGGGAAGCCGAGGCGCTCGTCGCGGAACGTCACGGTCTCCGCACCGTGCTCGTTCGTACGGGCATCGTGCTCGGACGCGGCGGGGGCGCCCTCGCCAGCTTGCTGCCGATCTTTCGCCTGGGGCTCGGCGGTCGCGTCGGGTCGGGGCGGCAGTGGATGAGCTGGATCCACCTCGACGACCTGATCGGGCTCTGGATGTTCGCGCTCGGCCGCGCCGAGGTCCGCGGACCCGTGAACGGCGTCGCGCCGAACCCCGTCACCAACGCCGACTTCACGGCGACACTCGCGCGCGTGCTCGCGCGGCCGGCCGTGATTCCCGTTCCCGCTCTCGCCTTGCGGGTCGGCCTCGGCGAGATGGCGAACGTCCTGCTCGAAGGCCAGCGCGTACGGCCGGAAGTCGCCGCGACGCGCGGCTTCGTATTCCGTCATCCCGAGCTCGGCGAGGCGTTGGTGGACGTGACCCGCGACCCGGCTACGACACTCGTCATGGAGCAGTGGGTGCCGCGACCTCCGGAGGAGGTCTTCCCGTTCTTCTCGGACGCTCACAATCTCGAGCGACTGACGCCGCCGTTCCTCAAGTTCCGCATCCTCGACGTCAGCACGCCGGCGATGCAGACGGGAACGCGCATCGACTATCAACTCTCGCTGCACGGTGTGCCGGTGCGTTGGCAGAGCCTCATCCAGGAGTGGAATCCCATTCACAGCTTCGTCGACACGCAGACCAAAGGGCCGTACCAACGCTGGGACCACACCCACGAGTTCGAGGCGTATGACGGCGGCACCGTCATTCGCGATCGGGTGCACTACGAGCTGCCGATCGGCGCGCTCGGTGCGATGGTCGCCGGCCGCTTCGTCGCGAAGGACGTGCAAACCATCTTCACGTATCGCCGCGAGAAGATCCGGGAGATTTTCGGATGAAGCGATCGATCGTAGCGTCCGTAGTGCTGGCCTCGCTCGGGATGATCGGGGCGCCGTACGCCGACGCCAAAGACATCGAAGGCGTGCGCTTCGCCGAAGTGGTGCGGGCGGGCACGGCCACGCTGCGCCTGAACGACGTCGGCCTGATGCGCTACCGTTACGTCATCAAGGCCTATGTCGCGGGTCTCTATTTCGGCGACGGCGGCCGCCCCGATGCGGTCCTTGCCGACACTGCAAAGCGTCTCGAGATCGAATATTTCTACGCCATCAAGGCCGACGGATTCGCCAAAGCGACCGATCAGGGCATCGCCGCCAATGTCGGACCCGCGACGGTCGCAAAGCTGCGACCGCAAATCGATCGGCTGAACACGCTCTACAAAGACGTGAAGCCCGGTGACCGCTACGCCCTCACGTATCTGCCGGGGGTCGGTACCGAGCTTGCCCTCAACGGCACATCCCTTGGAACCATCGAGGGCGCCGACTTCGCCGCGGCCGTTTTCGCGATCTGGCTCGGTCCGAATGCGATCGACCAGTCGTTGAGGACGCAATTGCTCGGACGCTCCTGATCGTGTGGGCGCGGCGCGCGGTGACGCTTCCGTCGCTGGTGCTGATCGCGTCATTGTGGCTCCTGCTGTTGCCGCTGACGTTGGTCGTCGCTGCCGTCGCGGATCTCGTCCGTGGCGGTCCGTGGCCGGTGCTGCGCTGTGCCGCGTACCTCACGCTGTATCTCGTGTCAGAAGTCGTCGGAGTGCTGGCGTCCTTCGCGCTCTGGCTCGGAAGCGGGGTGTGGGCCGGAGCGCCGCGTGCGCCGTACCTGCGACGCAACACCGCGCTGCAGGCGGCGTGGGCGACGGCTCTGTATCGCGGGGCTGAGCGTCTCTTCGCTCTTCGCACCGTCGTCGAAGGCGACGACGCAATCGTCCCCGGCCCTATTCTGGTGCTCATTCGTCACATCAGTCAGGCGGACACGTTGCTGCCCGTCGTCTGCATCACCCGCCGCCATGGCCTCGCGCTGCGCTTCGTGTTGAAAAGCGAGCTCCTCTGGGACCCGTGCCTCGACATCGTCGGCCATCGTCTCCCGAACGTGTTCGTGCAACGCGGCTCGGGCGAAGGCACGCGGGAGATCGCCGGCGTCCGGCGATTGATGGATGACCTCGGGCCTCAGGACGGCGTCGTCATCTATCCCGAAGGAACCCGGTTCACGCCCAGCAAGCGATTGCGAGCCCTCGAAAAGCTCGCGACGCACACCACGCCCGATCTCCTCGCACGGGCGCAGCGCCTGACCCGCGTGTTGCCGCCGCACGTCGGCGGTCCGCTCGGGTTACTCGCCAACAATCACGGGGCGGACGTGGTTATCTGTGCACATACCGGCTTCGAGGCGGCGGGGTCCCCCTCCGATCTGCTCGGAGGCGCGCTCGTCGGCCGCACGGTCCACGTACGCTTCTGGCGCGTGCCCTACGCGGAAATCCCGACCACGCGAGAGGCGCGCGCGACCTGGCTCTACGCGCAGTGGCAACGTATCGATGATTGGCTGAACGAAGTCTATCCCCTGTCCGGGTGAGAAAGATCCTACGGGATCGCGGGATTGGCCGGCATAGTGTCGCGTTGGCAAGATCGCCCTCGTTATGACCGACGCTCTCGATACGAATACGACCGAGTCGCCGAGCGCGCCGCCGCGCGCGCTCGTCGTTGCTGTTGATGCCGGCAAACGCCGCCAGCTTGCAGAGATGTTGAGTGCCCAGGGTGCTCATGTCCGCGAAGCCGAAAGCGTGCCCCGAGTGTGGGAAACGTTGGGTGAAGAGCCCTTCGACGTCGTCGTGCCAGTGGACGACGTCCTACACGGGCCCGGCAAACAGCTCATCAAGGAACTGAAGGCTTTCGACGACGCCACCGTCGTCGTGGCCGTCGTCGACTCGCCCGAGTGCTCCCAGCGTGCGCTCGCGGCCGGTGCCTACGATGTGTTTCCGTCGCCCGTCGACGGGGCGCGTTTCGGCGTCGTGCTGCGGCACATCGAGGAGACGCTTCGGCTGCGCGGGCGATGCGCCGTGCTGGATCGGATGATGAACGGCGGCGCCCACCTCGGCGCTCTGCTCACTCGCGATCCGCACATGATCCAGGTCGTCGATTCGATCCGCCGACTGGCGCGCTACCGCATGCCGGTGCTCGTCGTCGGTGAGCCGGGGACGGAACACGAGGAAGTCGCGCGTGCCCTGCACGATCTCGGACGTCCCAACGGCACGTTCGCCGTGTGTCGGGCTTCGGCGCTCACGACCGCGGAGCTGCGTCAGCAGCGGACGGCGGCCGCCGGCGGCACGCTCTACATCGACGACGTGAACGCGCTCGCTGCCGACGTCGCGGCGGCGTTGACGGCCATGCTCGAGGAATCCACGACGGTGGCGGGAGGCCCCCCGCCCCGGATCGTCGTCGGGTATCGCCAGGGCACGCTCGCGCCGCTCGCGCCCGGTGATCCGCGCACGGATCTACGCCGTCAGCTCGAAGGCGCGGTGTTGACGCTGCCCCCGCTCCGCGAGCGCCGCGGCGACGCCGTCCTGGTCGCGCGCGAGCTGGCCGCCGGTATCGGCCGTGATCGCGGTCGGGCGCTCGCGCTGGCGCGTCCGGTCGAGGACGCGCTGCTCGCGTATCCATGGCCGGGCAATCTCGACGAGCTGAAGACCGTCGTGGTGACGGCGGCGACCGCCGCCAACGGTCCAGCCATCGAGGCGCATGATCTCCCGGCTGCACTTGCCGGCTATGCCAGTGGGCCAGGCCAACCCGCCGGGACTCGACTGCTCCGCGATCTCGAAAGCCAGCATCTGCGCCAGGTTCTGGAGGAGACCCGCGGCAACAAATCCCGCGCGGCCCGCATTCTCGGTCTCAGCCGGTGGGCCCTCCAGCGGAAGCTCCGCAAGCACGGCATCGCCTACGGCGAAGATGCTGCGGAGCAGGGGTCCGCGGAGCATGGGTCCGAAGAGGACGAGTAACGCTCGCTCGTCGTGAGCGAGAGCATCCCGACGACCGTCTCGAGGTGATCGAGACGAGTCGTCGGTGAGAGTTCTAAGTGGCGCCCGAGTGCTCGGGAGCTACGAGGCTGCGGCGGCCGCTGACGAGCTACGGCGTCGACGGCGACCGAGCGGCGTGACGCGCCGATGCGAGGTCCGCAGCTGACGCACCGGAATTCCCGGCATCGAGCCGACCTGGCTCCGGCGCCACGCCATTAAGCCGCGCTGGAGATAGCCGGGCTCGATACCGATGGCCTCGCAGACGTTCCGAAATGAGAACGGCGAGTCGGTCTCCGTATCATTACGAA
>JBDSJB010000220.1:0-11554 GCA_039917665.1 Binatia bacterium
ACGGCGTCGCCGGCCTCGACGAGGCCGAGCGCGCCGGGATTCGCGCGCGTCAGCTCGCGGAGCAACTGAACGACACCGAAGCGTTCGTCGATCTCTGCACGTTTCAGGGCGGCATGCTGATGGCGAATCGCGTCCGCGAAAAGTTCGAGTCGGGGTTCGCCATCATCGAAGAGGGCCTCGGCGTCGCTGAGCGCGCGGGGTTGGTGGTTGCGGCGGCGCGGGCGTCACGCTCGCTCGCGATGGGCTACTTCCATGACGGGCGCTTCGACCAGTCGGAGCGGATGATCGATCAGGTGATCGCCGACCTCGCACGCATCGACGATCCGGCGCGGCCGTCGGATCTGGCGCTCGGCGGGTACGTCATGCGCGACCGTCTCGCGCTCTATCGCGACGACACGATCGCGGCGCTCGACCGAGCCACCGCCACGTACGACACGGCGGTCCGCGTCGAGAACCGCACGCTGCAGACCGTGTCCGCCGCGACGGTGGCGCAGGCGCACCTCATCCGTGGCGAGTACGAGGCCGCGCAGCACTGGGTCGAGAAGAGCCTCGCCGTCGCGGTCGCGATCGGCAACCTCGGCGCCACGCGCGCGGCGGCGGCGATCGGCCTCATCATTGGATTGCAGATCGGTGACGCGGGGCCCACCACGAATCGCTATCGCGAGCTATTGGACTACGGGCCGTCCGGCAATGTCGAGCCGATCGGCAGCGCGGTCGTCCTCGAAGCGCTCCTCGCGATGGATGCGATCGAGCAGGCAGAGCAGCTCGCAGAGGCCTCCTACGCTTCTGCCGGCGGCCGTCTGCGGGAATCCCTCGCCGCGCTCGCGCTCGGTGAGGTTCGCGTCCGCGCGGGGGGCGATCGCTTGAAAGAGGCGCGCGGCTGGTTCGACCGCGCGCTGCGGCTCGCCGACGAGATCGGGACGCGTTCGATCGGCGCGAGCGCCATGGTGGGGCTCGGGGAGTTGGCCGTCGCCCGCGACGACAAGGCGAAGGCCGCCGAGCACTTCACCGAAGCCGCGGCCATCTACCGTGGCCTCGGCCTCGCGCATTACGTCGCCCACGCCGAGCGGCTCCTGGCGAGCTGCACGTACGACGAGCAGCAGAGCGCCTAGCGGCGTCCGTGCGTCAGGCGGGCGGCGCGCCGACGAACTGCGCCATGGATTCGATGCGCTCGGTGAGTGCCGCGCGCCCCGTGCTCGGGACGTCGCTCGGAAACTTGGCGTCGCTCCGGCGCCAGTGCTCAAGCCACTCCGGACCGAGCGGTGTTCGGCCGCGCGCCGCCGCGTGGAGAGCCGCCGCCGGCGTCATCGCGAGCGTCGTCTCGGGTCGCTTCCCGGTCGGGGCCCCGCGCGCGACGACGAACCCCGCGCCGAGCATGGCCGTCCGCACCGCCGTCGCCGCGGAATAGGTGAAGAGCTCGGTATCGTGCTCGGCGCATTCGGCGAAGACGCTTTCGAGGCACTCGAGGGTCCACATCGGCGTGTCGGTCTTCGACGAGAACGGATCCCAGAAGATGCAGTCCGGCGTCGGGGCGGCGGTCAGGTGCTGGCGAAAGTCGCCTTCGAAGAGGGTCCACACGATCGGGAACAGCTCCGACCGCCATTCGCCGAAGCGCAAGACGGTGCCCGGGGCGGGGTAGTGCAGGTGCGGAAACTTGATGGCGTGGCGGAGCGCCAACCGGAGCGATGCGACGTCGTGCTCGAAGCTCACGAGATGGAGCGGGCGGGTGGGCGCCGGTAGCGCGGTCTCGTAGGCGCGGATGGCGGCCATCGCGTTGTGCGCCGCGCCCATGCCGACGTCCCATATGACGAACGGCGCCTCGTTCGTGGCATCGGGCTCGCGCAGGCGTTCGATCAGTCGCGATTGCTCGACGTAGAGCGCGTTCGCTTCGAGCGTCGGGTCGATTCCGCCGTGCATCATCTCGCCCGATGCGCGGTGGACGATGCTCGCGTGGCCTTCGGGCGACTCGTGGATGCGGAAGCGTTCGAGCGCGCTCTCGTTCCGGTGCTTGCGGCGTCGCGGGGTCGGGACCGACGGATTGTCCTCGTCGCCGCGGGCGAGGATCAGGCGCTGGTCGTCGCGGAAGGTCGCGAAGGTGTCGGCGATGATGCACTCGCGCATGCGGCTCATCAGGTGGTGATAGAAATGGACGTTGTGCTTCGCGAGGAGCTGCCAGCCGAGCGCCTCGCTCGTCTTGATCAAGTGATGCACGTAGGCGCGTGAGTAGTCCTTGCACGTTGGGCAAGCGCACTCGGCGTCGACGGCCTCCTCGGCGAGCTTGTAGACGCCGCGGTAGAGGTTCAGGCGACCCGTCGACGTGAACGCCACGCCCTGCCGCGCCAGCACCGACGGGATCGTGCAGTCGAACATGTCGACGCCGCGCTCGACGGCTTCGAGCAGATCGAGCGGCGTGCCGACACCCATGAGATAGCGCGGCAGATCGCGCGGTAGGAGCGCCGCGGCCAGCTTCGTGAACCGCTCGCGCTCGACTTTGCCCTCACCGACCGCGAGCCCGCCGATCGCGAAGCCGTCGAACGGGAGGCGGGTCAGGTAGGCCGCGCTCTCGTGGCGGAGATCCTCGAAGCACGCGCCCTGTACGATGCCGAAGAGCGCCGACGGCGCATTGTCGCGCGCGGTCAGACTGCGCTCCGCCCAGCGATGCGTGCGGTGCATCGCGGCGGCCGCGACCTCGTGATCGGACGTCGACGGCACGCACACGTCCATCGCCATCATGATGTCGCTGCCGATCGCGAGCTGCGTCTCGATGCTTCGCTCCGGGCTCAAGACGACGCGGGCGCCGTCGACGTAGCTCCGGAACACGGCGCCGTCCTCGGTGATGACGCGATCGTTCGACAACGAGAACACCTGGTAGCCGCCGGAGTCCGTCAGCACGGACCGCCGCCAGTTCATGAAAGAATGAATGCCCCCGAAGCGTCGGAACACGTCGGTGCCGGGACGGAGCAACAGGTGGTAGGCGTTCGCCAGCAGAACGTGCGAGCCGGCGGACTCGAGATCCTCGACCGTCAGACCCTTCACGGTCGCCTGAGTGCCGACCGGCATGAAGATCGGGGTCGTGACCTCGCCGTGCAGCGTGCGGAACCGACAGGCGCGGGCGGCAGAGCCGGTCGCCGTCGCTTCGACGCGGAAATGCAGGCGCGACGTCATGATCCACAGGGCTTTTTCACGTCACGCGCCCGAGGGCCAGCCGACGTGCTGCCTACATCTGTCGGACCGAGGGAAGGTCCGGGGCGCCGGCGCGCTCCCATGAGCAGCGCCGGCGCTCCCTCTCCGCGCCGTAACCCTTCCCGCGCAGCGCTCCACACGCGCGCGGGTCGGCGGGATGTCGTGATCAGAAAACTAAACAATACTTGTTTGCTTGTCAAGCAACTTTCGATTGGGATAGACCTCGGTCGTCATGCAGCGGCGGAGCAACGCCCCGAAGGGCATCAAGGATCTCTTCTACGAGACCCGTGTGCTCAGCGGTCGCGAGTTCACCGTCACCCGCTTTGCGAAGGAAGTTCTCAGTGGTGCCGTCGACCCCGTGATGCTCGGCTACATCGAGAAGGGAAAACGCTTTCCGAACGAAGCGTTGGTCCGCCGTCTCGCCACCATTCGCGAGGAGCCCGTCGCACCGCTCCTCGCGGTGCTCTACCGCGACCGCATGCTCTATGCCTTCGGGCGTGAGTTGCGACGCGCGTTGCACGATCCTGCCGCCGTCGAGGGCATTGCCGACGCCGATCTCGCAGTGCAGGTCAGCCGCGCGATTGCCGCGCTTCCCGACGACGGCGAATGGATCACCACCGCCAAGTGGCGCGCGCAAATCGGCGTCGCCGTACGCGACAAGTCAAAAGGCTCCGACGTCGGACGGGTCGCCGATCTGTTGAAAGAGCGCGGCCTCGTCGAGCAAGCGAAGGGCAAAGTGCGCCGCGTGTCGCGGCATTTCGTCGCGACGACGCTCGAAGAGCGTCGAGCACTGGCAATGGAGTTCACGGCCATCTACACCAAGGCGCTGCTCGACAAGATCACGTTGCCCGAGCGCGCGGCGGAAACGCATCTCCGCAATCACTATCTGCACATCGAGCGCGAGAAGCTTCCCGAGTTCTACCAGCGCCTCGAGAAGGCGGCCCGATCGTTGGCGGAAGAGTTCGCCGCCGATGCCGGTGCCAGCACGGAGTTCCTGAACGTTTTGATAGTCGGAACCCCGGTCTGACGGAGCCAGGATGACCACCGAATTGCGACGACTTCGAACGGGACTGATGACCGCGAGCCTCCTCGCCGCAATCGTGGCCGGCCTTGCCGGCTGCGGGGGCAGTGGCTCGAGCGGCTTCGACGCCGTCGCAAGCGAAGCCACCACGGTGCAACACGTCATCGACGCCGGCGATTGCACCGACTTCGAGGGCCAGACGTTCTGTGCGTCGGGTGCGGAGGCGACGGGGACGTTCGAAGGCGCGCTCGTGAAGATCCAACCGTTGGAAGAGCCGCTCGTGTGCGAGGGCGTGCCGATCTCGGAGAAGTGCACGGCTCCGCTCGCGTTCACCACCGAGGGGTTCTCGAGGCCGACCAGCTTGCTCGCCGCCGTCAGCGAGACGGAAGCGGGCCCGTGGAAGCTCGCGGCCGTCGAGGTCGAGGAGCACGCCGACGGGGTCGGCCCGCAGACGGTGTCGATTGCGGTGCCGGGCCGTACCGACGCGAGCGAGCCGACGCCGCTGATCGCCGCCGTCCTCGTCTACGAGGGGACGCCGCCGGACGATCTCCCCGCGTCGGCTGCGCGTCTCTCCGACTTCGGCGTCGATCTGGTCTACGTGAGCCAGCGGCTCGAGATCGTGGTGCCGCGCTAACGAGCGCGGCGCCGCATCACTTCGCCCAGCCGTCCGCGAGCGGCACGAAGAAGCGCAGGCTGATCTTGCGCGCCTGGAAGCGCCACCCTTCCGCCGTCCGCACGTAGCGGTCGTCGTACCAGCCCGCGCCGATCATGCTTTGGCCTTCGACCTCGGCCCGGAGATCGATGTAGCAGGTGCCGGTCGCCGTATCGCCGGCGAGCGTGACGACGTGTTGCTGCACGAACGGCAAGAACGTGTCGCCAACCGTCAGCATCTCGCGGAAGCCGGCGAGCAGCGCGTCGTGCCCGCGAATCGGCGGTCGCGTACCGGGATCCATCTCGCCGTCCTCGGCGAAGAGCGCCGTCAGTGCGTCGACGTCGTTCTGCCAGACGAAGTGCGCGTAGCGGCGGGCGAGATCGCGAATGCCTTCCAGGTCGGCGAGCTCGAGGATCAGGACGTCGGCCTCGGTGCTCATTCGGCGAGGTGATCCAGGTATTCGGCGAGGCCGTAGCCGATGCGGTCGCCCCATCGCCATTCGGTCAAGCCTTCGGCGATGCGGGTGATGCGGCCGTCGCGCCGGTTCCGGAGCGGAATCATCGCGATCACGTTGCCGGTGATCTCGATGATCTCGCCGCTCTTGGTCGTCGCGCGCACCTGGATGTGGTCGTGCAGCTGCTGCTCGCCGACGAAGTCGGTCGCGATCTCCGTCTTCACGATCAGCTCGTTCTCGCGGCCTTTGCGGTAGACGTAGCCTGCGTGCACCTCGCGGCCGTCGCGGTGGACCGTGAGGATCGGCACCGCGCCGAGGTCGTCGCCGAAGCTCATCGTCAGCCAGCGATAGTATTTCGGCGCCTGCCAGTAGCGCGGGCCCCACGAGTGATCGCGGAGGCCGGGCGCGTCGAGCTCAAACGTCTGTCCGTCGATCGTGAGCGACCCGACGGCCTTGCCGTGCTGCTCGAGGTGGCCCTTCGCGAACTCCTGCCCGGCCTTCTCCGATCGCACGCTCGCCCAGCCTTCGCCGTCGCGTCGCCGCAGCTCGCCGCCGTAGCCCGGCGAGAGGCCGAGGTAACGCATGTCAAGCTCGACCGGCACGAACGAATTGGACGCGAACGCGGCTTTTGGGTCGGCCATCTCGAGCGGGTTCACGAGCAGGCAGCCGTGACCGCGATACGTCACGTGATGCTCGACGAACGGCTCGCGCACTTCGAAGCGCAATCCGCCCGCGTCGTGGCCCGCGTTGCCCGTGATCGTCGGCCGCTTGAACATGAACACGACGCGGCCGTCGGGCAGGTAGAAGCAGGTCGTCATCTCCGCATAGCCCTCGTTCGGCCGGTTGCCGAGCCGGACGAAACCGCCGATGCGCCGCGTGGGGTCGAAGAAGTTGTAGTAGGCGCTCTCGTTGAAGTTCTCCTCCCCGCTGTTGTCGTGCATCAAATCGTCGGTCGGGAGGAGGGTGAGCGCGGGGTCGGCCATGGCGAGTTCCCTACGTGATCGCTGCTCCAGGGCGCAAGGACGCCTTGGGCTGGGGGCCGCCACGTGGTAAGGCGGCGCGATGATTTCCACCAGCGATTTCAAGCGCAACCTCCGCATTCAGATCGACGGCGAGCCGTTCGTGATCCTGAACGTGCACGTGCAGTCGCCCTCGGCGCGCGGCGCGAGCTCTCTCTCCAAGATCAAGGTCCGCCATCTCAAGACCGGTCAGGTCTTCGACAAGACCTTCCGTGGTGGCGACAAGGTCGAAGAGCCGAACGTCGAGCTGCGGCCGATCCAATTCCTCTACCGCGACGACGACGGCTTCCACTTCATGGACGCCCAGTCCTACGAGCAGTTCGCGCTCACGAACGACGACCTCGGCGATCTCGGCGGCTATCTGAAGGACGGCATGAGCATCCGCTCGGTGCTGTTCGACGGAAACGTGATTTCGGTCGAGCTCCCGAACACCGTCGTGCTGCAGGTGATCGACACCGCGCCGGCCGTGAAGGGCGCGACGGCGCAGGCGCAGACCAAGCCGGCGACGCTCGAGACCGGGCTCGTGATTCAAGTGCCGTCGTATCTCGAGAGCGGCGAGCTCGTGCAGGTCGACACGCGCGAAGCGCGCTTCATCTCGCGCGCCAAGTAACGGCGATCAGACGAACAGCGGCGCGTCGACCGCGCTCTGAATCGGGTCGTCGTCGTCGCGCTGCTCGACCGCCGGCTCGTCGGAGAAGAATTCATCCGACGCCGGTGTGTCCGCCGAGCTGAAGATCGGCTCCTCCAGCGCTAGCGAGCCGGCAACGCTCACCAGGTCTCGACCCACGGCCGAACGTCGAGCTCGTGGGTCCAGGCGCTGCGCGGCTGCTGGAAGAGGGTCCAATAATTCTCGGCGATCCCGTCTGGATCGAGCATGCCGTCGGGGCCCTTCTCGTCTTTCATGCCCGGCAGGAACGAATTGAGGCGATCGCCATCGATGCCGCCATCGATGACCACATGCGCGACGTGAATGCCCTGCGGCCCGAACTCGCGGGACGCCGACTGCGCGAGCGCGCGAAGCGCCGCCTTCGCCTGGGCGAAACCGCCGAACATGGCCTTCCCGCGGAGCGAGCCCGACGCGCCCGTGAACAGGATCACGCCGCGTTGCCGCGGCAGCATCACGTCGAGCGCCGCTTTTGCGAAGAAGAAGCCGGCGAGCGCGTTCACTCGCCACATGCCTTCGAGGAACTCGCCGTCCATGTCGCGAAAGGGGCGCGGCCAGTTGCCGCCGGCGTTGAACACCGCGACTTCGAGGGGCGCATCGGGATGATCGGCCTCGCTGACGACCTTTCGGACGAGCGCCTCGTCCGTGACGTCGCCGATGACGGCTTCCGCCTCGGCTCCGCTCGCCCGCAGATCCGCGAGCGCGGCCTCGATCTTCTCCGCGGAGCGGCCCATGACGGTGACGCGGAAACCCTCGCGTGCGAAGCGCCGGGCGATTGCCGCTCCGAGCCCACGCGTCGGTCCGACGCCCAACACGACTGCGGATCGCTTCGCCATCACGCCTCCTTATGCTTCTTCGCGGGCCGCGAAAGTGCGACGCGGAGCCGCCGCACGTCGAGGCGCTGCCCCGTGTGCTCGTCGACGACGACGGGTCGCACCTCGCTGCCGGTTTCGTGATCGACGAGCATGACCGGTGCGGTTTCCCCATGGCGCTCATCCCACAGCCAATCGCTGCCCCAGCGGAACATCGCCGCCAGCACGTCCCAGAACGCGCGGCCCTTGTCGGTCAACCGGTACTCGTAGCGCACCGGCTTCTCCGCGTAGGCCTTCTTCACCATCAAGCCTTCGTCGACGAGGCGCGCGAGGCGCTTCGCCAACACGGCGCGCGGCACGCCGAGCCCGCGCTGAAATTCCTCGAAGCGACGCTTCCCCGCGAATGCCTCACGCAGCACGAGCGGCGTCCACCAGTCGCCGATCAAATCGGTCGCGCGGGCGATTGGGCAGGGCCAGTTATCGAAGCGGGTGCGACGCATGGAGACTCGGTTACACCGCCACCGCCTCGATGCGGGCCGGGACGTACTTGTGCCAGGGCGTACCGGCGAGCCAGTCGCGGTCTTCCGAGGCCGTCAGCTCGTTCGGTGCGATGCCATGCACGACGCGCGTGCCGTCCGCCTCGGGGTAATCGAGCCCGAGTCCGTTGGGCAGGCTCACGTGGCCGGCCTGCATGCAGTCGTTCACCTCGACGGTCGCTTCGACGGTGCCGCGCTTGGTGGTGATGCGGACGCGGCCGCCGTCGCCGACGCCGAGCGTCGCCGCGTCGGCGGAGCTCATGCGCAACGCGCCCTCCGGGTCCTTCTTCCGCCAGGCGGGATTCCGGAAGATCGTGTTGGCCGTCGACGTGCGGCGCTCGCCGGCGGTCAGCACGAACGGAAACTCCTTTTCGTGGGCGCGGACTTCGGTGGCGAGCCCGCGCAGCTCGCCCATGAGCTCGCCGACCGTCAAATTGATCTTGCCGTCCGGGCTCGCGAGCCGGCGCCAGGTTTCGTCGTACTCGTCGACGGTGAACGTCACGCCCGAGCGGCGCGTGAGGATCGCCTCGAAGAGCGCTTCGCCGAGCGCGGGGCCGTCGCCCTCGAAGCCGGCGCGCCGGACCGAGTCGGGATAGCTCATCGCGCACGTGTGGGCCGCGCCCCAGAGCAGGGACACCGCCTCGTTGCCGGCGCCGAACGTCGGTCCGAGCGTTTCGTACAGGATCACCGGCACCAGCCCCGTGAGATCGGGTCGCTCCATCGTGAACTGCAGAAACGCCGGCGCGAACATCGCGCGGCCCGCGGCCGCCGCGGCGTGCAATGGCGCCAAATCCACGCCGTCGAGCGCGCCGATCGCATGCGTCAGGCGGTGATGGATCTCCGGCTCGGCCATCGTTCCCGGCAGCGCTGGGAAGAGCGGCGCGCGCAGCTGGAAGACGTTCTCCGGAAACTCCAGCGTGAAGAACGTCGCCTCCCATTTCTCGAATTGCGACGGCGCCGGCAGCACGTAGTGCGCGTGCCGACCCGTCTCCGTCAGCGCGACGTCGATCACGACGACGAGCTCGAGCGCGTCGAGGGCTTCGCGCATGCGCTGGCTGTCAGCGAGAGAGTGACACGGATTGGTGCTCTCGATGATCATCGCGCGAAAGCGATTCGGATGGTCGGTGAGGATCTCGTCGGGGATGACGTTCCCCGGGATGAGCCCGGTGATGATGCGGTGGCCGCCGACGGGGCTCGTCTTCCCGCCTTCCTTGCCGCCGCCGAGACCCGCCATGCGGGTGTGGATGTTCATGGCGCCGGCCTTCGCGAAGTTGCCGGTCAGCAGATAGATCAGCTTCTCGAGGTACGAGTTCAGCGTGCTGTGCGGCGCCTGCTGGATCCCGAGATCCTCGAAGATCGAGACGCTGGCGGCGGCGGCAATGCGACGCGTCGCGGCCCGCACGAGATCCTCGGCCACGCCGGAGCGCGCGCAGTAGTCCGCGACCGGAATCGCGCGCAGCTCGGCGAAGATCTCGTCTTCGTTGGTCGTCCGCTCTTTCAGGAACGCGTGATCGATCAGATCCTCCTGCACCAACACGCCGAGCATCGCGCTCAAGCAGAAGCAGTCGGTGCCGGGCTTCACCTGCAGGTGGAAGTCGGCGAGCTCGGCGGTTTCGGTCCGGCGCGGGTCCATCACGATCAGCGCACGCTTCTCGTCGGCGACGATCTCGCGAAGGATCGCACGGGCGCGCGGGAAGCCGTGCGACTGCCACGGGTTCTTGCCGATGAAGACGGCGACCTCGGCGCGCTCGTAGTCGCCGGTGGTGTGGCAGCGCGGACGCCCGAAGAGCTGGCCGTCGACCCAGAACTCGCCGGTCTTCTCCTGCGAGAGCGCGTTCGCGGTGTAGATCGAGCCGAGCGCCTTCCGAACGGCGCCGCTGTACGCGCCGCCGAGATGATTCCCCTGTCCGCCGCCGCCGTAATAGAAAATCGTCGCGCCGCCGTAGGTGTCGCGCACGTTCACGAGCTTCGCGGCGATCTCACGGATCGCGGTGTCCCAGTCGATCTCCTCGAACGTGCCGTCGGGCCGGCGGCGGAGTGGCGTCGACAGACGGTGCCGGCCGTTCTGGTAGTGATCGAGCCGCTGCGCCTTCTCGCAGGCGTAGCCTTTCGACCCGGGATGGGCGCGGTCACCGCGCACCTTGGTGATGTGACCGTCGTCGATCTTCACTTCGATGCCGCAATTCACGCTGCAGAGAATGCAGGCGGTCTGTTGCCACTCGTCGGGTGCGCTCATCGCAACGCTCATTGAAAGGTCCTCCG
Source organism: Binatia bacterium (assembly GCA_039917665.1). Classification (GTDB taxonomy): domain Bacteria; phylum Desulfobacterota; class Binatia; order UTPRO1; family UTPRO1; genus UTPRO1. The sequence continues at coordinate 10,604 of JBDSJB010000220.1, forward strand.
TCCCGCTGGGGTCAGTTCAACGAGAGAATGGACTTGGCGCTGGCCTCTGGCAAGGGGAATCGCGCGCCGCTAAGCACGCGGGATGGCCCTCACTCCGTCCGAGATCACGAAGCAAGCGAAGCGCCTCGCCGACAAATACCGCGTCGACAAGGGCAAGGGTTTTCGTCTGAAACACTTCGACCCGGGCGACACGGCGGGCTACGGGGACGACTTCAAGGACGAAGCGACGCAGATCCTGCAGCTCGGGGTGGAGCGACTCTCCGAGCTCCAGGAGAAGCTGTACGCCCAAGATCACTGGGGCGTGCTGCTGATCTTCCAGGCGATGGACGCGGCTGGGAAGGACAGCGCCATCAAGCACGTCATGTCGGGCGTGAACCCGCAGGGCTGTCACGTCACCGCGTTCAAGCAGCCATCGACCGAGGAGCTCGATCACGACTTCCTCTGGCGGACGACGAAGGCGCTGCCGGCCCGCGGCACGATCGGCATCTTCAATCGCTCGTACTATGAGGAAGTGTTGGTCGTGCGGGTGCACCCCGAGATCCTCGAGCACCAACACTTGCCGAAGGGCCGTACCGGCAAGCGCATCTTCGACGAGCGCTACGAGGACATTGGCAACTTCGAGCGCTACCTCGACCGGAACGGCATCGTCGTCCGCAAGTTCTTCCTGAACGTCTCGAAGGCGGAGCAGCGCCAGCGTTTTCTCTCGCGCATCGACCAGCCCGAGAAGAACTGGAAGTTCTCGATCGCCGACGTGAACGAGCGCGAGCACTGGAACGAGTATCAAGACTCTTATGAGCGCATGATCCGCGCGACCGCGAGCGAAGAGGCGCCCTGGTACGTCATCCCGGCCGACCACAAGTGGTTCACGCGCCTCGTGATCGCGGCGGTCGTCGTCGAGACGCTCGAAAGCCTGAAGATCGATTTCCCGGTCCTGGATCCCGCGCGCCGCGC
>JBDSJB010000221.1:0-3041 GCA_039917665.1 Binatia bacterium
TCGAACGGCCCGTAGGGCAAATACGTCCAATGGCGCGCGTCGGCGTCGAGCGCGTAGGCCGTCAAGAGGTCGGCGGCGTGGCGATCGGGATCGAGCGGTTCGACGCGACACCAGCGGCCGCGCATGACCTCGCGGCGGGGATGTGGCGGGCGCCGCCAGTCCGGGAGGGCAAAGCCGATGGGTTGGCCGAGCTCGTTGGTGCGCTGATCGTTGGACACGCTCATCTCCGTTCGCTCGAAACACGCTCGTCCCTGGTCCGCTCGGGCAACTTTGCCTGCAGGGTTTCACGTCGCGGGCGGCAACCCGTTAGCAGATCCCCGCGCAGAACGTGACGGGCGACCCGCTTGCCGAGATCCCGGCCCCCGCGCTATCTGCCGGCCCATATGACCACCTCGATCCTGCAGCGTTCCCGCGCCGTCGTCGCCGTTCTCGCCACCGTGCTCCTCTGCGCGAGCTGTACGTCCACCCCGCCGCTTCCGGGCGATCTCAAAGTCGGCGAGATCACGACTGGCCGGATGATCGGACCGGACGGTCAGATCACCGAGGAGTCGCGCACCACGCTTTTCTGGACGACCGACACCTTCTACGCGTCTGTCGCGACGGACGGCTCGGCGCAAAACGTGCCGATCACGGCCCGCTGGAGTGGCCCCGACGGGAAGGTCGCCGCGGAGGTTACGAAGACGATCTCGCCCTCAGGATCGACGACGACAACCTTTGAAGCGCCGCCGAAGGATGGGCGCTGGGCCGCGGGCGATTACAAGGTCGACGTACTCGTGAACGGTGGGTCGCAAGGCAGCAAAGACATCAACGCGCGCTGAACGAGCTCCTGAAACGACGAACGGGGGCAGCGGGGCACCCTCCCCGAGCTACCCCCGTTCGCACTCAGATCTCGTGCAGCTCAACGATCGTCGTCTTCGCTCTGATCCGACTGCCGATCTTGCTGCTTGCGGCCCTTGTTCTGCTCGGACGGGGTGTCGCGCTTTTGCTCCTGTCCGGGCTGCTGGCCCGACTGACCCTGACCCGTTTGACCGCGTTTGGTATCTGGCATGTGAATTCTCCTCCTTCGAACAGATTGGGAGGCTGCGTTGCCTCCTGACCGAAGGTCGGTAGCGCGCCGCGTGCCAACACCTGATCTCGCGCGATGCGGGCTTTTCCGGCCATTCTCCGCGGTCAGAGTTGCTCCTGTCTACAATCTACCGCGACCAATGCACGCACTCACCGACCCGCGTGCACCAACACACATGCAGTTACGTCGAGTTACGTCCGCGCGACGCTGGCACGGTTTCTGCGGCCGTCTGCGTCATGCGCTCGTGGCTCCCGCAATCGAAAATCCGCCGTCGTTTGCTCTATGTCGGCGTTGTCGTCCTTGCGCTCATCTATGCCGTGTCGTTCACGCTCGACGAGCCGATTCGCCGCCGCCTCGAATCGCAGCTGAATGCGAACCTCGTCGGCTACACCGCCCACATTCGCGCGGTGCGTTTTCATCCCTTCGGATTCGCGATCACGCTGAAAGACACGACGATCGCGCAGGAGAAGCACCCGAAGCCCGCCGTCGCAGATTTTCCACGACTCGACGCGAGCGTGCAGTGGCGCGCGCTGTTGTCGCTCCGTCTTGTCGCCGACATGCGCTTCGACAATCCGAAGATTCACATCGACCGCACGAACATCGAGGTCGAATCCAGAGACAAGGTCGACGTCGAGGATCGTGGCTGGCAGCAGGCGCTCGAGTCGATCTACCCGCTGAAGATCAACGAGTTCGTGATCCGCAACGGCGAGATAACCTACATCGAGGACAAGAAGTCGAAGCCGCTACACATCGACCAGATCGCTTTCCACGCGAACAACATTCGGAACATCCGGTCGAAGGCCGACACCTATCCGTCCGACGTACGCCTGACGGGACGGATCTTCGAGTCGGGGAAGCTCTTTCTCGACGGCAACGCCGACTTCATGCTGGAGCCCTACGCAGGCGTGAAGGCCGCGCTCGATCTCGACGGCATTCCCCTCGATCCGTTCAAGCCGATCCTCGAACGCTACAATCTGACGATCGCCAAAGGCCGGCTCTCCCTCGCCAGCAACATCGAGGTGAGCCCCAAGCTGAAGACAGCCGACGTGAAACAGGTCACGCTTCGTGATCTCGACGCTGCGTACATCAATCGGCCCGCCCGCGCCGAGGCCGCCGAGAAGTTCCGCGCCGAGGCCGCCCAAGTCGCGAAGGAGGTCGCCAACGAGCCCGACATCCTGCTCGTCGTCCAGAAATTCACTGCGGAAAAGGCACGGGTGCGCTTCGTAGACGAGGCCGCGGACCCCGATTACACACTCGAACTCAGCAACGCGACGATGCACGTCAGGCAACTCAGCAACCAGGAAAAGCGGCCACCCACGACGGGCGAAATCTCGGGGCGGTTCATGAACTCCGGACCGATGCGGGCCAACTTCACCTTCCGGCCCGAGAAGAAGGGACCCGACTTCGACGTCTCGGTGGAGATCGATGATACCGATCTCGTCACGATGAACGACCTGTTCCGCGCCTACGGCAACTTCGACGTCGCGGCGGGCAAGTTCAGCCTCTACACCCAGCTCAAGATCCACGATCAGCGCATCGAGGGCTACCTGAAGCCCTTCTTCGCCGACATGAAGGTGTACGACCGGAAACAGGACGCCCATGAAGGCGTCTTCCATCAGCTCTATGAGGGCTTGGTCGGTGGGGTGGCGCGGTTACTCGAGAATCCGGGCCGAGACCAGGTGGCGACCAACGCCAAGATCTCCGGCCCGATGGACAATCCCAATCTCAACACGCTGCAGATAGTGCTGCGACTCATCCAGAACGCGTTCTTTCGCGCCATCCTCCCCGGATTCGAGGAGGAGGCGCGGGGCAAAGGCTAGAGACGATCCCTGTCTAGGCTGCTTGCGGATTGCCGGGCCGATGCGGCGTCGCGACCAAGAGCGAGCCGTGCGACCGGCAGTTGAAACAGATCGTTTGCATCCTTTGGTGACGGCCGAGTCGGTAGAACCGCCCGGGGCCTCCACACGTCGGACAG
>JBDSJB010000222.1:0-3722 GCA_039917665.1 Binatia bacterium
CAGACCATCGTGGAGGGCGACACCGTGCTGCTCGTCGTCGAGGACGACCCGAGCTACGCCCGGGTGCTCGTCGACCAAGCGCACGCGCAAGGCTTCAAGGTGCTGGCCGCGGCGCGGGGGGCCGAGGCCCTCGTGCTCGCGCGCGAGTATCACCCAACCGCGATCTCGCTCGACGTCTTTCTCCCCGACATGCTCGGCTGGACGGTGCTGAGTCAGCTGAAGCAAGACCCGACGATGCGCCACATTCCGGTGCAAATCGTCACGCTCGACGAGGACCGGCAGCACGGTCTGTCGCGCGGCGCGTTCAGCTTTCTGCCGAAGCCGACCAGCACCGAAGGGCTCGAAACGGCGCTGAACCGCATCAAGGACTACGCGGCGCCGCGCCAGCGTCGGCTGCTGGTGGTCGAGGACAACGCCGCCGAGCAGCTGAGCATCTCCGAGCTGCTCGGCCACACCGACATCGAGATCACGACCGCCGAGACCGGCAACGACGCGATCGCCGCCATGCGCGAGCGACCGTACGATTGTGTCGTGCTCGATCTCCGGCTACCCGACATGTCGGGCTTCGACGTCCTCGAAAAGATGCGCGACGATGACGCGCTCGGCGACGTTCCCGTCGTCGTGTTCACCGGGAAAGAGCTCTCGCTCGAGGAGGACGCCAAGCTCCATAGCCTGGCCCGCAGCGTGGTCGTGAAAGGCGTCGAGTCGCCCGAGCGGTTGCTCGACGAGACGTCCCTCTTCCTCCACCGCGTGCTCACCGACCTGCCGCCGGACAAGCAACAGATGCTCGAGCGCCTCCATCGATCCGACGACGATCTCGTCGGCAAGAAGGTACTGGTCGTCGACGACGACATCCGGAACATCTTCGCGCTCAGCAGCGTGCTCGAACGGCGCGGCATGGAAGTGCTGACCGCGGGCACCGGCTACGAAGCGATCGCCACGATCGAGAGTACGCCCGAGGTGGCGATCGTGCTGATGGACATCATGATGCCGGAGATGGACGGCTACCAGACGATGACCGCGATCCGGCAGAAGCCCGAGTTCCGCCGTCTGCCGATCATCGCGCTCACCGCGAAAGCCATGAAGGGTGATCGCGAGAAGTGCCTCGACGCGGGCGCGTCCGACTACCTGGCGAAACCCGTCAACACCGAGCAGCTCTTGTCGGCGCTCCGCATGTGGCTGCACCGCTGAATTCCATGGAGCTCGGACCGCTCAACTCCGTCGACAAGGTCAACATCCTCCTCGTCGACGATCAGCCGGGGAAGCTGCTCAGCTACGAGGCCATGCTGAGCGACCTCGGCGAGAACCTCATCAAGGCGAGCTCGGGCCGTGAGGCGCTCGAGCTGCTCCTCAAGAACGACATCACGATCGTGCTGATGGACGTCAGCATGCCCGAGATCGACGGCTTCGAGCTGGCGGAGATGATTCGCCAGCACCCGCGCTATCGCAAAACCGCGATCATCTTTGTCTCGGCCGTGCATCTCACCGACCTCGACCGCCTGAAGGGCTACGAGTCGGGCGCCGTCGACTACGTGTCGGTCCCCGTCGTGCCGGAGCTGCTGCGCGCCAAGGTCAGCGTGTTCGCCGAGCTGTATCGGAAGACCCGCGAGTTCGAGCGCCTGAACCGCGAGCTCGAGGAGCGCGTCGCCGACCGCACGACCGAGCTGCAGGCGGCGATGACCAAACAGACGGAGCTCGCCGACAAACTGCGCGAGGCCGACCGCCGGAAGGACGAGTTTCTGGCGCTGCTCGCGCACGAGCTGCGAAATCCTTTGGCGCCGGTGCAGAACGCCGTCAGCGTCATGCGCCTCAAGGGCACCGACGATCCGCAGCTCGTCTGGTGCTACGACGTGATCGAGCGCCAGGCCGATCAGTTGAAGCGGCTCGTCGACGACCTCCTCGACGTGTCGCGCATCACGCAAGGCAAGATCCAGCTGCGCCTCGAGCCGGTCGACCTCGAAACCGTCATCGCGGGCGCCGTCGAGACGAGCGCGCCGCTCATCAATGCCCAACACCATCAGTTGCGCGTGAATCTGCCGGACGAGTCGGTGTCGGTGCGGGGCGACGCGTCGCGCCTCACGCAGGTCGTCGCCAACCTCCTCAACAACGCTGCCAAGTACCAGAACGAGAACGGCATGATCGAGCTGACTGCGCGTCGCGAAGGCCACGAGGCCGTCATTGCCGTCCGCGATCACGGCATCGGCCTCTCGTCCGAGATGCTGTCGGAGGCCTTCGAGCTGTTCGCGCAAGGCGAGCGCACGCCCGATCGGGCACAGGGCGGGCTCGGCATCGGGCTCTCGCTCGTGAAGAAGCTCGTCGAGCTGCACGGCGGGACCGTCCGCGCCGCGAGCGCGGGACCCGCCTGCGGCGCCGAGTTCGTGATCCGCCTGCCGCGGCTCGACGACGCCGCGACTATCGTAGCCGCCTCGAACGCGAATGGCGGTCCCGCCGTCGAGCCGCGACGTCATCGCATTCTCGTCGTCGACGACAACGTCGACGCGGCCGAGAGCCTCGGTATGTTGCTCGAGCTCGACGGCCATGCCGTGACGATCGCGCACGAAGGCGTGCAAGCCCTGGCCACGGCGCTCGCCGAGCGCCCGGGGGTCATTCTCCTCGACATCGGGTTGCCCGGTATGGACGGCTACGAGGTCTGCCGCCGTTTGCGCGCCGAAGGCTTCGCCGACACCCGCATCATCGCCATGACCGGCTACGGCCAGGACAAGGACAAGCAGCGGGCCATGGAAGCGGGATTCGATCTCCACACCGTGAAGCCGGTGGAGTTCTCGAAGCTGAAGGCGATCCTGGCAGCAGAGCACTGACGAACGCGGTGGCTACCGCGGGCGCGACGTACGAGTCGGGCGCGGCGCGGATGTTCTGGTTCTCAGGTCCGCCGTGCCCGCCGTCCGGCAGGCGCCGCAGCATCGTGGCATCCAGCCGGCTCGCCAGATCGCGTGCTGCGCGGTGGATGAGCGGTAGAAGGGTTCGCCGAGCTGAACCGCCCGCCAGCACGACCGCAGCAGCTCCGATTCCCGACTTCTAACCGCCACCCAACGAGGCCTTCAACCTCGACCGCCACGAGAGTCATCGTCATTAGATGCCTATAGTGTCGTCGGTCGTCGTCTGGTGATCCGCGCTCACTCGTTGGTGAGCGATCGCATGAGTTTTTCCTTGACAAATGCCGCGCAGCACTGCCACTTCTGACCGGCGTCGCCCAGCGTAGGCTCCTTCCGCCGCAGTGTCGTCAGAGAACTCCACACCTGATAGCGGCCGAGGCATTCGCGCTGCATCGGCGGCGTCGCGTCGCAGCCAGCGACGCTGGAATCCAGATAAGGAGCGGGCGATGATCTCTCGACGCGATTTGATTGCGAAGGCGGCTGTCGGTGCGGCCGCCGCGATGGCGGTAGGTGGCGTTGTCGGGACCGCGGTGGCGGCGACACGGCCCCTGCGCGACTCGACGGACGCTCCCGCACATGACCCGGACGACGCGAAGGCGCTGGCACCGCGCACAGAGTCCTCTCCGCCGCCCTGGGCGCTCGTGGCGCCGTTCGCCGCCGGTGCCGAGGTCGCGCACGGTTGGCGTCTCGTCGACCTGACGCCGGTGCGGGACGGCTCCGCCGTCGCGACGCTGGAAAACGCCCGCGGTCGCGGGCACCGGGTCCACCTCTGCCGCAACGACGGGAGTCCGCAGGGGATCATCTACACCCCGCGGATCGATCTCGTCG
>JBDSJB010000223.1:0-6857 GCA_039917665.1 Binatia bacterium
GGGGCGATACCAATGCGTTCATCGCGATGGTGGCGGCGCGGCTCGCCGGTGCCGACTTCAGTCTGCAGTTTCGGGCGCAAGACCTGCATCGCCGCACGCTGGCGTTTCAGGTGCGCGAGAAGATCCATCAAGCGCGCTTCGTGGTGACCAATACGCGCCACAACCTCGAGTCCCTGCGCGCCCTGGCGCTTCCCGAGGACCACGCGAAGATCCGACAGATCTACAACGGGCTCGAGCTCGGACGTCTCCAGGCCGTCGGCCGTGCTCGCGAGCCCCGCGAGGGGCCGGTCCGCATCCTGTCGGTTGCGCGCTTGATCGAGCCCAAGGGGCTTCCCTATCTCTTCGAGGCGTGTCGGATCCTGCTCGATCGCGGGCGCGAGCTGCGCTGCGCCGTCGTCGGCGGTCCCGAGCTCCCGATGTACGTGAACGATCTGATCGCGATCCGCCGGTCACGCCGGCGCCTCGGCCTCGACGACGTCGTCGAGTTGCGTGGCGCGCAGCCGTTCGCGCGCGTGGCCGCGGCCTACGCGGCCGCCGACATCTTCGTCTTGCCGTGCGTCGTCGGTGCCGATGGGAGCACCGACATCATTCCGAACTCGATCCTCGAGGCCATGGCGATGGGCGTGCCGGTCGTCGCGACGCGGATCACGGCCATCCCCGAGCTGATCGAGGATGGTGAGAGTGGGCTGCTCGTCCCGCCCAACGACGCCGGCGCCTTGGCCGAGGCGATCGAGCGCCTGATCGCCGACCCCGCTTTCGCCGCCCGGTTGGCCGCCAACGCGCGCGCGCGCATCGCCGAACGCTTCGACGTCACCAAGAACGTCCGCGCCTACGCCGTGCTGTTCGGTGGCGCATGAGCGTGCGCGTGCTCGTCTGCTGTTTCGAGATTCCGACCCAGGGCGGGGCGGCCACCAGCGCCTACGCGCTGTTCGCGAAGATGAAACGCGAGGGCGTCGACGCTCACTACGTGAACATCGTCGAACGCGCGACCGTGCCCTATTTCCAGTGGACCCATGGGGCGTCCTTCGGCAACCCCGCGGGGCTCCCCGACGTGCACACCTGCATCGTCGAGTGGCCGTTCTCGGGATCGCAGCCCGCGCTTCGCGCAACGATCGCGCGCGTCGCGCCCCAGGTCGTCGTGGCGCGCGGATACATCGCGACGCTGTTTGCCAAGCAGGCGGCGCCCGAGTTGCCAGTCGTGTTCTCGACCGCCGGGTCGCGGCAGGCGGAGTTCCTCATCGCCCAAGGTCGGGCCGCGCAGGCGGTCGACCTGCCCGCGCTGCTGCCGCGCACGGGTCGTCTCCCGACGCCCGCCCCCGGCAACGAGGGCGCGGCCTTCGATGCCGCCGACGTGATCGTGCCGAACTCCGATTGGGTGGGCGACACGATTCGCGCGTTCTTCAGTGTCGACCGCAGTTGCAAAGTGCACGCCGAAGCGGTGTGGTCGGCCGAGTGGGTCGTGGAGGCCGTCGCCGCGAGCGGGGTACGCTCGGAGCCGTTCGAGCGCCGCGCGATCGACGTGCTCTTTTGCGCGACCTCGTGGGGCCGCGGCGAGAAGAACCTGCCGGCGCTGCAGCGGCTGGTGCCGCGCCTCACCGGGCTCCGCGTCGTGATCGTCGGGGACTGTCCGCAACGCATCGCGGGTGCCGAGCACCGCGGCTACGTCGACGATCGGACGGCCATGTTCGCGCTGCTGGCCGACACCAAGGTGGTCGCCGCCGTTTCCCTGGTCGATGCCTGTCCGACCACGCTGTTCGAAGCGGCGTTTCTCGGCTGCAACATCGTTGCGACGAAGAACTGCGGGAACTGGCGGGTGTGCCACGAGACGTTGCTCGTCGATCCGCCCGACGAGACCGCGTTCGCGACGACGATTCGGCGTGGAGTCGAACGCCAGCAGCCGAACGGTTTGGATTGGTTCCTGCGCACCCGCTCCTACGCGCGTTTGCTCGAGATCCTCGCTGCGCTGGCGGAGTGACCGGCGCGCGCCGTGTCACTGCGCGTCGGGCTCCAACCGTGGCGCTGCGTCTCCCGCGGCGCGCGCATAGAAATAGCCGCTGGCATTCGCGATCTGCGACACCAGGAGGAGCGCACTGGTGCGCCAGCCCCGCGCGCGCGACCACGGATACCGCAGGAGGTCACGATAGAAGCGCAAGGGCTCGAGTTGCACCGGACGCGCCGCCCAGTGGGCACGCCGCACGTGATACGCCCGGGCGCCCCGCCCGTACGTGAAGTGCTGGCGCCAAAAGTCCGCGAGCGTGAGCGCGTGGGCATGATGGACCACGGCGTCCGCGACGAAGTCGAGGCGCCAGCCGCGTTGCAGCCAACGCCCGCAGAGCTCGCGATCCTCGGCGCCGGCGTGGCGCATCGTCTCGTCGAACCCGCCGAGCTCGAGTAGCTGCCGGCGGGACATCAGGAGGTTGTTCGACGTGAAGAAGGCGCCGTCGCGCTCCCGGTAGTAGTCGTAGAGATAGTCGATCAGCAGCTGCGTCGCGTCGGCATGGAGGTCGCTCGTCAGGGTGTTGAGGGTGCGACCGCCGCGCGCGCTGGTGAGCGTCGGGGCGTCGGCCAGGTGGCTCAGCCAGCCCGGCGTCGGCATGCAGTCGTCGTCGGTGAAGGCGATGTACTCACCCTGCGCCACCGTGACGCCGTGATTGCGGGCCGAGGCGGGTCCGCGATTCGCCTGTCGCAAGAGCCGCACCCGGTGCGCGTCGGCGATCGCGCGGTTCGCCTCCGCGTGCGTTGCGGCGCTGCCGTCGTCGACGACCACGACCTCGAAGGCGTCCGCTGGATGGTCCTGCCGTGCGAGCGCTTCGAGGCACGCGCGGAGCGCTGCGGGTCGGTTGAACGTCGGAACTACCACGGTGACGAACGGCGTCATCGCGATCCTCGCGGCTGATCGAGATCGGTCGCCGCGGCGTTGCCTTCAAAAAATTTGCGACGGTGGAGCTCGTACATGTGCGCGTATCTGCCGTGCTGCGCGAGCAGGTCCGCATGGGTGCCGGACTCGATGATGCGTCCGTGCTCCATCACGATGATGCGATCGGCCAGGCTGACGGTCGAGAACCGATGGGAGATCAGGATGGTCGTGCGGCCGGCGGCCAGCTCGCGAAAATGCGCGAACGTTCGATATTCGGCGACCGGGTCGAGATTGGAGGTCGGTTCGTCGAGGATGAGCAGCGCCGCCGGACGCGCGAAGGCGCGCGCGATGGCGATCTTCTGCCACTGTCCGCCCGACGGGGTGTAATGCCCGAACGCTCGCCCGAGCGACGTGTCGATGCCCTCCGGCATGTCGTCGATCAATTCGGCGACGCCGGCGCGTTGGACCACGCGCTCGACCTCCGCCCGATCCTCCAACAGGCGCTCCCAGTCGCCGTACGCGATGTTGTCGCCGACCGTCGCTTCGTAGCGACCGTATTGCTGAAACACGAAGGCGATCTGGCGATGCACCGTGCGCGACGCGAGGTGCGCGAGAGGTACGCCGTCGAAGCGGATCTCGCCGCCGTCGGGGTCGTAGAGCTTGGCGATCAGCTTGACGAGCGTCGTCTTGCCGGCGCCATTCTCACCGACGAAAGCCACTGTCTCGCCGGGCTGGATGGTGAACGTGACGCCTTGCACGGTCGGGGTCGCGGCCCCCGGATAGGTGAACGTGAGGTCCCGGACCTCGACCAGGCCGCGGGCGTCGACGAGGTCGATGCCATCGGTCGGCTCCGGCCGCGGGCGCAGCGCGAAAAACTCACGCAGGGCTCCGACGTGCATGCCGTGCTCGAAGGTCGCGGTGAGGGCGTCGATCGTCTGCTCCAGCGAGGACCGCAGTCGCGCGGTCGCCCCGCCGTAGATGGCGACCTGTCCGAGCGTGACCTGGCCGGTCGTGGCGCGAAACGCCACGCGCAGGAAGGTGCCGAAGAACGCCAACGTCGTCAGGCCGGCGAAGAGCGATCCGATGTGGAGCACGCGCGCTTGGAAGGCGCGATTCTCGTCGCGCAGCCCACGCATGAGGGTGCGAAACTTACCGAGGAAGAGCGGGGCCAGCCCGAGCAGCTTGGTCTCGGGGACGGCTTCGTGACTCGTCAGCTGATTGACGAAGTAGTTGGTCCAGCGCACGCGGCGCGTGCGGCGGACCTCTTCCCCGTACCGCGAGCGGACGAGACGCCACTGGAAGCCGAGGTAGGGCAGGGCGACGACGACGAGCGCCACCAGCACCAAGGGCTCGATCACCGTCAAGAGGGCGAGGAGCGAGAGCATCTGGAGCAGATGTTTCGCGAGACCGAAGATACGGCTCACGAACGCCGAGAAATTGCGCGCGACGCCGCTTTGCAGTCGGCTCATCGTGTCTTGGAACGCGGGGTCCTCGAAATACTGCAGCTCGAGGGTGGCCGCGTGTTGGAGCACGTCGTTCGTGATGTCCAGATTGGTCTCGTCGACCCAGCGGTGATCGAGGTAGCGGCTGCCCGCGCCCGCGAGCACCTCGGCCAGCGACACGGCGAACGCGACGGCGACCCAGCAAAAGACCATGCCCGTGCCGGGCTCGGCATGCGTCGCCACGCGGGTGATGCTGTCGACCAGGTGTTGGATCGCGAGGGCGAGCCCGGCCGGGATCAAGCTCTGCGCCAGCATCACCACCCCGTGCGTCACGAAGAGCCGGTGATGGCGCTGCCGCGCCCGGGCGAGGGCCCAGCGGGCGTTCTGCCCGAGGGTGCGGAGGTCGTGCAGCAGGCCGGGGGCGGGAAGGTCGCCGCCCATCTCGGATGCGTCGGTCATCCCTGCCGTCCCGACTGCGCGACGAGCTCGATCATGGCGGTGGCGGTGCGATTTGCAGCCGAGCCGTCGCGATGGGCGAAGAGCTCGTCGACGGCGCTCCGGCGGGCGGCGCCGTCCGTTCCTGCGCGGCCCTGCTGCAGGAGCTCGTGCGCGACCGGGACGAGATCCGCCGGTCGGCTGACGATCGGGCAGAGCGCGCCGAGCCGCGGATCGACGCGGGCCAGGCCCTGGTCGTCCGGCGGGCAGAGCAGGATCATTGGTTGCTCGGGTTGCACCAGAAGCACCTCGGCGAGGACGCCGCTCCTGGCATCGACGATGACGAGGTCGGACGCAAGCACGACATCCGCGAGAGGCTCGTCGATCGACACCACGACGGATCCGGTGATGCGTGCGAGCGCCTCCATGCGGGACGGCTCGAAGCGCGCGGTGCAATGATGCGGTTTGACCACGAGCGTCCCCGGGATCGCTCCGACGGCGTCCGCGAACGAGTCGATGGAGGATTTCTCGTGCCAGGTCGGGGCGTAGGACACGACCTGCTCCGTCGGCCGCAATCCGAGCCGCTCTCGGACCGCGCGTCGGCTCGGGGGGTCACGGAAGAACGCGTCGTATTTGGGATAGCCGGTGACGACGATCCGGCTCGGATCGAGGTGGCGCGACAGCGCGCCGCGCGCGTGCGCGCCGACGGCGAAGACCGCGTCGAACCCGTGGATCCGTTCCGCCTGGAAGCCGTCCATCTCGTAGAAGCCGACGGCATACATCGTGCGCGCTTTGAGCCGGCGATACTGACGCAGGATCCACGGGCGTTGCGTCGTGATCGCGAGATCGCTGTCGGGGTCGGCCTGCTCCACGAAGGGGACGTCGGCGGCGCGCAGGAGGCGGCTCGCGTTCGCGTGATCGAACCAGCCCGCCGTCCCCGCATGGTCCGCCCCGGGAACCGCCACGATCCGGGCGTCGACCCCGCGGGCGCGGAGCGCGCGCCAGATCGGGACGAAGCTCGCCACCTCCATGGCGTCTACGAGATAGAGCTCGACTCTCACGTACGGGTACCGTCGCCGCCGCGCCGGGCCTCGGGGGCAAACACCTGCCGCGCCCGCTGCAAATCCGCAGCATAGTCGATCTCGGCCCAGGACGAGCGGTCGATCTCGGCGCCCTCGAGCTCGATTTCCACGAGGTGCCGGCGCAGGATCTCGTCGAAGTGGCAGTCGATGTGGCCGTTCTGGACCGCACGGTCGAGCCAGCTCGCAAGGCTCCTCCCGTCGCGGGCCGAGAACGATAGGACCCCGGCCGACTTGAGGAGATGCGCGTCGATCCTGGCCGCGGGGCTTCGGACGACTTCCAGCCCGAGCACGCGCCGGTCGGGCCCGAGCGCGAGCATCCAACCGTCGTCGCCCGGCTGTGCCCGAGTGCCGAGCCAGAGCGATTGCTCGCGCCGGGTCGGGATCGCGGCGTGCAGGGCCCGATCCGCCACCACCACGTCGCCGTTCATGACGATCGCCCCTGCGCCGAGCGATTGGCGGGCGCACCACAGCGAGTAGGCCGAGTCGGTCGTCGCGAAGTCGTGGTTCCATACGACGTCGATCCGAGCGCTGCCCGTCCGCGCCGCGACGTAGTCGACGATCTGCGCACCGTGGTGGCCGATCACGATGGTGATCGCGCGCGTGCCATGACGTTCGAGCGCCGCGATTGCGCGCTCCAGGATCGAGCGCCCGTGGATCTCGACCAAGGCCTTCGGTCGCGCGCGCGCTTCTTCGAGCCGACGTCCGAATCCGGCGGCGAGGATGACGGCCTGGCGAGGTGTCGCGTCGGTCACGGTGGGTTCAGCGGAAGAGGTAGCCGGTCGCATCCGAGCCGAAGCGCGCTTCGACGTCGTCGATGCCGGGGATGCGACGGTAGGTGGCGGCGGAGTTCAAGGGCCCGTCGTCGGGATGAAAGAGGAGTCGGACCTGGTCGCGCTGCTGCGGCCGCAACCCGGGATGCAAACCGAGGAACTCGAAGATCGTGGCGAGCATCGCCTCCTTGCCCTCGATCGGCGTCTCCGGATCGAACACGTCCTCGTACCAGACATCCAAAATCGCATTGCCGCTGTCGACGATCGCCTG
>JBDSJB010000224.1:0-6094 GCA_039917665.1 Binatia bacterium
CCATGGCACGGCACGGCGGCGACCGCCTCGAGCTCGCGTTCGAGTACACCTACGAGGTCGACGTGAATTGGAAGATCTACGTCGAGAACGGGCTCGAGGGGTACCACGTCGCGGTGGTGCACGACGTCCTGAACGATTTCGTCGAGACCAAGAGCGCGCGCCAGCACTTCGAGGAGCACGCGAGCTACACCCACGCCTTCATCAAGGCGGACTATCAGCAGATGATTCCCGAGCTGCCGCACCTCTCCGCGGAAGAGCAGGGCTACGTCCGCTTCGGGCACGTCTTCCCGAATCTCATTCCCGTGCTCGCACCGGCCGAGTTCTCGTACTTGCGCATCGATCCCCTCGGACCCGAGCGCATCCGTCTCGTCGCGCGCAGCTTCGATCTCGGCGGTGACCTCGCGGCGCTCCGCGACTTCCGCCGCGACGCGATCGACCGCACCAACCAGCAGGACATCGGCGTCGTGACACGGGTGCAGCGCGGCCTGCACGCGCACGGCTTTCGCGGCGGCGTGCACTCGGCGTTCCTCGAAAGCCGGATCGGCCACTTCGAGCGCATGGTGAGCCGCGCCCATACCGGCGAGCGGATCTCGGTCGCGCGTCCCGGTCACTTCACGCAGGAGCAGCTGACGGAGGAATCGGGACGCTCGCGGGTCGCGGCGGCCAGCGCCTAGTCCAAAGGGTTTCGCCGAAGGTGTGCCCTACGGAGGGTGCCATCTGGCCCAAACGCGGAGGTTCGTGCTTGTACGGTCGCTCGGCACAGCGAGGCTGCTCGACGCCCGGGAAGCCGCCGCGCTCGAGGACGCCGCGGCGCGGTCGGCCGAGGCTGCGATCCGCTCGCGCGCTCCGTTTGATACAGATCTCTTCGGTCGAGACGTTTCCCCGCGGTCAGTGCATTTCTCCGAAGGCCCGCGGCGTGTCGGTCGGGTCGGTCATTATGCAGAGAGCACGAAGGTTTTTTGCAGTCCCTTTGACCTCCACCACCGCGCGCGCTCTTGCGGTGGGAGCGGACAAGGAGCAGCTAAGGCCCGGCGCAAGCGCCGGCGAGCAGCTGTCGGCAAAAGCGAGATCATTTCCGACCTTGTCGAGGATCTTCGCCGATTGGATTTGGACCGTTTTTGTCCCAAGGTTCGACAGCCAGCAGTAGAAAACCGCACCGTTGCCAACGTCGAGCAGCGGGCTACCTATCGTCGTCGCTGCGACGGGCCCACTGGCCCCGAGAAACAAGCCAAGTGTCACGACCATGATGAGGCGGGACTCCATCTCTATCCTTCCTCCTGTCAGAGTAGCCGATGAAGTTCCGTCGATAGCAGACGCTTGAGGAGGTGAGGAGCGGCGGTGCTCTCTTCCCCGGCGATTGCGTGTGTCTCCAGTCTACGGATGGCGTAGGCCTCTGCGTCAACAACTTCGACTGCAATACGGCGCAGCCATGCTCTGCCGCCGCGGATTGCTCGACCTCAGGTAAGCGTTGCTACTTGCAAACGTGCTGCGGAGGTCCGCAGCCTGGTCGTTGCGGTCCGCCGACGTGCACCGGCCAGCCGCAATGAGGCTGCCGGCGCTGGCGATCGCTGCTGGGACGCTTCGGAAGGCTGCCCCGCCTAGAGCGCGTTCTCGGTGAGGAGATGGGGCCGGGAGGACGAGGCGTCCGGCCGTGATCGCGCCCATGGGTGACACCGTCCAGAAGTGCGAGCCTGGACCGTAGACGTCACCCGGCCGAACGATGGTTCGGGAGACCTCGCCGGCCGCATGCGTATGCAGCTCGGTCTGTTCGCGCGCGATCTTCGTGTCGACGTAAGGGACGCCGTTCGGGTAGTCGAAGCCGAACGCGACGATAGACGACAGGTGGACCGGCCGTCCGACACCGGCGCGGGCGGCGGCATCCAGCACGTGGCGCGTCCCGAGGCAGTTGATGCGCCACGAGAGCGCGGCGGTATGGATGACCAGATCCGCGCCGGCGCGCGCTGTCAGTCACCTGCCGTCGATGTCACCGGCGACGACACGACGCGGCGCGGAAGCATCGGCTCACCCATGGGGTTCGATCAGGATCTTCGCGTGGCGCTCCGGCGTCGCCAGCTCACGGAAGGCGCCGGCGACGCCGTCGAGCCCGACGCGGCCGGTCACCAGCGGCGCGACGTCGATCCGCCCGTCGCCGAGCGCCGCCAGCGTTTCGGCGTATTCTTCCGGGGTGTAGTAGAACGCGAACTGCAGATTGAGCTCCTTGCCGAGGGCGAGGAGCGGTCTGAACGCGTCGCGCTGCATGCACACGCCGACGACCACGATGCGCGCGTACGACGGAGCGCCGCCGACGATCTGGTCGATGACCCCGGGCACGCCGACGCATTCGAACACCACGGCGGGTCGGAGCGGCCGGGTGCTCGGGATGAGGAGGTTCCGGGGGCCGGCCTGTTCGGGCGTGGCGGCGACCGCTGCGTCCTCCCAGCTCGCGTAGGGCGACGTCACGGCCGGATCGACGACGATGTGGGCGCCCATCGTTTCCGCGAGGGCACGGCGCGCCGGCGAGAAGTCGGCGGCGACGATCGGTGCCACCCCACGCAGTCTCAGGGCCGCGATCACCGCGAGGCCGACGGGGCCGCAGCCGATCACCAGGGGCACGTCGTGCGGCCCGAGGCGTGCCAGCCCGACGGCATGGACGCCGACGGCCATCGGCTCGGTGAGCGCCGCGAGCGCCGGGGGCAGTCCATTCGGAATCGGGAGCAGCAGGTCGCGGGCGAGGACCATGCGTTCGCCGTAGCCGCCGGGTGCCGCGTTCGAGAAACCGATCGCCTCGAGGCCGGTGGCCCGTGGCAGGAGCGGAACGCTGCAGACCGGGGTGCCGACGGGGAGCGACGGCGCGGTCCCCGGACCATAGTCGAGCACCTCGGCGGCGAACTCGTGCCCCAGAACGAAATCGCGTCCGAGGTCGACCAGCTGTTGGACCCCCATGTCGCGCTGGCCCGCGACGAGCTCGGGACCGTGCTGCAGGGCGTGGAGATCCGAGCCGCAGATGCCGCACGCGATGGTGCGGACGAGGACCTCGCCCGGCCCGGGCTCGGGATCGGGGACGGTGTCGACCACGAGGGTCGCGTTTCGCATGACGATGGCGCGCATGAAGGATGGGCGTGAGAGCCGCGGCTCGCGTCCGGCCTACGTCGTCTGGTCGCGGACCGTCAAGGTCAGGGACGGAAAGCAGCGCAATACCCGGGCGCGCGACTCCGCGGCTGCTGTGGCGTGAGAACCCTGCTTGTACGGCATCGCGAAATTGTGGCCGACGCCGAGGTGGACGCCGATGTCGGCGTTGGCGTGGCTCGCGAACGCCTGCTCGAGGGCCCGCACCTCGTCCATCGGCGCGATGGGGTCCTCGGCCCCGAAGTGGAAGCTCACCGGGCAGGTGATCGTGGGCACCTCGTCGAGGTGCTGTCCCATTCCGGCCCCGTGGTAGGTGGCGGCGGCATCGATGCCGCGCCGCGCCGAGGAGCGCATAGCGCCCGCCGAGATAGAAGCCGAGCATCGCGACCTTGCCGTTGCACCGTGGCCGCGCCTTCAGGTCGTGCACCAGATCCGCGATGTCGATCATGCCCTGCGCGGGATCGAACTTCCCGTAGCGCTCGAACGCCACCGTCATGTCGGCCGTCGGACCGGGGATCTGGCGCCAGAAGATGTCGGGGACGGAAACGAGAAAGCGATCGCTCGCCCACGCGTCCGCCAGCTCACGCGTCCGCCAGCTCACGGGTCCGCCAGCTCACGCGTCCGCCAGCTCACGCATCTCTCGATCGACGCCGAAGATGGCCGTGATGAGCAGGATGCCCGGCACCGGCGCGGTACCTGCCGGGGCCGCGAGATAGCCGTCGAACGTCTCGTCGTTCCGCGTCGTGTAGGTGATAGCGGTGCCTGCCATGATCGTTCAGACGCGCGCTCAGTTGCCGGCGGCCACGAACACACCCCCCGTGAAGGTGGGATCGAAGGGGACGATCTCGCCCCCGGGCGACGTGCCGTTGGTGGCGGCGTCGAAGATGCGGATGCGGGGACCGAGCTTACCCTTGCCCGGCGCGCTCAGGACCTCGGCGCGTCCGTCGCCGTCGATGTCGCCGGCCGCGACTCGCACCCCGCTCCGGAACGTGCGGTCGTAGGCGAAGAAGCTCGCGAGCGGGACACCGGTGGCGCTGAAGGCGCGCACGTGCGGATCGCCGTCGCGTTCGGGTCCGGTGACCACGTCCGGCGTGCCGTCGCCGTCGACGTCGCCGGCGGCGACGAAGACCCCGTTCTTGGCGGCGGGATCGAAGGGGTAGAAGTCGGCAAGCAGCGCGAGGGTGGTGCCGTTGAAGACCTTCACGTGCGGGCCTTCCTTGCCTTTGCCGGGCCCGGTGATGATGTCGGCCGCGCCGTCGCCGTTCACGTCACCGGCCGCCACCCGCACGCCGCCGCGAAACGCGGCCTCGTAGGCCAAGAAGCTCCGCAGCACGCTGCCGTCGCTCCCGCTGAACACCTTGACGTGCGGCCCGCCCTTGCCGCCGCCGACGCCGGTGATGATGTCCGCTTTGCCGTCGCCATCGACGTCGCCGGCCGCGACGAAGACTCCGCCCTTGAATGCCGGGTCGTAGGCGAAGAAAGCGCTGAGCGGCAAGCCGGTCGCGCCGTCGAAGATCCGCACCTCCGACGAGCCCCGGCCCGGAGCCGTGACCACATCGGGGCTGCCGTCGCCGTTGACGTCGCCGACCGCGACCCGGATGCCGCCACGAAATTCGTTCCCGTAGGGCAGGAGGCGGAAGCGCTCGGTGCCGCTCGGGCGCGTGAAGACGACGACGGCCCCCTGCAGCCCCGCGCCGGGCGCGACGACGAGTAGCCCCGATCGCGGTGCCGTCAACGCCTTCGGTGCAGTTGGGGCGGGCTCGGCGTAGAGGGGGCGCTCGGAGGCGACGGTCCCGATGAGCAGCACGGCCGGTACGAGCGCCGCCAGAGTTCGGGCCTGACGAGATGACGATCGACGCATGGAGCGCCCCTTTCGGTACCGAGGATCCTGGACGTCGGGGCCAGCGTACGGCCGAGCGGTGTCCGGCGCTGCCACGGGACGTCGATAGCGCAGGAACCGCCGTCGGGTCGAGCCGGCGCCGCGCCAGGGATCGCCGAGATCGTCACCCGGCTCTGCGCCCTACTCAAGCCGCGCCTCGCACGCGTGCGGGTAGGAAAGAAGTCGGGGCGTGTACCCAGGGAGGCTACGGGGGCTCGGCGGGCGTCGCGAGAGGCGGTCTCGGGAGACGCAGCCACGAGATGCGGCCATGCCAGCCGAGCTGGACGGCGGCATCGCTCCGAGTGGGTAGTGGCCGAGCGCTGTCGATCGGACCTGCGGGTCTGCCACGGAACTCCGGCTCGCTCGAGCGCTCGACCGCGGCGCTGCGGACTGTTTCGTCCTGTCCACGGCGTGATAAGCGACGCGCATGTCGCAACCCCGTCGGAAGGCGACCGAGGACGATCGGCTCGGCGTCGCCCCACGCGCTCGCTGGGTCGGCGATCCGGAGCGTGCTCTTCGACCGCTGCAATCGGCCGGGCTCGGGTGCCATGCCGGGGGGATGGCGGGATTCTGTATGAGCCCGAGTTGCGGGTTGGCGACGATGTCCTCGTTCCCGACCCGCGGGCTGGCGCCGAGCGCGCATGCCGACGTTCCCGACATCGCTGCCTTCAGCGTTGCGCCCGATTGGGTGTGCGAGGTGCGGTCCGCCAGTACGACGCGTGTGGATCGTGGCCCAAGGATGACGATCGACGCTCGCGGCCGCATTGGTCATCTCTGGTTCGTCGACCCGCCCGCACGTGGGATCGAAGTGTCCCGCTGGAAGGCGCAGAGCTTTGCGCGCATCGCTCGTCAAACCGGGAGCGGCGAGATCACCGCCCAGCCTTTCGCGACCACCCCGCTCGCGCTTGCCCGCTGCTGGGGCGAGGCATGACGGAGTGCGTATGACCGCCATTCGCACCGAGACCGAAGCCGGCGTGCGCTCGATCATCTTCGCGCGTCCCGCCGAGTACAACACGATCACGCCGGCGTTCCGCGACGAGCTCGCCGCGGCGATCGACGAAGCCGACGACGATCGCGCCGTCCACGTGA
>JBDSJB010000225.1:0-5338 GCA_039917665.1 Binatia bacterium
TTCGGGGTCACCGTCGCCGCGTCGGTCGCGATCTCCGGCTTCGTCGCGTTGACGCTGGCGCCCATGATGTGCGCCCGGCTCGTGCGTCCGGCGGCGGCGGAGCACGGCATCAAGCTCTGGCTCGAACACAGCCTCGAGCACCTGACCGCCGGCTACCGGCGCCTCCTCGTCGTCGCGCTCGCGCATCGGCGGGCTTGCCTCGTGTTCGGCGTCGCGTGGTTCGTCTTCGGTCTCTGGCTGTTGCAGGTGGCGCCGCGCGAGTTCGTCCCGACGGCCGACCGCGGCAACATCCTCGTCCTCACCGAGTCGCCCGAGGGCAGCACGCTCACCGACACCGACCGCTACCAGCGCCAGGTCGAGGAGATCGTCCTGACGGCGCCGGACGTCGACAAGGGCTTCTCGGTCGTCGCGCTCGGCAATCAGGGGCCGGGCGTCGTCAACCAAGGCGCCATGTTCGTGACCCTGTCGCCCTGGGAGCACCGCGAGCATTCCCAGCAAGCGATCGTCGGCGGGCTGTTCCCGCGCCTCCATCGCGTCGCCGGCATGTTGGCGTTCCCGATCAATCCGCCCTCGCTCGGCACCAGTTTCGACGCGACCCCGGTCTCGCTCGTGGTCCAGGGTCCCGAGGTCGAGCAGCTCGCGCGCTTTGCGAACGACATCGTGACCGGTGCCAAGGAGCTCCCCGGCTTCGTCAACGTCCGGAGCGATCTCGTGCTCAACAAGCCGCAGCTCGTCGTCGACATCGACCGCAACCGCGCCGCCGACCTCGGCGTGTCGGTACGCGCGATCGCGTCGACGTTGCAGATCCTGCTCGGCGGCCTCGATCTCTCGACGTTCAAGCTCGACGGCGAAACCTACAAGGTGATGGTGCAGCTCGAGAAAGCGTTCCGTCGGAGGCCCGGCGAGCTGCTCGGGCTCTACGTGCGAGGTAAGAACAACGACCTGATCCCGCTCCAATCGGTCGTGCGCGTGCGCGAATCGACGGCGCCGCGCGGCCTCCCCCACTTCGACCGTCTGCGCTCGGCGACGCTCTCCGCCACGCTGCTACCGGGCGTCCCGCTCGGCGCCTCGCTCGAGAGCATCAAGCGGCTCGCCACCGAGATCATCGGCGGCGCGCCCGGCTATCGCCTCACGTTCTCCGGCGAGTCCGAGGATTTCTACGAGTCGGGGAACGCGCTCGCGTTCGCGTACCTCCTCGCCATCGTCATCATCTATCTGGTGCTGGCCGCACAGTTCGAGAGCGTCTGGCACCCGGGCGTGCTGATGATCGCCGTCGCCCTCTCGTTCACGGGCGCGCTCCTGACGCTTCGGCTGACGGGCAACACGCTGAACCTCTTCAGCCAGATCGGCCTCGTCATGCTGATCGGCCTCGTCACCAAGAACTCCATCCTGATCGTCGAGTTCGCGAACCAGCTCCGCGAGCAGGGCCGCGACCTCATGAGCGCGACGCTCGAAGCGTCGGTCACCCGCTTCCGCCCGATCCTCATGACCGCGATCGCGACCGTCGTCGGCATCCTGCCGATCGCGATCGGCAGTGGCGCCGGCGGCGAGCTGCGCGCCCCGCTCGGTGTCGCCGTCGCGGGCGGCATGGTGTTTTCGACGGTGCTCACGATCTTCGTGGTGCCGGCGGCGTATCTCGCACTGGAGCAGGTCCGTGGCCGGGTGCGCCGCGAGGACGTCGCCGTGCCGAGTCCGGTCGCCGAGGCCCGTCGCAGCGCCTGACGAGCGCCCGAGGCCCGGACGCGACGCGCGGCGGACCAACGCCCGGTCGAACTCTTTGAGCCGGTCCGAGGCACCAAGGAGCCTGGCAAGCATTTTTGGTTGATCCGCGCCCGTCGGTGCCGGTACGGAGACTTCGGCGTCGGTGCCGTACCGACGTACACAACCCCACGTCGACAAGGGAGCCCCCATGACTTTCCTTCCCTGCGCGCGCATCGGGACGCGCATCGCCGCCCTCGTCGGCACCCTGTTGCTCGCTGGCTCCGCACACGCCTACGAGACCGTCATCACCACCTGCAACCCGCAATACGTGTTTGGCCATGCCACGCTGGGGCGCGATCTGGATTGCAGCGCGGCAGAGGTCGTGAACGGAAGCATCGTGATCGGTCGCGGCACGCTCGATCTGAATGGGCACACCCTGGTGACCCCACCGGGGTACGGCATCCTGTGTTCCGGCAATTGCAAAATCGTCGGACCCGGGACGATCACCGGGGCCGGCAGCGGCATCGGCGGGTCGAAATCTTTGAAGGTGATCGACGTCGACGTCGCGGTGACCGGCGGCATCGGCATCGCGGCCTTCGACAAGCTCTCGCTGCTGCGAGTCACCGTTCAACGGCCCCTGGTACGGGACGATCGGCGCGGCGACGAAGATCGTCGATTCCACGATCACCGCGACGGTGGTCGGCGCGTTGTCCGGGTCGGGAACGTTGGTGGAGGGTCCGTGCCGGAAAGGCGCACTGCTGCTCCGGCGGTCATCCGTCACCGGCACGACGTCCGGCCCCCGCGATGGGGCCGAACCGCCGGCCAACTGCGCAGACCTCGTGTCCTGCAAGCCGCCCAAAATCGTGCAATCGACGTGGCACGAGCTGTCAGGCGGGTGCGGGCGTGCCGTGCCCGAGTTGGGGCGTATGCTCCGCCGATTGAGCTGACGGAGGCCGTACACGGGGTGGCGTGCGCGACGCCACCCCGTGTACGACGCTTTGCGGACGAGGGCCGCGCGCGCGACGAGCGTTGCCTCGGCGTCGTGTTTCCCGCTGCGAGCTCTGGAGCTGCACGTGAAGACCGGCTCGAGCGTGACGCACGAGCTGACGTTGGGCTCGCCCGACGCGGCATCGACCACCTCGACCTCGCGCCCGGACTCGCCGCGCATCTCGGGGCGGGCCCATACCCGGAGTTGCTCGCATCGACCGACGGCCACCACAACGCGGAGGGCGATCGACTGGTGGCGACGCTCGTGCGCGACCACCTCGCCGCGCGCGGGCTCGTGCCACAGCGTCGCTAGGTGAAGAGCGCGCCAGCGGAGAACTCAGAGCACGCTAGCGGCGGCGTAGCCAGAGATAGAAAGGCCACCCCGCCAGCAACACCCCGAGCCCGATCGCGCACTCGAGCGGGCGTCCGATCAGCATCGCGAGCGCCACGCCCGCATTCGCGATCAGATAGAGCGCGGGCACCACCGGGTAGCCCCAGGCGCGATACGGCCGGTGGAGCTCGGGTCGAAGACGTCGCAAACGGTAGAGCACCATCGTGTCGGCCATGGTCGCGAGCACGATCGCGAAGGTGGTGTAGTCGAGGACGCTCGGGAACCGTCGCAGCACGAGCAGCAGCACGATCGCGACGATCGCCTGCACGAGGATCGCCCGGTGCGGCGTTCGATACTCGGGATGCACCTCGTGGGCGCCGCCGACGAAGAGGCCGTCGAGCGCCATCGCGTAGGCGATGCGCGGGCCGACGAGCATGGTCGCGTTCAGGGTGCCGAGGATCGACGCGATGACGAAGATGCTCATCAGTCGGCCGGCCGTCGGCCCGAAGAGCGCGTGCGCCGTCGCCGCACCGGCGTTCGGCTCGGCGTGGAGCGTCGCGAGCGGCAGCGCGTAGAGATAGACGACGTTCAGCGCCAGGTAGGCGAGCGTACAGAGCCCGAGCCCGACGAAGAGCGATCGCGGCAGCGTCCGCGCCGGATCACGGATCTCGCTCGCGACGTACACGGGCGCGTTCCACCCGAGATACGTGAACAGCACCGGCGAGAGCGCGAGCCCGAAGGCCGCGAGCGGCGCCGCGCTCGTTGCGCCGGCGACGAGCGGTTCAAGTCGCGTCGCGTCGCCGCCCCCGACGACCACCGCCGCCGCGACGAACACCGTCACGCCGGCGAGCTTCACGTAGCTGCTCCAATTGTTCACCTGCACGCCGCGCCGGACGCCGACGTAGTTGATCCCCGACGTCACGACGGTCGCCACGATCGCCAGCACCACCACGGCGATCGGACCGAGCCCGAAATGCGGGGCCACCGCCTCGGCGAATGCCGCGGCGAGCGACGCCACCGTCCCGGCATAGATCACGAAGAAGCTGAGCCACCCGACGAGAAACCCGGCCGCCGGATGATAACCCTCGCGCAGGTACACGTAGTCGCCGCCGGCCCGCGGATACATCGCCCCGAGCTCGGCGTTGGCGAGCGCGCCGGCGAGCGAGAGCAATCCGCCGACGAGCCAGGCCGCGAGGATCAGCCCTGGGTGTGGCAACAAGCCCGCGATCGCGGCGGGCGTGAGAAAGATGCCGGAGCCGATGACCGACGACACGACCAGCATCGTCGTGTCGACCGTGCCGAGCTCGCGGACGAGGCGATCACGCGGATCAGCTCCGGACTCCACGCCTACGCGCTCCGCCACGCGCCTCCCCTAGCACAGGGGCAGCCACGCGCGACTGCGACACAGCCCCGCTGGGAGCGGCGATCATCGTCGTCGCGGCGGCCGCGAAGCAGGTCGACGCGCGCTAGGTTGTGGCGGTCGTGTCCGTCTGCCATGCCGTTCGGAGATGGTGCTCTCGACGCTCGCCGCGACCGCGGCACTCATCATCGCGGCGATGCTCGCGCTCTGGCTCCTCAGCCTGGCGATCCGCGACGTCAGCATCGTCGACATCTTCTGGGGGCTCGGGTTCGTCATGGTGGCGCATTGGACACGTGCCACCAGCGCGGGTTTCGGGCCCCGCGCCTGGCTCGTGACCGCGCTCGTGACGGCCTGGGGCGTTCGGCTCGGCGTCTATCTCTGCTGGCGCAACTGGGGCGGCGGCGAGGACTATCGCTACCAAGCGATGCGACGGCACTACGGCGCCAATTTCTGGCTCGTCAGTCTCGTCGTGGTGTTCGGTCTGCAGGGCGTGCTGATGTGGGTGATCTCGCTGCCGGTGCAGCTCGCGGTTTCGGCGCCGACGCCGAGCGCGCTCGGGGTGCTCGACGCGCTCGGTACCGTGCTCGTGGTCGTCGGGCTCTTCTTCGAGACCGTCGGCGACCTGCAGCTCGCCCGCTTCAAGGCCGACCCGGCGAACAAGGGCACGGTGATGGACCGCGGCCTTTGGTACTACACGCGCCACCCGAACTACTTCGGCGACGCGGTCGTCTGGTGGGGCCTCTTCTGCTTCGCGCTCACGACGCCAGGCCACGCCTGGACGGCCATCGGCCCAGTCGTCATGACCTACCTACTCACGCGTCTCTCCGGCGTCCCGCTGCTCGAGAAGAAGCTCGCGAAGACGCGCCCGGCGTACGCCGACTACATCGCGCGGACGAGCAGCTTCGTGCCGTGGCCGCCGCGACCGCGCGCCGTTTGACGACGCGCGGCCCGGGCACGAC
>JBDSJB010000226.1:0-5595 GCA_039917665.1 Binatia bacterium
AAAGCCGCCGTTGCCGCCGCGGAGCCGTCGCCGCGTGACGGCTTGCTCGAAGAGGCCCACTGTTTCAACCAAGCGCTCGCGACCGCCGCCGCCGAGCGTCGTATGTCCTGGTTTCTCGCGAGCGGCGGCCAAACGCCCGCGGTCGAACGCGACCTCGTGGCCATGATCGACACGTACGAGGAGTGAGGGGATGCCGACGAAGAGCACGAAGAGCACAAAGAGCACTGCCGAAAAGACGACCGTGAAGAAGGCCCCGATGAAGTCCCCGATGAAGAAGACGCCGGCCGCGAAGGCGAAGCCCAAAGCCGCAGCCGCCGGCAAGCTGCAAATCGGCGACAAGGTGCCGTCCTTCGCGCTGGCCGATCAGAGCGGCGCGACGCACGCGCTCGCCGATCACAAGGGCCGAAAGCTCCTGATCTATTTCTACCCGAAGGCAGACACGCCGGGGTGCACGACGCAATCGTGCAGCGTCCGCGACGCGCGCCGCGACTTCGCGAAGCAGGGCGTCGACGTCGTTGGCATCAGTCCCGACAAGTCGACCGCGCAGCAGAAGTTCGACACCAAGTACTCGCTAGGATTTCCGCTCCTTGCCGACACCGACCACGCCGTCGCCGAGTCCTTCGGCGTCTGGGGCGAAAAATCGATGTACGGCCGCAAGTACATGGGCATCGTGCGGTCCGCGTTTCTGATCGACGAGAAGGGCAAGATCACTGGGGCCTGGTACGGCGTCAGTCCGAAAGACACCGTGCCGGGAGCGCTCGCGGCGCTCTGACGAGGAGGCGCCGCGGCTCAGTATTCGGGCGGCGGTGGGGGCATCGGAGCAGACGGGGTCGCGCTCGGGCCCGGCGGCAGGATGACCTCGCCCGGTTGCGGGATCGCGTCGGGTGTCGAGCGCACGAACGCCCCGATGCCGGGGATGCTGGGATGCACGTCGACGATCGTTTCGGTGCCGCTCCCGTCGAGGTGCGGAATGCGAATCTCCGCGCGGTCGTCCGCCGCCCCCGGCGTCCCGAAGGCGACGAACACGAGTGGCAAGAGGAGCACGATGAGCATGAGGGCGAGCCGTTTCACCGGAATTACGCTCGTCGCTAACACAGGACGGCCGAGGAGTCAGGATCTGTCGTCGCGGGAGCCCAGAATGATCGGACGCCTTCGTTGAAGCTTCTACGAGGGGTGGTGTAGGGTGAACCGTTCTTTCCGAGCCTCCCATGAACCTCGACAGTCTCCGCAACGATCTCCGGCGCAGGGAGGGCGAAAGCCTGGTGTCGTACGCCACGCGCAGCGCCGACAGTCAGGGCCGCGTGCATCCGGAACCGGAACACCCGTTTCGCACCCCGTTCCAGCGTGACCGCGACCGCATCATCCACAGCACCGCGTTTCGACGCTTGGAGTACAAGACCCAAGTCTTCGTGAATCACGAGGGCGACTACTATCGGACCCGGCTCACGCACTCGATCGAGGCCGGACAGATCACGCGGACGCTCTGTCGCGTCCTCGGCCTGAACGAGGATCTCGGGGAGGCGGTCGCGCTCTCGCACGATCTCGGGCACACGCCGTTCGGGCACGCGGGTGAGCGCGTCCTCAACAAGCTGATGGAGCCGTACGGAGGCTTCGAGCACAACGCGCAGAGCCTCCGCATCGTCGACCTTCTGGAAGAGCGCTATCCGGGATTTCCCGGCCTGAACCTCACGTGGGAAGTCCGCGAGGGCATCGTCAAGCATTCCTCCGAGTACGACCGTCCGTTGGTGCAGCAGTTCGCGCCCGGGGTGCAACCCGTACTGGAAGCGCAGATCGTCGATTTCGCGGACGAGATTGCCTACAACTCGCACGACATCGACGACGGGTTGAAGTCCGAGATGCTGGAAGAGCGCGACCTCGCGCCCGTGGCGCTCTGGGCGGAGGCGCGTGAATGGGTGCGTCGCGCCCACCCCGACGCGACCGAGTCGGTGCAGCGCTATCAGACCGTCCGCCGGATCATCGATGGGTTGGTGACCGACATGATCCAGGCGATCCTCGGGCGTGTCGAGGAGCATCGGATCACGACGCTCGCCGACGTGCGTGCCTGCCGCGTTCGGCTCGCGGGACTCAGCCCCGCGATGCACGAGCAGAACAGCGAGTTGAAGCAGGTGCTGCTCGGCAAGCTTTACCGCCACCATCGCATAATGCGCATGACCACGAAGGCGCAACGGGTCATGACGGAGCTCTTCAACACGTACATGGACGAGCCGCATCAGATGCCGCCGCACGTGCACCGGCGCATCGAGAACGGCGAGCCGCAAGCGCGCGTCGTTGCCGACTACATCGCCGGCATGACCGACCGTTTCGCTTTCGACGAGTACAAGAAGCTATTCGATCCCTACGAGCGGGTCTGAGGAGCGTCATGAAAAAAGTCCTCGACCTCCTGATTCATCTCGAAGATCACAAGCACGATGGGCTCGGCCGCCTGTTCCTCGATCCCGGCGACGAGGTCGAGATGCGTCGAGGCCTGCGAGAGTATCTCGGCACGAAAGTCGCGGTGAAGAGCGCCGAGGTCGAAGGCCAGCGCCTGCGCGTCCGCGTCGAGCTGCCCGACTTCCAAACCGAGAGCGACAACCTCGTCCGGCTGGCCCGCGACCTCGCGGCGCGGGCGCGCCCGAGCGCCGCGCTCGGTCAGCTCGAGGAAGCCCTCAAGATTTTCCCTTTGAACGGGACGGCGCTGAAAGGGCTCGGACGAGCCTGCTATCAGCGCGGCGATCTCACGGGCGCGTCGTCATTTTTCGTGCGCGCCAACGAAGTGCTGCGCGAAGATGGCGAAGCCTTGAAGGCTCTCGGCACGATCTCGCTTCGCGAAGGACGCGAGCCGAGCGCGCTCGCGTACTTCGATCGGGCAGCGGTCGCCAACCCGAAAGACGAAGCGGCCCGCGACGCCCGCGACGAGCTGCGCGAGCGCATGGCGAGCAAGTTTCGCTCTGCCGCCGAGCCAGCACCAGCGGCGGTCGATCGCACTCCGCCGCGCCGTCCGCGCTGAAGCTTCTCGTTTCTTGATGGCGGGAGCGGCGGGCGGGCCGGGTGGGGGTCATTTTTCCGCGCCGGAGTTGCAGCCACCCAGCGCGTACAACTGGCCGCATCGTATCCGCCCTGCGCACACGCGCGGCGCCCGTCGCTCCAAAACGACCGCCACCCGCCCGGCAACCGTCACACACGACAAGGCGCGAAAGGTCAGGGCCGACGGTGAGCGCAGCCGTCATCGATAAGATGCAGTCGGTCGGGCGGGGTCGCGGTGTGTCGTGCTCTGTGTTTGTAGCGGTACGGCGCGGGGGTGGTGGGTTGCTTTGGAGCGAGTAGCGCCACGCGTGTGCCCAAGCCGGATACGCCGCGGCCAAGTTGTAAGCGCAGGGCACCCGAGACTCACGAGCGGAAAAGTAACCCACCACCCCCGCGAACCGAGGCGCTAGCGTGCCTCACCGATCAGCACTACGCCCCGCGAGCTGCTGCATCGCATCCATCATCGCCGTGAACGCCCGTTGCATCGTCTCCGGCCCGGCTTTCTCGGGTGATCCCGCGTCGAAGGGCGGGGCAGGGTCGTACTCCATCATGAGCTGCAGCGTGCGCGCGTAGTCGTCGCCGGCGACGGCCGCCGCGAGCGTCAGCGCCATGTCGATGCCCGCGCTCACGCCCGCGCCGGTCATGATCTTGCCGCGCCGGACGACCCGCTCCGTGACCGGGATCGCGCCGAGGCGCGCGAGCTCGTCGCGGGCGCCCCAATGCGTCGTCGCCTCGACGCCGTTCAGAATGCCGGCGCCCGCCAGCAGCAGCGCGCCCGTGCAGACCGACGTCGTCCACGTCGTCGTCGGGTGGGCGCGCGCGATCCACG
Source organism: Binatia bacterium (assembly GCA_039917665.1). Classification (GTDB taxonomy): domain Bacteria; phylum Desulfobacterota; class Binatia; order UTPRO1; family UTPRO1; genus UTPRO1. Next base: position 3,854 of record JBDSJB010000226.1, read on the forward strand.
GCACGATCGGATGATGCGGGACCAGCGTGCCCGTGATGAGGCCGCCGCCGACCAGCAGGATGTCGGGGTTCGGCAGATCGTCGAACGAGGCCTGGGCCGTGACAGTGAGAAAGCCCGAGTCGTCGGTCACCGGTCCGGCTTTCTCCGCGACGAACGTGACTTCGACGTTCGGCAGACCGGACAGCACTTGGAACGGGCCCATCACGTCGAGCGACGTGAACTCCTGGTAGAGACCAATCGCAATGCGCATGGGACGCCTCTAGAGCCTTCGGTGGCCACGGACAAGCACGAAGGCGCGGCTTGGCCGAATGCGAGGGCAGGTTGACGGCGGGCGTTGGTCACACGTCGGACCTGAGAAATCATCCGTCATTCACGTCCGAAAACGGCGAGCCTTCGGTCGGCGCCGGTGGCATAGTCCGCCCCATGACGAATCCGGATCGCGAGGCGTTGTACCGGGCGCTGCGGGCGCGCGACGCCCGTTTCGACGGGCGGATCTTCGTTGGGGTGCACACGACGGGGATCTACTGCCGGCCGATCTGCCCAGCCCGGACGCCGAAGCTCGAGAACATCGACTTCTATCCGAGCGCGGCTGCGGCGCAGGAGGCGGGATTCCGGCCGTGTCTGCGTTGCCGCCCGGAATCTTCGCCCGATTTGGCGGCCTGGCGCGGCACCTCCAACACGGTCGCGCGAGCGTTGGCGCTGATCGGGGAGGGCGCGCTCGACGGTGACGATGCCGACGTCGAACGCTTGGCGCTCCGGCTCGGGATCGGCGAGCGCCAGCTCCGTCGCCTCTTCACCCAGCATCTCGGCGCTTCGCCGATCGCGGTCGCGCAGACGCGCCGGGTGCTCTTCGCGAAGCAGCTCATCCACGAGACTCGCATGGGCATGATGGACATTGCCGACGCCGCCGGCTTCGGGAGTGTCCGCCGCTTCAACGCGACGTTCCGCGGGCTCTACGGACGACCGCCGTCCGAGCTACGGCGCTCGGCGGCTGCCGGCGCTGGCGGCCGCGATCCAGCCGCGGCCATCACGCTGAGGCTCAGCTACGCGGCTCCGTACGACTGGGCGGCCATGATCGAGTTTCTCGCCGGTCGCGCGATCGCGGGTGTCGAGGTGGTCGAGGCCGATCGCTATCGACGGACGATCGCGATCGACGGCGCGCAGGGGACCATCGCGGTAACGCCGATCGCGGGTCGGACCGCGCTCGCGGCGACGATCCGTTTTTCGCACGTGCGCGCCCTCCCGGGAATCATCACGCGCATCCGCCGGGTATTCGACCTGGCCGCCGACGTCAGCACGATCACGCGCCAGCTCGCCGACGATCCGACGCTCGCGCCGCTCGTCGCGTCTCGCCCCGGGCTCCGGGTGCCGGGCGCGTGGGACGGCTTCGAGCTCGCCATCCGGGCGGTATTGGGACAGCAGATCACCGTCACTGGCGCGCGTCGTCTCGCCGGCAAGCTCGTGGCCGCTTACGGGGAGCCGCTGGCGGCGGGCCTCGCGGATGCCGCCGACGGGCTGACGATGGTGTTCCCGACGCCCGAACGCCTCGCCGACGCCAACCTCGCGACCCTCGGCATGCCCCGAGCGCGCGCCACGACGCTCTCCGCACTCGCCACCGCCGTCGTGCGCGACCCGCGCCTCTTCGAGCGCGCGCAGGATCTCGACGGTTCGATCGCGCGGTTGCGGGCGCTGCCAGGCATCGGCGAGTGGACCGCGCAGTACATCGCGATGCGAGCCCTCCG
>JBDSJB010000227.1:0-9034 GCA_039917665.1 Binatia bacterium
CCGCCGACGATCCCCGCCCCAGTCCGCGTTTCCCGTCCGCGGCCGTCGCAGGGGACCGCATTGCCCCCGCGGAACATTGCACCGTCGGAACACCGCCAGCGAATGCTTGATCACATCTCGACGGCGGTGCACTAGTGCACCGCCGTCGATGTAAGATCAATGGAGCCCGTTCGTCGTTAGCAGTATGCGACGACGACACGTGGTCAAGGTCACGGCGAAGCAGCATCGGGAGCTGGAGGCGATCCTCGCCCGCGCGGCTAACCCTGCGGGACTGGTGCGGCGGGCGCGCGTGGTGCTCTTGAGTGCGGCGGGCGAGGCGGGACGGTCGATCGCGACGCGGCTCGATCTGACGCCCGAGCAGGTGTCGCGCATCCGCCGACGGTTTGTGGCGGAGGGCGTGGCGGGGGTGATGGCGCGGCCCAAGCCCGGCCGCACGGATCACGCGGTGCCAGCGGCGACGATCGAACGCATCGTCGCGCTGGCGCTCGCCCCGCCGCCCGCGGGGCGGAGTCGGTGGACGACACGGCTCTTGGGCAAAGCGGTCGGCCGCACCAGCGGCTGCGTGTCGGACGTGCTCCGGCAGCAAGGGCTCAAGCCGCATCGGGTGCGCACCTACAAAGTGAGCCGCGATCCGGCGTTTGCCGCGAAGGTGCGAGACGTGGTGGGGCTCTATCTGCAGCCGCCCGAGCACGCGATCGTGCTCAGCGTCGACGAGAAAACATCGATCCAAGCGCTGGAGCGCACCCAACCGCCGCTCCCGTTACGCGTGGGCCGCGCCGCCTGTCATACGCATGATTACAAGCGCCACGGCATCGTCGATTTATACGCTGCGCTGGAGGTCGCCACCGGCACGGTCACGCACCGCGTGAGCCGCACGCACACGGCCGCTGACTTTCTCACCTTCATGACCAAGGTCGTGCGCCGCTATCCGCGCCAATCGCTCCATGTGATCCTGGACAATTCGGCCACGCACGGCACGCCCGCCGTGCGCGCGTGGCTGGCGGACCATCCGCAGGTGACCTTCCACTACACGCCGACCAGCGCGTCGTGGCTCAATCAGGTCGAGGGCTTTTTCGGCATCCTCGCCAAACAAGCGCTTGGCGCAACCACCGACCACCACAGCACCCGCGCACTCCGCGACCACCTCAACGCCTATCTCCGCGCGTGGAACAAATCTCCGACGCCCTTCGCGTGGACCAAACCTGCCGCCGCCATCCTTCGCAGCCACCGCCGGATGCTTGATCGCATCTCAACGGCGGTGCACTAGGCCGCTTTGCCGGCTTGCAGCGCATGCACATCGGTCGCCTGCAGGCGCTTCCCGCCGATGGCCCAGTCGCCCTGTTCGAACTCGCTGATCCGCACCCAGGTGACGGGGCGCATGTTTTCGCCTTCGACGGCGATCATCGCCTCGGTGACGCGCGCGATCAGCTCCTGCTTTTGGTCCGGGGTGAAGACGTTCTTGATCACATCGATCGTGACGAGTGGCATGGTGTTCTCCTTCGCGTGATTCGGTGCCGGAGACGTTCCGACGACCGTGATCGTGCTCGTAGCAGGAGCCTCACGCGCGATGCTTGGAGACGACCTGGAGACGAGCTGGAGATTTCTAGGAGCCGCCCGGCGGATCGGCTATGGGTGCGGCCGCGATGCTCTATCTCTTCGACGGGTTCGAGCTGGATCGGTCGAAGATCGAGCTGCGGCGCGACGGTGCGGTCATTCCGGTCGAGCCCCAGGTCTTCGCGCTGATGCTGCTGTTGGTCGAGAACCGGGAGCGGCTGGTCAGCCGTGAGGAGATCATCGAGAAGGTCTGGGACGGCCGCGTCGTCTCCGATTCGGCGCTCGACAGCCGCATCAAGTCCGCTCGTCGCGCGCTCGACGACGACGGCAAGACCCAGCGTGCGATCCGGACGATTCATGGCCAGGGTTTTCGCTTCGTGGCGACGGTGCAGGAAGCGGCGGCATCGGGCGGGGTACGCGTCACCGACCCACTGTCCGCGCCGCCTGCCCCGGAGCCGAAACCGTCGATCGCGGTGCTGCCTTTTCAGTTGCTCGGGGTGGACAATCCCTACGCCGCGATCGCCGATGCGTTGCCCGACGAGCTGATCGCCGAGCTCGCGCGGCTCCGTTGGCTCTTCGTGATCGCGCGCGGGTCGTCGTTCCGCTTCCGCTCGGCGACGCCGGATTTTGTCCCGATCGGGGCGGTGCTCGGCGTCCGCTACTGCCTGTCGGGCGTGGTCGAGATCAGCAACGCCACGCTCGCCGTCACCGTGCAATTGGTCGACACGCGCAACGCCGGCGTGGTCTGGGGCGATCGCTTCGTCTCGAGCCTCGCCGACGTCCATGCGACACGCGCGACGATTCTGGCGCGTATCGTGACCGCGCTCGAGCTCCAGATCCCGCTGAACGAGGCACGGGTGGCGCAGCTCGACCCGCCCGAGAGCCTCGACGCCTGGTCGGCCTATCACGTCGGCCTGCAGCTCATGTTTCGTTTTCACCGCGGCGACAACGCCGCGGCGGGTCGGCTCTTCGCGCGCGCCGTCGCCGAGGATCCCGGCTTTGCACGCGCCCACGCCGGACTTTCGTTCGTGCACTTCCAGAATGCGTTCCTGCGCTACTCGCCGGACGTGGCCGCGGAGGTTCGGTCCGCGCGCCGGCACGCGGAGCGCAGTGTCGAGCTCGATCCCCTCGATCCCTTCGCGAATCTCACGATGGGGCGGAGCTTCTGGCTCGCGGGTGACCTCGATACGGGTCTTGGCTGGGTCGAGCGCGCGACCGCCCTCAGCCCGAGTTATGCCCAAGGCATCTACGCGCGGGCGTGGACCAACGCGATCGCCGGTCGGGGCGAGGTCGGGAGGACGGACGCCGACCTGGCAATGGCGCTCAGCCCCCTCGACCCGCTGCACTACGCCATGATCGCGACGCGCGCGCTGTCCCATCTCGTCAGCGGTGACGAGGCCTCGGCCGCGGCGTGGGCGGAGCGGGCCGCCCGCGCGCCGGGCGCCCACGTGCTGATCGCCGTGATTGCGGTCGCGGCGCACGCGTTGAACGGGGATCGCGTCCGGGCGGGGGCGTGGGCGGAGAACGTCCGGCAGCGGGCGGGAACGATCAGCGCGACCGACTTCTTCCAGTCGTTTCCGTTCACCGACGTGCACACCCGCGAACGCATCGCGCAGGTGCTCGGCACCTTCGGCATGTGAGGCGGGCGAGAGCAAATCTCCGTGAGGTGGCGGACCGCAGGGGAAGGACCGCCACGATGCGAAGGCGGGCCGCGAGGCGAGCGGGCCAACGCTTGCTCGCCCGGCCGTCCGCGTGCCAGCGTGCGCGGCCCGTATGAGTGAATCCCCCGTCTCGAACGATCTTCCTTTCTCTTGAGCGAGGGCCTCCGAACACCGCGTCTGCTCGTCGCCTTCGGCGGCCTGTCGTTCGTCCTCTTCCCGATTCCGATCATCACGCTCTTCTGGACCGAGCAGATGGGTCTGTCGCTGACCGAGATCATGCTGCTGCAGGCGATCTTCAGCCTGGCCTCGGTCACGCTCGAGTTTCCCTCCGGCTATCTCGCAGACCGTCTTGGGTATCGGACGGCGCTCCTGACGGGCGCGGTGCTCTGGGCCGTTGGGTGGCTCGTCTTCGCACTGGCGACGACCTTTTGGGGACTCGCGCTCGCCGAGACCGTCCTCGGCATCGGACATGCGTGCATCTCGGGCGCGGACGCCGCCTTGCTCTTCTCGTCGTTGTCGGCGGCGGGGCAGGTCGGCACCTATCGAAGGTGGGACGGCCGCATGCGCGCCGCGGGGCAGGTGTGCGAGGCCGCGAGCGCGGCCGCCGGCGGCTGGCTGTATGCGCTCGCACCGCGACTGCCCATCTGGCTGCAGCTGCCGGTCGCGCTCGCGGGAATCGGGGTGGTGGCGCGCATGCGCGACACGCGCCCCGTCACGGCCGTCGAAACGAAACACGCCGCGCGCGTGTGGCACGTCTTTCTCCACGCGCTCCGTCACCGCCGGCTCCGCACCGCGATGCTCCTGAGCGTCGTGCTCGGCCTTTCGACGTTCCTGATGGTGTGGCTGATCCAGCCGTGGATGCAGCGCCGCGGGATCGCCGCGGTCTGGTTCGGTCCGCTCTGGGCCGCGGCGCACCTCTGGCTCGCCGCCGTGTCGCTCGCGAGCGGACGCGTCGCCGAGACCTTCGGCGTGCGTCCGACGCTCGTCGCGTGCGCCGTCCTGGCCGTCACCGGGTATCTGACGCTCGCGTTCGTCGCGACCGCGTGGGCGGTGGTTTTCTACCTGTGCTTCATGACGACGCGCGGCCTGCAGACGCCGATCCTGACGACGGTGATCCAGGCCGACGCGCCCCCGGATGACCGCGCGAGTGTGCTCTCGCTCGCTGCGCTCTGCTTCCGGCTCGCCTTCGTCGTCTGCGGCCCGCCGGTCGGGGCGCTGGTCGATCGGATCGGGCTCGAGCCGGCGCTCGGGGTCGTCGGGGCCGCCAGTGCGCTTCTCAGCATCGTGGCGCTCACCGCGTTCACGCGGGCCCACCCGGCGTCGGTCCTGCCCGAGGCGTCGTCGGCGCTGCCGGGGGCATCTTGATTGACGATGGTCGGCGTTCCATCGTGCCGCCCAGGAGGCTCCGCATGAGCGCGTTTACCTTGAAGACGACGACCCAGGAACCAGATCTCGCGACGGCGATGCAGGTCATCTACCAATGGAACTACGACGCCGAGGTGGATGCGCTGCGGAACCTCTACGTGAAGGCCGCCGAGTCCCAGTGGATCGGCGACAAGGACCTCGATTGGCAGAAGCCGATCGACCTCGCGAAGTTCGCGAGCACGCCACTCGGCGTCGGGGTCCCGATCGAGAAGACGTCGTACTGGCGCTCGCTCTCCAGGGAGACCACGTCCGAGCTGGTGCGTCGGACGGCGGCGTTCCGGCTCTCGCAATTTCTCCACGGGGAGCAGGGCGCGCTCATGGTCGCCGCCCAGCTCGTAAACGCGGTCCCGCACACCGACGCCAAGTTCTACGCCGCGACGCAGACGATGGACGAAGCGCGTCACGTCGAGGTCTTCGCGCGCTACATCGAGAAGCTCGACGAGATCCGGCCGATCGCGCCGTCGCTGAAGGGCATCCTCGATCAGACGCTCGAGACCAGCGACTGGATGAAGAAGCTGGTCGGCATGCAGATCGTCGTGGAGGGGCTCGCGCTCTACGCCTTTCGCGAGATGCGGAACCTCACCGAAGAGCCGCTCTTGAAGGAGCTGCTGACGTACGTCGCGCGCGACGAGTCGCGGCACCACGCGTACGGCGTGCTCTACATCGAGCGGTGCGTCCCGTGCCTCGGCGACAAGGAGCGGGCCGAGATCGAGGACTTCGCCCTCGAGTGCGCCCGCAGCCTGATCGACCGGAACGCCCAGGGCTTCTTCACGACGCTCCTGCAGATCTGGGCGGAGATCGGGGTCGACCCGTCGGCGCTGTTCGCGAGCCTGCACGACGAGCGCGAGGCGCTGATGCAGGACGCGCCGCGCGGCCGGCGTCTCGGTCCGGTGCAGGGCTTCGTCATCCCGACGCTGCGGCGCTGCGGGTTGCTCTCGGAGCGGGTCGCGACGCACTACCACGGCTTCTTGCGCGAGAATTTCGGGGCGCGCGTCGCCGGCGAGAACGTCGAGGAGTTCCTGCAGCTCCTACCCGATCTCCCCGCCGACACGGCGCTCTGGGTGATGGGGGAGATGCAGTAGGGAGTTGCTCGCTCGCGCGGCTCGCTAGAAGATCTCGTGCTCGGTCGTCATGAAGACGGACGACCGGGGGAAGTCGATGAAGCGCGACTCGTCCTCGACGAGCATCGCGCCGGCAGCGGCGCCTTCGGGCGTCGCCAGGGCGGCGGTGACGTCGTCGAGGGTATCCCACCAGACTTCCGTGATGCCGTCGTAGGCCGCCCCGAGCCCGCGCGACGCGACGAACATCGCGTTCAGCTCCGGCGCGGTCGTGTGGCTCTGGACGTAGCGACGGGCGCGGAGCGCCGCCGCCACGCCCTTCACCTTGGGCCCGTGGACCTCGAGCCAGTACCGATGGAATTCCTCCGGGGCGACGTCGGCGCGACGGCGGAGGCAGTAGACGAGCTTCACCACGGCGTCAGCCGACGATGTTGCGGACGGCGGCGAGCAAGATCACGACCCAGGTCAGCATGTTCCCGACGAGGCGCCCGGTGCTGGTGCCCGCCGATTCGCTGAGCCCCTGGACGTGTGCGATCCGTCCGATGACCAGCGCGATCCCGAGCGCGTGCATCCACGTCGGCGAGCCGCCGTTGATCTCGAGGATCAGCATGAGCAGGAGCGCGAACGGAATGTACTCGGCAGCGTGCCCGTGGATGCGAATGCGGCTGAAGAGGAGGGCGTTGCCGCCGTCCCCAAGGCCGATCGACGTCGCCCGCCGCACGGCGACGACCCGGAAGGCCAACACGAGATAGAGAAGCCCGAGCAGACCGGCATAGAGCGCGGTGATGGGTGCGTGCATGTGTAACCTCCTGTGCGGCGCTGCGTATCCGGGGTGCGGAGGCGCCGCAAGGCGTAGCCGATGGCACTAGCGCGGCCGATTGCACCGGCGCGGCCGATCGCGCTAGCCGACGATCCTTGGAAGAGCGCGCGCCCGATTTCGCCGAGCGGACCTCGACCCACGTGGCCGGCGCGATCGTGGTCATGGGCGGCTGGGCCGCCTTTGCGAATCGGGCGCACGGCGGCGCCGCGTCGTTCCGGGCCGGCCTCGTCCAAGCGCTCGTGTCGGCCGTCGTGACGTTCACCCTGAAGACGGCGCTCGAGGCGATGACGAGCCGTCGGCGTGGAGTCGCGGCCTTTGTGGTCCCGCCGCTCGTGATCTGCTCCGCGGTGCTCGGGTTGCTCGTCACGGCCCACCGCCTGGCGGGAACGCGCGAGCTCTGGTCGACGATCGCGATCCCGTATGCCGCGTCGTCGGCCTACGCGTGGATCTCCTTGTTCATTCTCGCGCGCCGGCGCGCCGCATCAGGCCAATAACCCGGCGAGCTCCCGCCACCCCGCCATCGGCAGCGCGCGCGGGTCGGCGTCGAGCACCTGCAGGCAGACGTGGTTCGCGCCGGCGTCGTGATGGGCGCGGACGCGGGTCGCGACGTCGTCGACGCTGCCCCAGACGACGATCGCGTCGACCAGGCGATCGCTGCCGCCGTTCGCGACGTCGTCGTCGCTGAAGCCGAGACGCTTCAAGTTGTTCACGTAGTTTGGCAGCGCCAGATACATCGCCATGTGGCCGCGCGCGATCGTCCGCGCCGTCGTGGCGTCGGTGGCGAGGACGACGGCTTGCTCGGGTGCGAGCAGCGCGTCCGGACCGAGCGCGGCGCGGGCCTGTGCCGTGTGCTCGGGCGGCACGAAATAGGTGTGCGAGCCCCACGTCCGCTCGGCCGAGAGGCGCAGCATCTTGGGCGCGAGTGCGGCGAGAGCGCGCGGCGGCGCCTCCGTCGGTCCGAGGGCCAGGAACGGTGCCTGGTCCATCCCGTCGAGATAGCGCTGCATGGCGCTGAACGGCTTCGCGTAATCGTGGCCGCGCATGCCGACGAGCGGCGCGTGGCTGACGCCCATACCGAGCAAAAAGCGATCGGGATAGGCCTCGGCCAGCGTCTTCTGCGCCGCCGCCATCGCCGCCGCGTCGCGCACCCAGATGTTGGCGATGCCGGTGGCGATCGTGAGGCGACGCGTGCCCGCGAGCAGCACCGCGGCGTTGGTGAACGCCTCGCGCCCCATCGCTTCGGGAAACCACAGTGCGCCGTAGCCGAGCGCTTCGATTTCGGCGGCGGCCTCTTGGGCGCGTGCGGCCGGTTGGTGATCGAGTGCCGCCGTCCAGATGCCGATGCGTCCGATGTCCATCCAGGGTTCTCCTCGGGGGGCTGCTGGTCAGGCTCGGCGTGCGACGATGAAGACGCGCCGGAACGGAAAGATCGTCGTGCCGTCGGCACGCGCGGGGTACGCGGCTTTCACACGCGTGCGATAGGCCGACTCGAACGCCGTGCGCTCGTCGCCCGCGAGCGCTTCGAGGAACGGGCCGAGCGCCGAGCCCTTCACGAACTCGGCGACCGGATTGTCGCCGCTGAGCGACTGCAGGTACGTCGTCTCCCACACGTCGAGCTCGTGCACGTGCGGAGCGAGGAGCGCATGGTAGTCCGCTGCTGGCTTCGTCGGCTCGACGCGCATCAACGGCTCGAGACGTGCGCGCCACGGACCATCGCGTACCGTGTCGTAGAGCGATGTGTGCGACGGCTCCGAGAAATTCCGCGGCATCTGCACCGCGAGCACGCCGCCCGGAGCCAGCATCGCGACCAGCGCGGGGAAGCGCGCGTCATGGTCGTCGAGCCAGTGCAGGGCGGCGTTGGAATAGAGAAGATCGACCGGGCAGGACGGCGCCCACGTGTGGAGATCCGCGAGCTGCCATTCGACGCCCGGATCGGTGCTGCGGGCGCGCTCCAACATGACCATCGACGAGTCGACGCCGATCACGCGCGCGGCCGGCCAACGCCGCCGCAAGAGCTGGGTCACGTTGCCGGCGCCGCAGCCGAGGTCGGCGACGGTCGCGGGGTGCTCGAGGGGAATTCGGTGCAGCAGGTCGATCGCCGGACGCAGGCGGTGATCGGCGAACGCGAGATACTGTGCGGGGTCCCAGGCCATCGCCGAGGAGGGTAGCGGCATGCTCGGGTCGGTCAAGGCAGGCTCGGCCGATCGTGCCCGAGTTCGAACGAACGCCTCTGCTTCGCAGCGTTCGCCGATCAATACGCGCCCCGGTCGGCCCGAATGGGGCGGCGCCTTCACCGCGCTCGCGTCGTTTTAGGGCTCGAACGACGGTTTGCTGATCGTCACCGTGCCGCTCGCGGTCAACGGAGTGCGGTTCGATACCCTGAGCCCTTCATTTGTTCTTGACCGCCGGCCCACCCGAATCGTAGGAGTTCTGCACGCTTTAGTGCCGTGCACGTCGAGAGGGAGCGCCCGCCGCTGTCCGCCTTCTCGTGACCGTCGTCGAGAAGGCCGAAATGT
>JBDSJB010000228.1:0-5226 GCA_039917665.1 Binatia bacterium
CGGGCCAGTGCGATGCCGCCGAGCAGTGCACGGGGTCGAGCGCGGCCTGTCCCGCCGACGGATTCCAACCCGACGATACGCCGTGTGACGACGCCAACACGTGCAGCATCAACGATCGCTGCGTTGCGGGCACGTGCGGCGGCTTTCTCGAAAACTGCGGCAACGGCACGGTCGAAGGCCTCTGCGCCGAGGAATGCGACGACGGCAACTTCGCTCCTGACGATGGTTGCGACGCGAGCTGTCGCTTCGAGCCGTGCCGCGGCGAGCCGCTCATCGGTTGCCGCGCGACCACCGTCGCCGGCAAGGCGAGCGTGCAGATCGTCAGTCGTCTGAACAGCGAGAAGAACCGGTTGCAGTGGAAGTACACGCCGGGTGCCACCACACCGAAGAGCGATTTCGGCACTCCGACAACCACGACCAGCTACCAGTTCTGCATCTGGGAAGAGATCGGTGGCGACCCGCGCCTGAGCGCGAGCTACGCGATTCCCGCCGGCGGCACCTGCGGCTTCAAGCCGTGCTGGAAGGAAAGCAGCGGGGGTTTCAAGTACTCCGACAAGGCCCACACCTCGGAGGGCATCTCGAGCTTGTTGCTGAAGCAGGGCCTCGCCCCCGGCAAGACGAAGATCACCCTCGGCGGGAAGGGCGCCAACCTGCCGCTGCCGGTGCTACCGGTGATTCAGAGCCCGAACGTGGTCATGCAGCTGATCTCGAGCGCCGGCCTCTGCTGGGAGACGCGCTACGGGATGCCGGCGTTCCGCAATCAGCCCGATCAGTTCCGCGACAAATAGTCGCGCGGCGACCGAACTGAAGAAGGCGCGGGAGCCAGCGAGCCGCCGCACCACCCCCGCGACTCACGGAACGAATTGCGATCGCGCTAGAACGGCCCCCCGTCCACGCCGATGCGCTGGCACGTCACGTACGCGGCCCGCGCCGACACGAGGAAGCGGACCGCGTCGGCGATTTCTTCCGGCGTGCACACGTGGCCGAAGGCGCTGCTCGAGTCCATCGTGCGGATGTCGGAGACGCCCATCGCGCCTTTCACGAGCCGGCGGCCCATGTCGGTGTCGACGAGACCCGGCGCCACGACGTTCACGTGGATGCCGTGGTGGCGTTCTTCCTTCGCGAGCGTGACGGCGAGCGCTTCCAATGCCACCTTCGCCATGTTGTAGGGCGCGCTGTTGGGCGCGAGGTACTGGGTCGCGACCGACGAGATCATGATGATGTCGCCGCGCGGGGCTTGGCGCATGGCGGGGAGCACGAGCTTCGACAGCGCCCACGCGCTGTAGACGTGGGTCTTCCACAGAAGGTCGGGCTCGCGCGGGTCGGTGTCGGCGACGGTGTGTCCGCGCGATGCAACGCCGGCGTTGCAGACCAAGAGATCGACGGGCCCCATCTCGGCAACGATGCGCTCAACCATGGCGACACATTGCTCGTACTCGCCGACGTCCGCGGCGAAGGCGCGGGCGCGTCGCCCGAGCTTCTCGATCTCGGCGACGGTCGCGCGGGCGGCTTCCTCGTCGCGGCGGTAGTTGACGGCGATGTCGGCACCGTCGGCGGCGAGACCGCGCGCGATGGCGCGGCCGATGCCGCGGCCGCCGCCGCTCACCAATGCGATGCGTCCTGCGAGGCTCATGTGGGATCTCCTTTCACTTGTCGCCATAGCGCGGCGGGCGCTTCTCCATGAACGCCGCGACGGCCTCGACCATGTCGCCGGTGTGACTGGCGAGCAACTGTGTGCGGTTCTCGAGGTCGATGCCGGCGGCGAGCGAGCCGATTTCGAGCTGGCTCCACATGACCTCCTTCGTCATCTGCACGCCGAACGGGCTGTTCGCGATGATGAGCTCCGCCTCCTTCAACGCGGCCTCGACGACCTGGCCGTCGGGCACGACGTCGAGCACGAGCCCGATCTCCTTCGCTTCCGCCGCCGGCAGGAAGCGTCCGGTCAGCATCAGCTCGTAGGCGCGCGACGCTCCGATCAGGCGCGGCAAGAGCCACGACACGCCGATGTCGCAGCCGGAGAGGCCGATGCGGACGAACGCGACGTTGAAGCGCGCCGACGCGGCGGCAATGCGGATGTCGCTCGCGAGCGTGAGCGCGAGGCCGCCGCCCGACGCCGCGCCGTTCACCGCGGCGATGATGGGTTGCCGCATGCCGCGCATCGTCGGCACGAGCGCGGCGATCGCCTGCTGGACGACGAGCCCGGACTGCACGCGTCCGAGCCCGGCAGCCTTGGGCGGCGTCGCGCCCTCCTTCAGATCGAGGCCGGCGCAGAACGCCCGGCCGGCGCCGGTCAGCACGATGACCCGGCAGGCGCGATCGTCCTTCAGCGTCGCGAAGGCGGTGGACAAGTCGGCGATGAGCGCGGCATTCATCGCGTTCAGGGACGCCGGTCGGTTGAGGGTGACGAGGGCGACCCCGTCCCGTGGGCGAGTGATGTCGACGGTGCTCATGGCGCGTTCTCCGAGCTAGGTTCCGGTGAACTTCGGCGGCCGCTTCTCGAGAAACGCGCGGACGCCTTCGCGGTGATCGTCGGTGCGGAAGAGGTCGGCGAGGCTGCGGCTCACCCACGTGCCGAGATCCTCCCAATCGGGATCGAGTGCGCGGCGCAGCCCCTGCTTGATGCGGGCGACCGCGAGTGGCGGATTGGCGGCGATCGTGTCGGCAAGCGCGAGCGCCGTCGGCAGCAGCTCGGCGTCGGGGACGACGCGCGACACGAGCCCGATGCGAAGCGCTTCGGCCGCGTCGATGACGTCGCCCGTCAGCAGCAGCTCGGCGGCTTTCTCCCGTCCGACGAGTGAGGCCAGGCGGGCGAGCCCGGCAACGTCGCAACAGAGGCCGCGCAGCACGAAGAGCGCACCGAAGCGCGCGGCCTCCGACGCGACCCGCAGATCGCACATGAGCGCGAGCTCCATGCCCCAGCCGACCGCGGGTCCGTTCACGGCCGCGATCACGGGCACGTCGGTGCTCAGCAACGCGAGCCCGGCGGGCGTCACACGCGGCTCTTTGGCGAGGCGATCGGCCGTGGCCGTTCCGTCGCCACCGCCCATGACCTGCCGCACGTCGTCGCCCGAGCAGAATGCGGTGCCGGCGCCGGTGACGACGAGACAACGCGCCGTCGTGTCGAGGACCGCGCGCCGGAGGGCGGCGAAGCTCGCGAGGGTCAGGGCGTTCCGCGCCTGCGGCCGGTCGATCGTGACGACGTCGACGTCGCCGCGTCGCTCGACGCGAATGCCGCTCTCGTCGCTCACGGGCCGACTCTCACTCGGGTGCGCGGCGCGCGTCAATCCACGAGTGCGGGCACCCGAACGACGAGGGCCAGATCACGAGCGCCACCGCCGTGCCCACCAGGCAAGCGCGGCCTTGCCGCTCGGCCGTGCGTGGGCGTGCCAGTGGTCGGGAATGTTGCGGCGATTGCCGTCGACGACCCAGGACGCGAAGTGCTCGGCCGCGGCGCGTTCGAGCGCGGCCGTCATGTGCGCGAGCTCGTCCGCCGACGGATCGATCGCGTGGCGGCGCCACACCACCATTGGCACGTCGCAGACCTCGCAATCCGCGACCCAGCAGACGTCGTCCTCGTGATACCAGCGCGTGACGCGCGCGGCCTGACAGAGGTCGCAGGTGCGCTCGATCGGCATGGCGAGATCGGCGGCCGGAGTGCCGACTCAGGCGGCGCGGGCGCTTGCCCGCTTCGCGAGATCGCCGATCGCGGCGATGATCGGGGCCCACGTTCCGCGCGGGAAGTCGTGTCCCATGCCGTCGATCACGAGCAGGGTCGCGCCCGGCACGGCCTCCGCCGTCGCGTTCCCGGCCGCGACGGGAATCAGCGGATCGCCCTTGCCGTGGATGACGAGCGTCGGCGCGCTGACGGAGCGCAGCGCGCTCGTCCGATCACCGGAGGCCATGATCGCGGTCAATTGGCGCGCGACGCCGCCCGGATTGTGCCCACGATCGAAGGCGCGTTCGAAGATCGTACGCATGCCCGCCTCGTCGAACGGGTAGCCCGGGCTCCCGATCACCTTCCACGCCTCGAGCATGTGCGCCACGTTGCCGGTGCGGTCGAGCGGCGCCGGTGTCAGCAACATGCGGAGCGCGTCGCCGGTCGCCTGCGGCAGCGTCGGGTCGCCGGTCGTCGACATGATCGAGGTCAGGCTGAGCACCCGATCGGGGTGCCGGATCGCGACCGTCTGCGCGATCATGCCGCCCATCGACGCCCCGACGATGTGCGCGCGCGCGATGCCGAGCTTCGTCATGAGCGCGAGGGTGTCGTCGGCCATGTCGGCGAGCGTGTAGGGCGCGTTCACCGGTTTCCCGGATTGCGCGGCCTGCATCCCTTCGAACACGTTCGGGATGCCGAGCGCGTCGAGCTGGGTCGACAATCCGATGTCGCGATTGTCAAAGCGCACGACGAAGAAGCCGCTCGCGGCGAGGTCGGCGCAGAACGCGTCTTCCCAGAGAATCATCTGGGCGCCGAGGCCCATGATCAACACGAGCGGCGGCTGGGAAGCATCTCCAAACGTCTCGTACTCGAGCTCGATTCCATTGACGGCGGCACGCGGCATGGGGGACGTCTTGGCGCGCCGGAGTACGTGGGTCAAGCCTTCGGCATGACACCGGGCGGCTCAGAGCCGCGGAACTCTGAGCCCGGCCGCTTTGGCCAACGCGGCCTGGCGGGTGTCGAACGTGAGCAGGTCGGCGAGGCCCAGGACCAACGCGGCGGCGACGTGCAGGATGTCGAGCGTCCGGGTACCGAGCGTCGCTGAGTGGGACGCGCTCAGGCGCTCAGCTTCCATCATGACCTCGCCCAGCGGAGGCGCGGCGGCGATCAGGACTCCCCCGGCCCGATCCGCCAGCGTGGCATTCAGCGACGCGTCTCGTTGCTGCGCAGTGATGCCACGGCGAAAAACCTTCAACCGCAGCGCATTGCGCAGCTCCAACTGATGCACCCACGTGAAAGCCAGCGGCAGGGGCTGGCGTTTCATGCGAGTGAGGACACGGGGCGTGTGCGCGTCCGGCGCGTAGAGGGAACAGAGAAATCCGGTATCCGCGTAGGTCACGTGTCCCCGCGTGCGTCGGCGACGAGCGCCGTTCCCGTCGTTCGCGAGGTCTTCGTGCCGTAGATGGCTTTCAGGCGCCCGCCGAAGTCCGGGCGACGTACCGCGGTCGTGCGTGGAGGCGAGAGCAGCGCGACTGGCAGATTGCGGCGACGGACTTCGACGGTCTCACCGT
>JBDSJB010000229.1:0-16517 GCA_039917665.1 Binatia bacterium
AAACGAACGATGCCGAGCGCGAGGTCCTCGAGGGCGCGCTCCGCTGCACGCGATGTGCGACGGCCTATCCGGTCGTCGGCGGCATTCCCCGCCTCCTCGCTCCGCCGCTGCTCGCGCAGGTGCGCGCACGTCATCCGCGCTTCTTCGCCGATCATCCGCAGTTTCTGGCCGGTCATCGCGACGACACCGATCCGCTCGCCGACACGCTCGAGAGCTTCACGCGTCAACGTCTCGATCTCGACCTCCCGGGGCCGGAGCTCGCCGCGCAGTGGCGCGTCAACCTGCAACGCAATCTCGGCGACGCGCTCACGCTCGAGGATCTGCGCGGCCGCCGCATTCTCGACGTGGGTTGCGGGTTCGGCCGGCACAGCATGATCGCGAGTGATCACGGCGCGGAGGTCGTCGGCATCGACCTCTCAGGCGGTGTCGAAGTGGCCTACGGACATTTCGGCCGACGCCCCAACTGCCACGTCATCCAAGGCAACGTCTACGAACGACCACTTCGCGACGCGTGCTTCGACGTCGTGTGGTCGTTCGGCGTGCTGCACCACATGCCTGATCCAGCCGCGGGCTTTCGCGCGCTCGTCGATTTCGCGCGCCCTGACGGCGGCCTGATCGCGATTTGGGTGTACGGCTATCGGGGCATGAGCTTCACGTATCGGCTGTCCCACATGCGCGCGCTGCACGCGGTGACGCGTAACCTCTCGGGACCCGCCCGCTTGCGGATGTCGAAGATCGTCGCGGCGGGATTGTCCGCCACGTACTGGGAGCCGCTCCGCGTGTTGCGCATGCTCGGCGCGGGGACGCTCGTCGATCGCATGCCCCTCAAGGACTACATCCCACACGGGTGGCGGGCGCGCGTCGCCGGCGTCCACGACCGCCTGTCCACGCCGATCACGCACTTCCACGATCGCGACGAGCTGCTCGAATGGCTGCGGACGGCCCGCCTCGCCGACGTGCGCGTCGAAGACACCAATCGACGCGGCTGGCGCGCGTCCGGACGACGCGCCCCGCGCCTCACCGCGGTCGCGCGGCCCCAACCACGCGCCAACGGCATCGCCTTTCAGGACGCCGACCCCGCGTTCCTTCACTGAAACGCGCTAGCCGGGTTGGCGCGGGTCGGTTATGACTCGCGGCCTTCCGGTGCGCACAGTGCTCTACGCTCTCGCCGTCGTCGCGGCGCTCGTCCTCGTCGGGTTGGTGCTGTTCGTCACCCGCGCCGACTATCCCCGGCTTCGGCTCGAGCGCCTGGTGTTTCGCTTCATGCTGCCCCTCGGGCAGCGGTTGCTCGGCCTCGCGCCGCCGGCCGACGACGGCCCGCTGCACGGTTTCGTGTTCGAGGACGCCGCGCATCTGCAGACGCTCCGCACGCGCTACGAGCTCGACCGGATCGTCGCTCCCGGCGGCAACGACTTCGAGCGCTGGGTGCTCGCGATGCACTGGGCGCGTGACCGCTTTCCGCACTTGCCCAACCCCCAGGCACCGGACTCCGATGCGTTCGACGGCGAGAAGCTCCTCGACGGTTACCGTGAGGGTGGCTACCTGTGCGGCACGATCGCCCCGCTACTGGTGCAGGCGGTGGCGGCCCTCGGCGGTCATGCGCGGCGGGTCGAGCTTCGTTTCACGCCCGGCGACAGCCACGTCGTCACCGAAGTCTGGTCGGACCATTTCGGCAAGTGGGCCGTGCTCGACCCCGACTATGACATCTTCTTCACCGTCGACGGCATCCCGCAGCACGCGCTCGAGCTGCATCGGCATTGGGCCAACGGCACGACCGACGCGGTGCAGATCCACTGGCGTGAGAGCGCGAACAACATCTATCGGCCCGATCTCGAAGGTGGCAGGCGGGATTTCCTCCGCCTGATCTACGAGACGCGCGACTGGCGGCGGTGGGATCGCGAGCGCAACCAGCACAAGGGCGAACGCTTCGCGGTTCGGTTGCTGCACTACTACACCCACGTGTCGTTTCCGCTCCGCAACGACTGGCGCTCACGGCCGCTGCCGTGGTGGCATCCCGAAGGCAATCATGTCCAGGGATCGTTGGTGGTCGCGGTCCCGACGATGCCGGCGTGGGACGACTTCATCCACGAGACGCCGACGCTCGAATCGTTCTATCGCGCCCCGACCAGACGTTGATCACCGCGGGCGGCGCTTCGGCTACGCGCTCAAGCGCTCCAACTTCTCGTAGAGCTGCTCGACCTCGCGCTTCAGGCGTGCGTAGGTCGAGAAGGCCGCCTGTGGATTCGGGTGTGTCTGGTAGAAATCCGGGTCGTTCATGACCTGCGTGAGCTCGGCGAGCTCGGTTTCCTTGGCCGCGATCGAGCTCTCGACGCCGGCGGCCTCCTTGGCGCGCTTCTCCGTCGCACGCGTCTGCTTGCGCTCGGCCTCGCGGTTCGTGCGCTCGGTGTCGCGCGCCACGTGGTTCCCGGCGGCAGCCGCACTGGGGGCGGGCTCGTGCGGGCGAGCAAGCGACGTCGGCCGCGGCGCGTGCGCGGTCGGTGACCCTCCGCCATTCATGCTCGCCTTCTTCGCCAAATACTCCTCGTAGTTTCCGAGGTAGCGAATCGCCTCACCGTGTCCGACCTCGAGGATCTCGCGCGGCAAGCGATCGAGGATGTAGCGATCGTGCGCCACCAGGACGACCGTGCCCTCGTAGGACAGCAGTGCTTCCAGCAGCACTTCCTTGGCGGTCAGGTCCAGGTGGTTGGTCGGCTCGTCGAGCAGCAGGCAGTTTGCCGGCTCGATCAAGAGCTTGGCGAGAGCCAGGCGATTGCGCTCGCCACCCGAGAGCACGCGCACCGGCTTGTCGACGGCGTCGCCGCTGAAGAGAAACGCGCCGAGGAGATCGCGGACGCGCGGCACCATCTCAACCGGCGTCACGGCCATCATCTCCGCGAGGACGGTCTTGCTCGGGTCGAGCACCGCCGATTGATCCTGCGCGAAATACGCGAGCCGCACGTTGTGCCCGGCCGTACGCTTGCCGGCGGTCAGCGGCTCGACGCCCGCGAGTAGCTTCAGAAGCGTCGACTTGCCGGCGCCGTTCGGACCGACGAGCGCGACTTTCGTGCCGCGCTCGATCGCGACGTCGACGCCGCCATACACCGAGATGTCGCCATACGCTTTGACGGCCCCTTCCACGGACACGACGATGCGGCCGCTCCGCGGCGGCTCGGGCAGACGAATCGTCACCCGCCGCTCGTGGCCTTCCGGCGGCGACAAGCGCTCGAGCTTCTCGAGCTGCTTGATCCGGCTCTGCACCTGCGCCGCCTTGGTGGCTTGGTAGCGGAAGCGGCGGATGAACGCCTCGACGCGCTCGATCTCTTCCTGCTGATCGGCATAGGCGGCGGCTTCCTGCGCCCGGCGCTCTTCGCGCTGCTCGAGATAGCGGGTGTAGTTGCAGGTGTAGTCGGTGAGACGGCCGCGCGAGACTTCGGTGATGCGCTGAACGCAGACGTCGAGGAAGTAGCGATCGTGCGCGACCAGGATCACGAGCGACTCGCAGGTGGAAAGAAACTCCTCCAGCCACGTCCGCGCTTCGAGGTCGAGGTGGTTGGTCGGCTCGTCGAGGAGCAGCACGCGTGGGCGACGCAGCAGCTGCTTCGCCAGCGCGATCCGCATCTGCCAGCCGCCGCTGAAGGTACCGACGTCGCGGGTGAAGTCGCCGCTCGCGAACCCGAGGCCGTGGAGCACGCGCTCGGTCTCGGCTTCGAGGTCGTAGCGCGCCGACGCGTCGAAGCGGTCGCGGACGTCGTGGTACTTGGCCATGAGGGCGTCGTGCTCGGGCCCCGTCGTCGGCGCGTGGGCCATCGCATCCTCGAGCCGGCGGCATTCGGCCTCGAGCGCATGCTGGTCGGCGAACGCGTCCATCGCCTCGGTCATCACGGTCCGGCCCGAGACGCCCACCACCTCCTGCGGCAGGTAGCCGACCGAGGTGCCCTTCGGCAGCACGATCTCGCCGCTGTCGGGCTCCATCTGACCGGCGATCATGCGCAGCAAGGTCGACTTGCCGGCGCCGTTCATGCCGGTCAGCCCGATGCAGGTACGCTCGGGTGCGAACCAGTTCACGCCATCGAGAATCCGCTGGCCGCGAAAGGTCTTACTGAGGTTCGCAATCGTGAGCACGCGCCGGTTTTAACCTCTGCCGGCGCGGCCCGCCAGCGAGCGTCAGCTCGCCGGCGCGGTGACTTTGACGATGACCGTCTTGCCGGTTCGGACCCGCTCGGCATTCGGCTTGAAGAGGCCGAGCCACGCGATCCAGTACTTCTGCGCGTACACCGGGGCCATCTTCGCGGCGACCTCCGGGTCTTTGAGGATCTCGGCCGGTCCGACGAAGTGCGGCCCGTCGGCCTTCCCCACCCACACGTAGAGCGGGCTGCCTTTCTTGATGCGCTTCGCCTTGTAGCTGCTCGGGAGCGTCGAGAAGTAGATCGCGTCGCCGTCGAACATGAACCAGACGGGAACGACCTTGCTGAGGGTCCCATTGGGGCGCTTCGTCGCGACGTAGATCTCTTTCGACGTCTCGAGCGCCGCGGTGACGTCGGAACTGAAGCGCGCGCCGGCAATCGCCGCCGCGAACACTCCCCCGAGAACGATCATGAGCATGAGCATCCGAGGCATCCCTCCTCCTCGCGCCGCGCTCACTTCTTCGGAGCCGACGCCGTTGCGGTTCGTCGCGTAGCATCGCCGCCGCGGCAATGCCACGCGCCTTGACCAGGAAGGGCTCGGCCAGCAAAACCAGATGGGCATGGTGGGGGCTTGAGCGCGTTCGAGCGCTACGTCGATTGGATCGTCCGCCATCGCATCTTCGTCGTCGTCGCGATGCTCGCCGTCACCGGCTTCTGGGCGTCGCAACTCCCGGCGCTCCGTGTCGAGATCGACCCTGACGCCAACCTCCCGCAGGACCATCCGTACATTCAAGCGCTGAAGACGCTCGAGCACACCTTCGGCGAGAAGAACCTCGTCGTCGTCGGCCTCTTTCCGAAGGACGGGACGATCTACACCCCGGCTTTCCTGACCAAGCTGGAACGCATCGCGCGCCGGATCGGCGGTGTCCCGGGTTTGATCCGCGCGACGTACCTCAGCCTCGCGTCCCCTTTGGCGAAAGCGATCGAGGGCGACGGCGAAACGTTGTTGGTGCGGCAGATCATGGAGACGGCCCCGACGACCCCCGCCGACGTCGCCGAGATCCGGCGGCGCCTCACCGCCAATCCGTTCCACGTCGGCATCATCGCCGCCGCTGACGGCTCCGCCGCAGCCATCATCGCCAACTTCAAGTTGAGCCCTGAGATGCCAGGCTATCCGGCCGTGCAAGATCGACTGACGCAGATCGCCGCCGAGGAGAACGACGGCACGTACGACGTCTATTTCGGGGGTACCGTCGCCCTCAACGCCGGCCTCGCCCGCATCACCGAACGCACGGTCTGGCTCTTCCCGATCGCGCTCCTCATCATCGCCCTGCTCCACTACGAGGCCTTCCGCACCGTCCAGGGAATGGTGCTCCCGGTGCTGACGGCCATCCTCGCCGTGGTGTGGAGTCTCGGCTTGATGGGTTTCCTGCGCGTGCCCCTCGACCCGTTCAACACGACGACGCCCATTCTCATCCTGGCGGTCGCAGCGGGACATGCGGTGCAGATCCTGAAGCGGTACTACGAGGAGTTCGAACGCTACCGCGACGCCCACGTCGCCGTCCGCGTCGCCATGGCTCGGGTCGGCCCGGTGATGCTGACGGCGGGCGCGATCGCGGCGCTCTCTTTCTTCTCGCTGACTGCTTTTCGCACCGCGGTGATTCGGAACTTCGGCCTCCTCGCCGGCTTCGGTATCCTCGCGACCCTCCTGATCGAGCTGACACTGACGCCGGCGCTGCGCGCGATCCTGCCTGCTCCACAACGCGACGAGATCGAGCGCGAAGCCCGCAGCGGTCGGGTGCTGTCCGAGCTGCTCGGACGATTGGCGGCGCTCGTCGCCGCACGCCCCGGCGCCGTCGTCGCCACCTCGGCGATCATCATGGCGATAGCCACGTGGGGCGCGTTTCGCATCCACGTCGACACGACGTTCAAGCGCCAATTCCCGCGCAATCACCCCGTCCGCATTGCGGACGACATTCTCGGACGCACGTTCAGCGGCACCAACACACTCGTCTTCCTCGTCGAGGGTCCGCGCGACGGCGCGCTACACGATCCGGCGGGTTTGCAGGCCATTGCCCAGCTGCAACGCTTCGTCGAGGCCGATCCCAACGTCGGCAAGACCCTGTCGATCGTCGATTATCTCAGCGAGATGCACCGGGCCTTGCACGGTCACCGACAGATCGGGGTCGAGATTCCGCCGTCGGCCGATCTCGTCAGCCAGTACCTGTTCCTCTACGCGATGTCGGGAGGACCGGATGATTTAAATAGCCAGATCGATCTCGAGCACCGGCGGGCGGCGGTCCGCGTCTTCCTCCGCGACGACTCGACGGCGCACGGCGAGCAGCTGCTGACGCGTGTGCGCGCCAACGTCGCCGCGAACTTCCCGCCAGGATACGTCGTGCGTTACTCCGGAACCGTCGCCTCGAGCGCCGCGCTCACCGACGCGATGGTGCACGGAAAGGTGCTCAACATGGCGCAGATCGGCGCCATCATCGTGATCGTGTCGGGGCTCGTCCTCCGCTCGGTGGTCGGCGGCTTGCTGGTCGCGACGCCCCTCATCGTCGCGGTCATGATGAACGTCGGCGTGATGGGGTTCGCTGGCATCCCGCTCGACGTGATCACGTCGCCGATCGCGGCCATGGCCGTCGGCATCGGCTCGGACTACGCGGTCTATTTTTTGTTTCGGTTTCGCGAGGAGCTCGCGACGAGCCGGACGCCGGCGCTCGCACTCGCGAGCACGATGCAGTCGTCCGGGAAAGCGATCGTCTACGTGTCCTCGGCGATCGCTGGCGGGTACCTGGTCCTCTGCATTTCCGGCTTCGTCTTCCACATCGAGCTCGGCGTACTGGTCGCGCTCGCGATGGTGATCTCGAGCCTCGCCGCCGTCACCCTGCTGCCGGCGTTGGCGCTGCTCCTCCAGCCGTCCTTTCTCTTTGCACCACCTCGCCTCGGAAATCCCGGCGCGGCACACGGCCACCACTAGACCGGTAACGAGCGAGTGGACTTCAGGCGAGGGGCAAGCCGACGCGAAACGCAGCGCCGCCGGGCTCGTCCAGCAACGAGAACTGGATGTTCTGCAGATCGGCGATGCGCGACGCGACGAAGAGCCCCATGCCGAGACCATGGACGGCCGTCGTGAAGAAGGGCTCGAAGATGCGCGAGCGATGCGCTTCTGGGACACCCGGGCCCGCGTCGCGCACGACCGTCACCAGCCGGCCCGCCGGCTCGTCGAGGTCGACCTCGATGTCGATCGTGGACCCGTCGGGCGAGAAGCGCGCCGCGTTCTGCAACAGGGTCTGGAAGAGACACGCCGCCGCGTCGCGATGCACCCGGACCTCGGGCACGGACGACGGCAGGATGCGGCGGCACACGAGGCTCTTGGCCTTGAGCTCGTCGGCCACACCGTCTTCGGCGAGGTCGAGGATCTCCCCAAACGAATGCAGCTCGCGCCCTTCCGGCGGTACGGTCGTCGCGCGAATGATGTCGAGGACCAGCCCGCGAATGCGATCGGTCTCGGCGACCGCCATCGCGAGGTACCCGGTCCGAAACTCACTGTCCGTATAATGCGTCGGTAAGAGCTGCAGGAAGGTCCGCACGGTCGCGAGCGGGTTGTTGATGTGGTGCGCCAGGCCCGACGCCAAATAGCCGAGGGTCGCGGCGCGTTCGGCTCTGCGGAGACGCTCCTCCAGCACACGACGCTCGTCCGCCAGCCGGTACCGATCGAGCACGTCGCGAATCGCGTACGGGAGAATGGCGAGGTAGCCCTCCTCCTTGACGATGAAGTCGTCGGCGCCGAGCTTCATGGCCTCGACGGCGACCTTCGCCGAGGAGGCCGTCGTGACGAAGAGCGTAGGGATGGCCGGGGTTATCGCGCGAATGTCGCGCAGCAGGTCGATCCCGTCGCCATCCGGCAACCAATAGTCGAGGATGCAGAGGTCGTAGGGTCGCGACGTCAGCCGCCGCCGGGCTTCCGCGACGGTCCCGACGACGTCGAGCCGCCAACCATCGAGGACGCTATCGAGCTCGTCACCGATCAGAACGGCGTGCGAGCTGTTGTCCTCGATGACCAGTGCCGCCTTGCTCATCGTCCTCCGGTAGCGGGTGTCCCGACGACACCTGCCTCACTCTCGTCGAAGCTATATCAGCGAACGCGAAGCCCTCAATGCGCGAATACCGTCAGACCGCGACCGCCGCCACGGGAGCCTCGGCTGCCTCGGCTCCCGGTCGCTTGAAGCCGATCCGGAACACCGCCCCACCCTGCGGCGGAGTCGGCATGAGCCTCAGCTGGATGTCCTGCAAATCGGCGATGCGCGAAGCCACGAACAGGCCCATCCCGAGCCCATCCACCGCCGTCGTAAAGAAGGGCTCGAAAATCTTCTCCCGATTGTCCATGGGAATGCCGGGCCCGTGATCCCGGATCTCGGCTACGATGCGATCGGAAGCTTCGTCGAGGTGGACGTCGATCTCGATCTCACCGCCATCGGGCGAGAACCGGACGGCGTTCTGCAGGAGCGTCAGCAAGAGACAGGTGGCGGCCTCACCGTGCACGCGCACGGTCGGCAACGACGGCGCGATGGTCTTCTTACAGACGACTCCGCGCTTCTGAAGCTCGCCGGCGATGCTCGCTTCGGCGTGCGCGACGAGCTCCTCGAGCTTCTGAACCTCGTGGCCCTGCTGCGGCACGGTGGCCGCCCGCATGATGTCCTTCACGAGATCCCGAATGCGCTCGCTCTCGGCGAGCGCCATCTCGAGGTATTTGGTGCGAAACTCGGGATCGTCGATGTTGGTCGGCAGCAGCTGGAGGAAGGTTCGAATCGTCGCGAGCGGATTATTGATGTGATGCGCGAGGCCCGAGGCCAAGTATCCGAGCGTCGCGGCCCGCTCCGCCCGCTGTAGTCGCTCTTCGAGGAGCTGGCGCTCGGACGCCAATTGGCGGCGCTTCAAGACTTCCTGCACCAGGTACGGCAGGACCGCGAGGTATCCCTCTTCTTTGACGAGGTAGTCGTCAGCGCCGAGCTTCATCGCGTCCACGGCGAGCTTCGCCGAGGAGGCCGTCGTCACGAAGATCGTCGGCGTCTCGATGCCCTTCTGACGCACCTCGCGTAGCAGCTCGATCCCGTCACCGTCCGGCAGACGGAAGTCGAAGACGAAGAGATCGTACGCACGCGCCGAGAACCTCGCCCGCGCGTCCGCGAGGGTCGGCGCGAGATCGAGCGTCCACCCCGCCAAGGCCACCTCGAGCTCGTCGGCAATGAGCTCAGCATGGGAACTGTTGTCTTCAACGAGCAATGCCGCCTGACTCATGCGCTATCCCTCACTTCCTCTACCAGCTCCACCGCTTCGCGCGGAAAGCTCAATCGAAAGGTTGCCCCTTCGCCCAAGACCGACTCGACCCAAATGCGTCCGCCGTACCGTTGGACGATGCGTTTCACCACCGCAAGGCCGATGCCGTGGCCCTGCTGCACGACACCCGCCACGGTCTGATTCGGGGCCCGGTGGTACAGCTGAAAGATGCGGCTCATCTGCGTCGGGTCGATACCGACGCCGTTGTCCCGCACGACGTATTCGATGTTCTCGGGCCCGACGAACCCGTCGATCTCGATGAGCGGATGCGGTTTGTCGCCGACGTACTTGCACGCGTTGGTCACAAGATTCTCGAACACGTGATACATTTTTTGCTCTTCCGCCAGCATCGGCGGTAGGTCGCCGATCCGAACCTCGATGCCCTTGCTCTCCACGGCGACGTGGGCGCGGCCGACGGCTTCCGACACGACCCCGGCGACGTGCACCACTTCCCGTCGCTCCGCCACCTCCGACTGCGTGACGACCTCGAGCAGATTGCGGAGCATGGTCGCCATCAGGCGACAGTCGCGCTGCAATCGGTCGACGTAGCGTTGTCCGCGCGGCGAGAAATTCGCGCCGTCCAGCTCGACGAGCTTGCGCGCCGTCTCGGTGCTCGCAACGGCCACGTTCTGCAGATCGTGGGTCACGATGTGCACGAGCTCTTCCAGCTCCGCTGTCCGCTCCTGGAGCTCGAGCGTGCGGGACTCGAGCTCGCGGGTCCGCTCGCGCACCCGTTGCTCGAGCGAGCGATTCTGGTCCTCGATGATCCCCTTCGTAGCCGCGAGCTCTTCGTTGGCCCGCCGCAACAGCTCCGACAGCGTGCCCGCGAGGTAGGCGAACACGAAGAACGTCAACCCCGAGATCGAGACGATGAAGATGCGCAGCGTTGGAGCGTAGTGGTGAGGCCAGATCCCGGCGCGCTGAGGCAGCCAACCCTGGATCTCGGCGATGCCGAGGAGCCCGTAGACGATGGTGGCCCCCGTCGCCAGGTGAAACGACGCCCGCTGCGACACGAAGATCGCCGCGGTCAAAATGATCGTCATGTACGTGAACTGGACGAGCGGAACGTCGATGCCACCGAGGAAGTAGATGCTCGCCGTGATGAAGAGGAGGTCGAACCCCCAATGGAGGTAGAAGTACGAGAGCGCAAAACCCGTGCTCCGGCCGAGAAACCAATACGGCACGTTCACCAGCGCCATCGTCGACAAGATCACGACCACGGGTGTGACCTGCGACCAATCGAGCCCGACCTTGAAAAAGGCGGCGCCCGCGAGGAACGAGGCAAACGCCAGCGCCCCAACCGCACGCGTCAACAATCCTTCGATGTAGCGTCGGCGCAGATTGAGCGCCGTCGTAGATGCGTCGAGACCCATCGGTTGACCCACCACCCCCACGCCACCGTACATGCCGGGTCTCGGTATCCTCAATGCGCAATCGTAACGCGAACGAATTCGTATACGATGATCGCATGCGACTTGCGTGAGCGTATCGCAAATGCAGCGCGTGGCCCGGCTACGACGGGTGGTGGACCGCTACCGACAACTGGTCGAGGGCATCTTTCAAGACGGCCGCCGTCGCGCGGCGATCACCGCCGCGGGCCACGCGGATCTCGTCGCCCATAGCCGCGACGGCGCGACAGCGCGGCATGGGGACGCGCACACGGGACTGCGGCGCAAAGACGATCGCCGGCGTGACGCGAACCGCGAACGGAACGATGACGGCGTTCAACGATGCCGCGAGACCGATGATCCCCGTGCCGACCTGACGGTACGGACCGCCGCCGTCGACCGGGAACGCACACGAGCCGCCGCTTCGGATCACGCCATGAACGCCCCGCAGGCGATCGGGGTCTCCCGGCCGCGGGAGCAGCGCAAATCGCCCTCCGAGGTGCTCGATCATCGCCCCACTGACCCGCCCGGCGACCGTGTCGTCGACGAGACAGCGCAGCCCGCGCATCAGGCGCCGGAACTCGACATGCATCAACCCGAGTGTCGCGACGCCGAGCGCGTCCGCGATGTAGTAACTGAGGATGACTGGTTGCCCACGGCGCGTGAGGCTTTCGAGTCGCGGATCGATGTGCGAGCCGTCGACAAATCGCCCACGCGGATCCGTCCAGGCCCACTCGCTCGAGCGGGCGATCCAGTGGAGATACGGCTCGACCATGCGCGCCAATATTCCGTCGACCGTCCCGGGCCTCGCGACGAGCGCTCCCACCCCCTCGCTCGCGCGAGCCGACGGGTGAGACGAGCGAGCGAGGTTCTCCACGACGGTCGGCTCAGGACGCGCGCAACAAGGCGATGTGCTGGCGCGCGAGCGTCTCGACGTCCGCCACCGTCGCGACCTTGGCCAGCTTGGTGACGTCGATCGCCGCGAGCCCGAACGCCTCTTCGACACCGAACAGGATGTTCAGTGCCGCGACCGAGTCCATCCCCAGATCGGCCCGCAGTCGCGCGGTCGGCACGATCATGCTGGGCTCGACTTGCAGCTCCACCGCGATGATGTCGCGAATGCGTTTACCGAGATCGTCCATGGCAGTCATCCTTTGATTCCGCGCACCACGAGCGCTGCGTTGCGCGAGCCGAATCCAAAGGAAGTCGACACGACGGTGCGGAGCTCCGCACGGCGCGCGCCTTCCGTCACGTAGTCCAGATCACAGTCGGGGTCCGGCTCGACGACGTTGATCGTCGGCGGAATGAGCCCGTGGTGGACAGCCAGGGTCGAGATGACCAGCTCGACGGCCGCCGAAGCGCCGAGCATGTGTCCGAGCATCGACTTCGAGGAGCTGACGGGGATGCGGCCGGCGCGCTCCCCGAAGGCCTTCTTGATGATGCCGGTTTCGATCGAGTCGTTCTTGGCGGTGCTGGTTCCGTGCGCGTTGATGTAGTCGACGTCTTCCGGTTTCGCGCCGGCGTGTGCGAGCGCCTGCAAGATGGCACGCACGCCCTGCTGCCCGTCCGGAGCCGGGTGCAAATGATGGTGCGCGTCCGACGTGGCCCCGAACCCGGCGAGCTCGGCGTAGATGCGCGCGCCACGCTCGCGCGCGACGTCTTCCGCCTCCAACACGACCATCCCGGCGCCTTCCGACAACACGAACCCCGCGCGATCACGCGAGAACGGGCGCGACGCGCGCTCCGGCGGCTCATTCAAACGCGAGATCACCTGCAGGCGGTCGAACGCGTGAAAGAGCAGCGGGAGGATCGGCGCCTCGCTGCCGCCGACGATCGCGGCGTCGATGACGCCCGACGCGATCAGGCCGAGCGCGAGACCCGTCGCGTCCGCCCCGGCCGTGCACGCGGTCGAGATCGAATACGCCGGGCCGCGGATGCCGAGGACGATTGCGACCTCCGACGGCAGACTCCCGCAATACTGGAGCGGACACATCGGATGCACACGATCGATGCCGAGCTCCGCGAACGTGACGCCGTCGCTGATGTTGCGGCTACTGGCGCCGATGGAGCTGCCGATGCAGACGCCGACGCGATCTGGATCCAACGCTCCGGCGGCGCGGGCATCCTCCCACGCCATGCGCGCGGCAGCGAAACCAAAATGGAGATAGCGCGAGAAGGCTTGAATCTCGCGCTTGGCGAGAAAATCCTCGGCGCGAAAATCGAGAATCTCGCCGGCCACGCGACTGTGGCACGCGCGCACGTCGAACGAGCTCAGCAGCTTGGTTCCGGAGCGACCGGACGCGATGGCGTCCCATGTCTCCGACACCCCGACACCGCAGGGTGTGATGCAGCCAAGGCCGGTAATGACTACTCGCCGCAAGCGCGAAGGTCACTTTCTCCGAGGGGTGAGGTCCCCTTAGCGCACGCGCGCGCGCACAAGCAAGTTGCGCCTCAAGCATTTCGCGCGTTCACATGCCGGAAAACATGTCGACCGCGTCAGGGTTTTCGTTAGCGCTATTGGTAGTGGTTATCGGATAGGCGGCACACCATACGCGCTCATGCCCCGCGACCGACTTTTCGTAACTGCCCGGGGGTCAGAAAGAATTCGAGGGCACCTGCGGCGCGCGGCGGGAGACTCGCGACGACGATGCCCGCGAGGCCCGCCTTCCGGAACGTCATGTGCACGAGCCCCGGTGTCCCGGTGAGCAACGTCGAGGCGAGCGAGGCGAGATCCGGCTCGTGGCCGACCATGACGATGCCGCTTGGACGGCCGACGCCGGCGAGCGCGGCGAGCACCGCATCCGGTCCCTCCCCGGGCGCGAGCCCCGGCATCAGGTCGAGCGCCGCCGTCGAGCCGAATCCGTCCGCCACGATCTCGGCCGTCTCGACGGCGCGGCGCAGCGGGCTGGTGAGCACCAGCTCGACGGGCAGCTCGAGCGCGCGCATGCCGGCGACGACCTCGCGGAGCTTGCGCTTCCCTTCTCCCGTCAGTCGCCGGTCTTCATCGGTGCCGCTCGGGCTCGACTCTTCGGCGATGGCGTGACGAAGCAACATCAGGAGATGCGGCGGACCGGCCATGATCGGCTGTCGCAGATCATGCGACGTGGCGCAACACGGTTTCCGCGTCGACATTTGACTTGGCGTCGTACCGCGCCGCAGTCTCATGCGTGGCTGACGATCTCGACGCGCGCTCGCCCGCTGAGCTCGCCTACCTCCGCGCGGTCCTGGCCGCGAGCGCCGTCACTGCCGAGCTCTTGTCCGCGATGGAAGACGTCGCCGAGCGGCTCGCGCCCGAACGCTCCGCGGCGCTCGCCGCGACGATCGACGATCGCTTCACCCGCCCGCTCGCCGAACGGGCACGAGAGCTCGCGTCCGCGCCCGCGCCCGAGGCGCTCGCGTCGTTCGATCGGCTCTTCGCCGCGGGCTTTGGCCACGCTCGCGAATGCGCCGACCTCTTCGCCGGGTTTCCCGCGGCCCCGCCGCCCGAGCGCATCCCACGCATCCTCACGTCGCTGCACCATCATGCGCAGGCTCAGGAGCATCTCTACGCGCTGCGCGCGCTCCTCCCCTCGTTCCGCGACTACTGGTCGCCCGATCAGGCGCCGGCGGCCAACGGCGAGAGCCCGGCGCGACCGGCTCTCGTTCGCATGTCGGCCGGCGGCCATCACGGGGGCTTCGCCGTCTACGTGCCCGAGGAATACGACGAGTCGCGACCGTGGCCGGTGATCGTCGCCTTGCACGGCGGGTCGGGGAACGGCCCCGATTTCCTTTGGACGTGGGTGCGCGACGCGAAGCGCGCCGGCTACCTGCTCGTCGCACCGACGGCGGTCGGCTCGACGTGGGGCGAGGTCGACGAGCTCGGCCTCCTCGAGATGATGACGTGGCTCCGCGGGCGCTACCACGTCGCCACCGAACGCGTGTTGCTGACGGGCCTCTCCGACGGCGGTACCTTCACGCTCGTCTACGGGCTCGCACACCCCGACGTCTTTCGCGCGCTCGCGCCGTGCTGCGGCGTCTTTCATCCCGTGAGCTTCGCCAACGGCAATCTCGACCGCGCGCGCGGGACACCCATCTACCTGGTGCACGGCGCGCAGGACTTTCTCTTCCCCGTGCAGCTCGCCCACATGACGCGCGACACGCTGACCGCCGCCGGCGCGCACCTGACCTATCGCGAGCTCGCCGAGCTGTCGCACACGTATCCACGCAGCGAGAACGCCGCGATCCTCGAATGGTTCGCGGCTCTCCGCTGAGCGCCCCGCGCGCTCGGCTCGACGGCGCGGCCCCGCTTCCATAGTATCCCCCGGCTCGATGCCTCCGGGGATCCAACCGCACACGCTGCTGACGTTCGTCCTGCAGCTGGCGCTCCTCCTGACGGCGGCACGCGGCCTCGCGGAGATTTTTCGGCGGTTCGGCCAGCCGCCCGTCATCGGCGAGCTCACCGCCGGCGTGCTGCTGGGGCCGTCGGTGCTCGGCCTGCTCGCGCCCGACCTGCAGCTCGCGCTCTTTCCGCGCGACCCGCTGCAGTTTCAGATCCTCGAGGTGATCGCCTGGCTCGGCATGATTTGGCTCTTGCTGATGACCGGCATCGAGACGGAGCTCGGCGTCCTCCGCAACCTCGGTCGTGCCGCGTTCTATGCTTCGCTGCTCGGAATGGTGGTGCCCTTCGGGAGCGCCTTCGCCTTCGGGTGGATCCTCCCCGATCGGCTGCTTGTGACCCCCGACCATCGGATGATCTTTTCGCTCTTCCTCGCGACGGCGCTCTCGATCTCGGCCATTCCGGTGATTGCGCGCATCCTCACCGAACTCGACCTCATGCGCCGAAACGTCGGCGTGGTGATCCTGGGTGCGGGCGTCACCGACGACACGACCGGGTGGCTGCTCTTGTCGATCATCGCCGGCGTCGCGACGCGGGGCGAGTCGAGTCTCGCCAGTGTCGCGATCTCCGTCACGAGCACGCTGGCGTTCGTCGCGCTCGTGTACCTCTTCGGTGTTCGCACCGTCAGCGCCCTCCTGCAGTGGGTCGACGATCGCGTCGAGGTGCGCCACGCGACGGTGACGGTGGCGCTGGTCATCGCCCTCGTCTTCGCCGCGATCACCGAGGTCATCGGCATCCACGCGGTGTTCGGCGCCTTCGTCGCCGGACTCGTCATCGGCCGGTCCCCGCGGCTCCGCAAAAGCACGATCGAGCAGCTCGAGGGACCACTCGTCGCCATCTTCGCCCCGATCTTCTTCGCGTATGCCGGACTGAAGGTCGACTTGGCGCACGGCTTCGAGCTCTGGGTCACGCTCGCTCTCATCGCGGTCGCCTGCGCGGGGAAGCTCCTCGGCGCGAGCGCCGGCGCCTATTGGGGCGGCTTGGGTCTCTGGGAATCGCTGGCGATCGGCAGCGGCATGAACGCGCGCGGAGGCATGGGGCTGGTCGTTGCGCTCATCGGCCTCTCGCTCGGCATCGTGACGGCGCCGATGTACGCGGCGATCGTGATGGTCGCGATCGTCACGTCGGCGATTGCCGGACCGCTCCTGCGTTGGACGACGCGCCACATCCCGGTGGCACCCGACGAAGCGGAGCGCTTCCGCCGTCAGGCGGAGCGCGAGCAAGCCCTTCTTCCGGCGGAGGGATTGAAAGTGCTGCTACCGACGAGCGGCGGCCACAACGCCGAAC
>JBDSJB010000230.1:0-32097 GCA_039917665.1 Binatia bacterium
ATGCAGGCGCCGATCGTGCTGCAGCAGGGCGACGGCGAAACCGTTGCGAAGTGCTACAGCGCGGCCGTAACCGCCGATCACGTCGTGCTCGTCCCGCTCGACATCACCGCCATCACCGATCACATGATCTTCAACGGCCTCGGCGAGAACTACCCGCTCCTCTTCAACGCGTCGGACGTCATGATCTACAACACGCAGGGGTTTCTGATGCAGCTCCTCACGACGCCAAACGCCGTCGGTATCTACGCGATCGAGGATCCGGGCGACCCGGACAGCATGGAGCTCACCTACGATCGCCACGAGTTCAACACGTACCGCGAGCAGCACTCGCACACCGGCGGCTACGGCCTCGATCCGTCCGATTCCGCGTGGCACACCGACGGCACGTACCACGTCGACCACAATCGCCTCGTGCTCGCGATCAAGGGCACCGTCGAGAATCAGGGCCTGCCCCCCGCCGGGAAGACGCCGAACTTCGACTTCAGCATCGTGACGGCGCTCGCCGACACGAACGGCGGCGCGCCCACCGTCCGCACGATCCAGTGGAGCACCGCGTGCGGGGCAACCCCCGCGTACTAGGCTCCGAGCATCCCTCACATCGGTGAGACCGCCCTCCCCCGGTTTCACCTGATCCGAAACGCCGGCTTCCGCGCGATCATCATGCGGAAGGCGGCGTTTCGCGTTTCAGGTTTCAGGGCTCAGCCGGCACGCCGAGCGACGTAGCCGATCGTCTCATGGTCACGTCGGAAGCCGAGGGCAGCGAGGGTCGCGAAACGTACGTCCGAATCGGCGATCATCGGAATGCGGAGCGGACGGCCGCCGGCGCCGATGCGAGCGACGAGAAGCGCCAGCAAGGACCGGCCCTGCTCCCCGTCGTCCTCCGCGCCAATCGCGATCACATCCGCGCCTTCATCGATGCGCGACGGTCGGATCAGCACGAACGCCTCGACGCGATCGGTCGCGACCGCCCAGCCCTCGATCTCGGCGGCCCGTGCCCGCAGGGACGCGACGCTGCGGCTCCACGCGCGGCGGCGCCCCGGGTCGATCGCCCCGCTTTCGATCAGCTCGTCGAGGGTGATCGGAATGACGAGCGCCACCCGCGGATCATTCTGGCCGCTCGCCGCTCCGGTCGTGGCCAAGGTGAAGTCACCGTAGGTCGCTTCTTCCTCGAAGCCCGACTTCTCGAAGAAGCGCCGCATCGCAGTCCACTCCGCGGGAAGCTCGGCAACGAGACGCGGTGGCCCGAGGATCGCCGCCTTGTCCGCCAGGGACGTCAGCAGATGGCGACCGTGGCCCCGGCGCTCGTAGCCCGGCTTGATCGCCAGGCGCTGCACGCAGTTTGCGTCGCGGTCGCGCTTGGCGCCGATCAGGATCCCGATCGGCTCGTCGCCGTCGAAGGCGACCATGCAGCTGCTCGACCAGAAACCGAGCTCACGGATGCCGAGCTTGAAGTCGTCGACGGTGAGCGCGGACTCGGGGCCGAAGTGCGGCACCCAGCAGGCGTTGTGCGCCGCGACCAGCAACGGGATGTCGTCGGAGCGACAAAATCTATACCCCGCCATTATTCACGCGAGCCTGGTGCGGACAGCGACGCGCTCGAATCTGTCGAGCGCGTCGCTTCCGAATGGATCAATGCTCGGTTGGGTTGCCCCGGCGCTTCGCGTCCATCGCGGCCATGATGCCGACCTCGTTGAGCGGCAGCGCGCCTGCGGACGTGGAGACCGGCTCCACACGGGCAATGCGAGACGCTTCCGGCGTCATGGTCGCTTCGCGCGCCGGCTCCGCCGCCTCCATCACCGCGCGCGCCGGCGCGGGGTTGGCCTGGTAGCCCTTGATCATCTCTTCCATCGCCTTCCGGCCGTCCTCGATGCCGGCTTCGACGAGGGCGAGGTCGACCGTGGTGACGCTGCGCTCGACGGCGATCTCTTCTATTCGGCGCTGCGTCCGGTCACGCATGAAACCGGCTGGGACGCGGAGGACACGATCGATCGCGTCCTGCTCCCACGCGAGCTCGGAGAAGAGCGGGTTGTTCTTGGCGTCGCGGGCGATCAGCTTCTTGCCCTCGCTGATCGACAGCGGCGCCTCGACGGCCTCACCGTTGGTCGGGAGCACGACGGGGACGCCGGTCTCCTCTTCGATGAGGGCGCGGGCGAACTCGAGGCTGACGGTCGACATGCGCTTCAGACGGGCGGCCTTCTCGACACGGGCCTTCACGCGGCGGCGCTTGTAGGCGTCCTGCATCGTCCAGAGCGCCTGCTTGGCGTCGCGGGTCCAGGTGAGCTTACGGCCGTCGTAGGCGGTTTCTTCCGTGCCGCCGCCTTCCATTTCCATGATCTGCTCGACCATCTCCGGCGTCACCACCTGGAAGGCGGTGCTGCCACACACGGAGCAGACGACGGCGTTGGCCTCGGAGGCCGAGACGCCGCACTTCCGGCAGATCGAGATCGAGCGTTCAGCGGCGTGCTCGAGGATGACGGCCTCGGCGAGCTTCGTCGCGGCCTTCGCCCCCTTCGGCATGTAGCGGTCCATCGCCTCGTCGAGGAGGTCGCTCGTGATGACGCTGTGCCCCTTCTCGACGGCGAGACGGAAGATCGCGGTGCGGGCGATGCCCTGCACCAGCGCCGGGACGCGCGTCATGCGCTGCTCGGCTTCCGGTGTCCACCGAATGGATTCTTCGGCTTTGACGTCGAGCTCGGGGTATTCGATCCGCGTCGTCAGCAAGATGTCACAGGGCGCGTTGCGGAACAGGTTGTCGGTGTTGCTGCCGAGGTCGGTCTCGTCCTTGGCGCTGTGAATGCCGATCCGGCCGACGATGAGCAGCCAGGGATTGGTCTTGCGCGCGTGGTTCAGGACCTTCTGGAACGCCTTGCCGTCGAGCAACGTCTTGGTGATCTCGACGCCCACTTCTGCCGCCATCTTCTCGGCGACTTCGAGGTGCGACTGGTAGATCTGCGCGAGGCCGGTGTCGATGACCTCTTCGTGGAGCTGGTTCTGCTCCTCGAAGCGGAAGACCTTGGCGGCCTTCTCGGTCAGCACGTTCACGATGCCGTTGAAGACGGTGTAGTGCAGGTACGGATCGTAGACGGCGATCGCTTCGACCTTCTTGCCGAACTGCTTGGCGAGATCGATCGCGGTCATGAGCGCGCCGAACGACTGCGGGGACCCGTCGATGCCGACGAGGATGGTGTCGCGCTCGGTGGCATCGTCGGCGGTCGGGATGTTCTTGACGATCAGGACGTCCTTGTTCGACTTCCGCGCGACGCGCTCGCAGACGGAGCCAACCGAGCTGTCGCGGACGCGGCCGAGGCCGAGGACGCCGAGCACGACCAGGTCGTAGTCGCCCGCGTTGACGTCGGCGACGATCTCGGTCGAGTGCTTGCCGTCCATCATGCGCGGCTCGAACTCGAGGCCGGCTTCGACGCACCGCTGCTGCATCGGGACCAGATAGCCGTCCGAGATGAGCTTCAGACCCATCGTGATCAGGCTGTCGTGGATCTTCCGCTGCCGGTCGAGCTCGGTCTCTTCGAGGTACTCTTCAGGCAGCGTGTATTCCATCTGCTTGAAGCGGTAATCGTGCATCTTGGCGGCGTAGACGTGACAGCCGACCATCTTAGACTGGAAGGCCTTCCCGAGGTCGACCGCGACCTTGATCGCTTGGTTCGAGTAGTCGGAATTGTCGACGGGGACGTAGATCGTTTTGTACATCGTGTTCCTCCAGGCGAAACGGAATTCTTTTAGCTGGCCTTTTCGAGGCTCTTGCGGCGGCGTGCCCACGCGACGAACGCGAGCTCGAGGACCAAGACACCGAGCGCCGATGCGGCCATGGAGCCCGCGGGAGACGGCTTCTCGGCAGGCTCGAAATAGAGCGACCACCAGGTAGTGAGGCCGCGCTTGTTGCCGCGCTCGCGGCTGGCGCCGTCCCACACCGTGAATGCGATGGGAGCAAAGCCGTGCTCCTCGAACGAGAGCGCACCGGCGCTGCGCATGCGGCGCTTGAACACGACGCGCCACTCGCCCTTTTCGAACGTGCTGGTGACGGTGAGGTCACGCGGGCCGAGCGCTTCGAGCTTGTCGCTGCCGCTCCCGAGATAGATCGAGGGCGTCTTCTTGGCGAGGTCGGCGAACCAGAGATGCACCGGATGATCTTTGTCGCCGAAGATGAAGTACGGCTTGCGGATCGTGGTCGGCAGCGTCACCGGAAACTGCAGGGCGACGGCGTCCGAGAACTCCGACGCGTCGGCGGCCGGCGCTGCGCCACCACTGTCGTCACCCCACGGGTCGGCATCCGCTCCCGCGGCCGGCTTCTTGTCGGAGGCTTCGGCGTCGCCCCAGCCGCCAGCGTCGTCGGCCGCTTCGGCCGGCTTCGCCGCTTCCGCACCGGCGTCCTCCTCGGCAGGGACGGCGATGTCCGGTGCGTTCTTGCCGGAGGCGTTGCCGCGCATGTCGTGCCAGCGGAGCTCGATCGCGACGTCCGTATCGTTGTAGACGGCGCGCGCGGTGAGACCGGTCGACGCCGGGTGGAACGCACGGCCCGGCTGCATGATCTGCCCGACGATGGGGAAAAATGCGGGCGGAGCCTGCTCGAAGAGCGCATCGATCGATTCCTGCTTGGTGAGATCGATCTCTTCGGTCGTCTTCTTGGCGGTGAGCATCGCCGCGTAGTTCGGATTCTCGGAGCCCCCGAGTGCATAGATGAAGTCGGTGAGATCCCAGCGTTGCTCGACCGAAAGCGCCTCGCCGAAGGCCGGCATCGGCGTCCCGTTCAGACCGGTGGTGACACTCCGGAAGATGTCCTCGCGTCGGCCGCCGCCGCGGAACGTCCACGGGTGCGTCAGATCGGCGGGGCGAATGGGATGACCCGCGTCGTCCTTCAACGTCGGTGCCGTGGTGCCGTCGGTGCGGCCGAGCTCGCCGTGGCAACCGGCGCAGCCAAGCTCGGCATACGATGCCTTGCCGCGCTCGACGGACTCGGCGCTGAGCGCCGGCGGCTTCGGAATCTGCATCCCTTCGGCTTTGCCGTCGGGCTTCGCGAACTCGGGCGAAAAGGTCTTCACGTACTCGACGAGGCTGTCGATCTCCGCGTCGGACAGATTCGGCCAGGCCGGCATCGAGGTGTAGGGCATGCCGACCCGAATGATGTGGTGCAGATCGGCGTCGGTCGGGAGCTTCCCGCTCGGCGTCGTCCGGATCTTGAACTTGCCGGAAGTGAAGTCGCGCGGCCGTGGCATCAAGTGCGGTGCGGCGACGCCGTTGCCGTCGCCTTGGTCGCCGTGACACTGGGCGCAATTGCGGGTGTAGAGATCCTTGCCAGGGCCGTCGGCAGCCAGCGCGCGGCTGGCGCCCGTGCTGAGCGCGAGGAGACCAGCGGCGAGCATGATCGCGGCGCTTCTCATGTCAGTGCTCGCCATGCTGTTCGCGCGCACGCGGACGGTAGCCGGTATGGTCGTAGAGGAACGCGACGACCTCCCACATCTCCTCGTTGCTGAGGAAACGTTCCCACTCCGGCATGGCCGAGTCGCCGGGGCCGCCCTCATCGGGCATACCCGGACCGCCTTTGGCGATGCGCCAGAAGAAGAAGGTCTCCTGGAAGTTCGGGAGCACGCCCTGGTCGATGAAGTTCGCGGGGGCCGGGTTGAGGCCGTGGGCGTACATCCCATCACCGGCGAGCGCATCGGCGTGACAGAAGAAACACTGCTTGTAGTAAGTCGCCTTGCCGTTCGCGAGGTGCTTCTTGAACGCCTCGACGTCGCTCGTCTCGAGGTGACGCAAAGGATTGTCGCTGCCGATCATGTCGATCTTCGCATTGTGAACGGTGATCTCGGTCGGTGGCGCCGGGTGGACGGTACGCGCGAAGAACGGCGGCTCCACCGGCACGCTCGAGTTGGCGTAGACGCGGTAGGCGGCGAGGGCCGGCAACGCCAGCAACACGACGAGCAACGGCAGCGTATAGCGACGGTCGCCGGCGAAATTGACGAGCGGCTCGGAGAAGGACTGAATCCGCTCGGCGCTCGACGTGATGTACGCGACGAGCGCGAGCGTCACGATGCCGAGGTAGATGTTCTGGGCCGACGCGGGGATGGGGGTCGCGAAGCCGCGGCTCACCAACACGTACATCCCGATCCACCACGCGAGGATCCAGATCAGCAGCGACGCCTTCATCAGGCGCAGCAGCACCATGGCGACGACGATTCCGAGAATGATCGGTAGATTGAGCATGCCTCAGCCCTGCGTCTGGTCCGGCAGCTTGGTCGTCATGGTGACCGACGGGGTTCCGCCGAGACTCTGCAGCCAGGCGATCACGCACAAGATCTCTTTGTCGGTGAGGCCGATCGGCGGCTTGTTGATGACCGGCATGCCGGGGTTGAATCCGGGCACGATGAACACGTCGGGATGGTAGAGCGACTCGGCGAGGTAGTGGACGTCGTCCATTCCCGGCTTCCGGCCCTTGGCACGATCGCCAATGCCGGCGAGGTCCGGGAAGCGGAGACCCGCCCCGCCTTTGCCGACCGTGTGACAGGTCAGGCAAAGACCTTTCTGTTGCACGACCTCGAAGCCGACCTTGACCATCTGATCGGTGGTGAGATCCGCGGCGATGAGGACCTCGGCCGGCGGCATCAGTTGCTTCTGCGGAACCAGCTGACCCACGTACGTGTAGAAGAGGCTCGAGCCGACCACGAGGAGCACGACGTTCAGCGAGACGGGCATCTTCATGATCAGTGCCCTCCGCCGTGTGGCCCGTGAGCGCCGGGTGGGGTGGCGAGCTCGTCGTGGTCATGAGGAGTCAGCGACCCGTCACCCCAATCGGGCTTGTCGTGCAGGCTCGAGAGCCAGAACACGAAGGCGATGAAGGCGAAGAAGATGACGACGATCACCGAGATGATCTGCGTCGCGAAACCGAGGGTCGGCGTGAACGCGTCGAGCGACTGATCGCGCATGACGCCGTACACGTGCCAGTGCTGGCGGAGACCCGAGCGCACGTAGCCCATGAGCCCCATCAGCCACGTGAACGTGACGGCGATGAAGATCAGCACGTACTGCGAGATGTTCGGGAGCTTGCCCCAGTGCGTTTCGCCCGTTTCCCTGGCCCCGCGCAGCATGAGCGCGTCGATGATCGTCATCGCCACCATCGCGAACAGCACCGAGGCCACCTGCGGGATCGAGAGCTGGATGCGAACGGCGGCCTCGACGAAGTAGCCGTAGATGCCGAGCGCGATCACGAACGAGGTCACACCCGCGAAAATCAGGAACTGAATGATGTTGCCGATGCCGGCCCAGGAGACCGTCGGCTCTTTTCCCGTGCGCCGGTAGAACAGGAAGCTCACGTAGGTGGTGAGAATGAGGCAGTTCACCGCCGTATTCTTGGCCGACATGACGCCGAGGAAGCCGAGCGCCGGGTGGAGCGTGCCGCCCATCGCCTTGATCTCGCTGACCGACGCGAGGATCGAGCGCGGCGTCGCCCAGACCGCAAAACAGATCGTGATGCTGGCGAGCAGGTACTTCACGTACTTCTGATACGGCTGCGTACCCCGGATCCGGCCCATGCCGAGCCACAGATAGTAGTTGGCGGCGAGGAACAGGTTTCCGATCAGCACGGCTTGGATGATGAAGAGCCACGAGAACGCGCCGCCCATCATCATGATGCCGAGCGCCTGGTTGTAACCGTAGATTTCGCGCGCCAGGTAGTAGCCGGCGAACGGCAATGGCAAGAAGGCGCTGATCGCGACGAAATTGCCCATGTAGCCCATCCAGTCGTAATGGGCGCGCTCTTCGTCGGTCTTGGCTCCGAGGAACTTCCAGGCGGCGTACGCGGCGGCGATCGAGCCGCCAAAGGCGATGTTACCGATGAAGCGGTGGATGTTGATCGGCATCCACGTGAAGTTGTCGAAGGCGGCCCAGGGATCGATCAGCGCGCCGACGTCGGAGACGCCCCCCGGCGTCATCATGAACGACGCCCACGAGTCGGCGATGAACATGATGCCCGTACCGATCAGGTTGAGGCCGAGGCCGAGGAACAAGTGCACCACCGGGTGAAACTTCCCCCAGCCGTAATAGTAACTGTAGAGAAAGCCCGCCTCGGCGAAGAACAACATGACGTACGGAACGAACGTCCAGGAGAAGATCTCCATCATGTAGTTCGTGAAGGCGGGGTACAGCATGATGAGGAGGAACGTCAGGAAACCGCCGAAGCTCGCGGTGAACGAGAACGACGTCGAGAGCAGCTTCGCGAACTCGTACGCGAGCTTGTTGTAGCGCTTGTCGCCGTTGAAGTAGCCGATCAACTCGATGATGAACGCGAACATCGGCACGGCGAGCACGAAAGCCGCGAACATCAGGTGGAGCTGCGCGACGATCCACACCGCGACGCGGCTCCCGACGACCGGAAACGTTCGGTAGGTCGGCGGCTCGTACTTCTTGGCCTTCGCCTTGGTCTCGGTCGCTTTCGCGATGTCCTTGATGGCTTGCTCGCGCGGCGCGGCACCCTGCTCCACCTGCACCGAGCGCACGGGCGCATGGTAGGCCTGATTCTCGAGGGCGAGGTACACGCGCACCGCTCCGCCGAGACCGAGCAGCACGACGACGGCCGCCGCAATTAGGAGACGCGGGTTCATTTGGCCGCCTCCTGCTGCTGCTCCGCGTTCTTCTTCTGCATGCCGCGCACGTGCGCGACGATCGCCCAACGGTCGTGCGCGACGAGCGGGTATTTGTAGCTCGCCATCAGGCCTTTGCCGTTCGTGATGGTGTCGAAGATCTGGCCGTCCGAATACGCGACGAACTTCGGGTCGAGGAGGTTCGCCGTCGGGACCTTGGCGCGCTCGGAGAGCACGCCCTTCCCTTCGCCGCGCTCGTCGTGGCAGGGCTGACAATAGATACCGTAGCGATCGGCGCCGCGTGCGAGCAGCGCATCATCGGTGGCGACCGGCGAGGTGGCGAGCGGCTTCCCGTCGGGATCCATGCCGGTCACGAGCGCGAGATCCTCGTGCAGATGGCCGCGTGCGATGGTGCCGGCGACCGGCTGCCGCATCGTCTTCCCGTCGTAGAAGAAGGCGCTGGCGGCCTGCGCCTTGTACTTCGGCTGATTGAACATGCTGAAATTGATGAGCACGGGCGGCTCGCTCGAGCTGCAGACGCGCATGCAGCCCTGCAGCACCGTCGGCGCGGCCGCCGCCAATACGAGGGCCACGACGGCCTTCGTCGCCCGCGCGCTCACGCCGAGAGCTCCGGGTTCGGGTTCCGCACCCGCGAAAGATACGACGTGCGCGGTTTGCTGTTCAGCTCGGCGAGCAGATCGTAGCGGCGCGGCGACGCCTTCGACGCCGTGACGCGGCTCTTTGGGTCGCGGATGTCGCCGAACTCGATCGCCTGCGCTGGACACGCCTGCTGACACGCCGTGCGAGCCTCGCCGTCCTGCATGTCGCGATTGCCGAGCTTGGCATCACGCGTCGCGCGCGTCAGACGCTGCACGCAGTAGCTGCACTTCTCCATGACGCCGCGGGCACGCACGGTGACGTCGGGGTTGTACGCCATCTGCAACGTCTCGGGCGTGTCTTTGGTGAAGTTGTAGAAGTTGAAGCGCCGCACCTTGTAGGGGCAGTTGTTGGAGCAGTACCGCGTGCCGATGCAGCGGTTGTAGACCATCTCGTTCAAGCCCGTTTCGCCGTGCACCGTCGCCGCGACCGGGCACACCTGCTCGCACGGCGCGTTCTCGCAGTGCATGCAGGGCACCGGCTGGAAGACGATCGACTCGGGCGCTTCCGGACGGCCGGAGAAGTAGCGATCGATGCGGATCCAGTGCATCTCGCGGCCGCGCGTCACCTGATCTTTGCCGACCGAGGGAATGTTGTTCTCGCTCTGG
Source organism: Binatia bacterium (assembly GCA_039917665.1). GTDB lineage: Bacteria > Desulfobacterota > Binatia > UTPRO1 > UTPRO1 > UTPRO1. The sequence goes on from JBDSJB010000230.1 coordinate 9,854, forward strand.
CACGCGATGACGCAGGCGTTGCAGCCGACGCACGAGTTGAGATCGATCGTCATGGCCCACTGCGGGCCTTCCTCGTACGTGCGCTCCGGCCACGGCGACACGAGCGGCGGATGGCCATGGCCACCGTGCTCGTCATGAGCGTCATGCGCATCGTGCTCGTCGTGGCCACCTGCGGCCGAGTGGCCGTGACCGGCGACGTCCTTCTCGCGGACGATGTCGCGGCCTTCTTGGCTCCAGTGCTCGTGCGTCACCGCGAGGACGTGCGTCCCACCCGCCTTCGTCACCGTGAGGCCCGAGGCGAACCCGAGCGTCTTCGTGGTGCGAAGCAGATACGCGTTGAAGCCGACGCCGTTGCCGGCCCGACCCGCCGCCGTTCGGCCGTAGCCGAGCGCGATCCCGACCGAGCCGACCGCCTGCCCTGGCAATACGAGCGCCGCGGCGCTGATCGACTTGTCGCCGAGCGCGAGCGTCACCAGGTCGCCGTCGTGGATGCCGAGACCGTCGGCGTCCGTCTTGCTGATGAGCGCCGCGTTGTCCCACGTGAGTTTGCTGACGGGCTCGGGCAGCTCCTGCATCCAAGCGCTGTTGGAGGCGCTCCCGTCGTAGACGACACTCGACGGCAGGAAAACGAGCTCGAGACCTTGCGGAGCCTTGAAGCTCGCGAGCTTTGCGATCGTCGACATGTCGGCGGCCGGCAGCGACTGCGCGGCGAGCTCGCTGCCGGCGAGCACGCCGTCGTGCAGCGTCTTTTCCCAGCGTTTGTCGAAGTCGCCGCCGAGCACCGGCTTCCAGGTTTCGCGCACGAGATCGTAGCCGGGCTTTTCCTCGGCGCTCTCGAGCAGCGCGAGCACTTCGATCACGCTGTGACCGGCGAAGAGCGGCTCGATCAACGGCTGTATCACCGACAGCGGTCCACCGATGGCGCGCGCATCGCCCCAGCTTTCGAGGAAATGCGCCTGTGGCAGGTGCCAGTCGGCGACAGCGGAGGTCTCGTCGACGAAGAGCCCGACCCGGATGCGGTTGGCCGCCTTGGCGGCGACCGTCGCGAAATCGAGATCGGCCGGCGCGTCGTACGCGGGGTTGCCGCCGAGCATGACGAGCGTCTTGATCTTGCCCGCCTTGAGATCACCGGCGAGCGCCTGCAGATCGGCGACACGCGAACGGGCTGCCGTCCCCGCGCTCGCGTAGGACACGGTCTTCCCGGCGTTGCCGAGCGCGGCGTTCAGCGCCGCGACGGCGGCATGGACCTCGGGCGGCTGCTGGGCTCCGGCAATGATCACGGACGTGCCGGCGTTGGCCTTCAGATCCTTGGCGACGGCCGACAACCACTTCGCGTCGAAGACCGTCCCGCCACCGCTCACGCCCGCGACGGACACGCCGAGCTTCCCGAGCTCGGTCGCGAGCGCCAGCGTGAAGCCGGCGATGGCGCCGCTCGGGATCGCCAACCGGTGATCGGCGGCGATGCCGGTGATCGAGAGCGTGCTCTCGGCGACGTAGAGCCGATTCATCGCGGCCGGGTCGCGCCGCCCTGCCGAATAGGCGCGCGTCATGCGAATCGCGTCGGGGTCGTCCTGCAGGAAGTCGCCGTCGAGCGAGAGAATGACGCGGGCTTGATCGAGCGCGTAGACGGGCTCGATCTCGGCGCCAGTCGCGGCGCGCAGACCCGCCTGCCGATTCTCGTTGCCGAGCGGCGCCCACGTGACGACGCGGGCCTGCGAGAACCGCTGCTTCAGCAGCGTGACGAGGCGGGCCTCGGTCGGCGAGGTCGACGGCTCGGTGACGATCGCGAGCCCCGCACCGGCATCGGCGACGTGCTCGGCGTGGAGCGTCTTCCAATAGGTGAGGAAGTCCGCCCACGTCTTCTCCGCTCCGCCCTGCAGCACGACGCGCGAACGGTCGGGGTCATAGAGCTCGTAGATGGCGTTTTGCGCGAAGGCATTGGACGCGCCCTGCGTCGCGGGGTGCAGCTCGTTGCCTTCGATCTTGGTCGGCCGGCCCTCGTTGCTGACGACCAGGAGGCCGAGCGCGTTGCCACGGAACGGCATCGTCGTCGCATAGCGCTGCGGGATGCCCGGCAGCATGTCCTCGGGTGCCTGCACGTACGGCACGATCTTCTCGACCGGACGGCGGCACGCCGCCAACCCGGAGAGCGAGAGCGAGGCCCCCATGAGGCCGAGCATCGTGCGTCGGCTGATCCCGTCGGGCGTATCGGCCGCCCCCTCGAGAAACTCGCGATGGCGGACAGCTTCGAACTCGGGTGAGCCTTCGAGCTCGCCCAAGCTTCGCCAGTAGTCGGTCACCGGTGGCACCCCCAGCAGTCGGTCGGCGGTTTGATGTGACGCTCGGAAATCCACTGCGCCGACAGCTCGTCATGGGCGGCCGAGGGCGCCCAACGCATGTTCGTGACTTGATCGGGCGGCCGCAGATGCGGACCTGGATTGCGATGGCAGTCGAGGCACCAGCTCATACTGAGCGGCTTCTCCTGCTTCACGACTTCCATTTGATCGATGCGGCCGTGGCACTCGACGCAGCCGACCCCCGCGTGCACGTGAGACGCGTGGTTGAAATAGACGTAGTCGGCGAGCTCGTGGACCCGCACCCATTCCATCGGCTGCTGGCTCGCGGCGCTGTCGCGGATCGGCTGGAGGAGCGCGCTGTCCTTCTTCGCGAGCTGGTGGCAGTTCATGCACACCTGCGTCGGCGGAATGGACGCGACCGCGGAGGTCTCCACCGCCGCGTGGCAGTAGCGACAATTGATCTCCATGTCGCCCGCGTGGAGCTTGTGGCTATACGGAACCGGTTGCGTGGGCTGGTAGCCGACCTGCGTGTACCAGGGCGAGCCGAAGTACCAGACGAGCGCCACGACACCGATCAACCCGAGCGGTGCGCCGAGGCCCACCGCCAGAGGTAAGTTGTTCAACCGCTCCGGAAAGATTTGCGCCACCGGCCTGCACCCGACTCCCCGCCGTAGACTCGCGCGGTGTGACGACTTCAGTTGATGTTGGTTACGTTCCTGGAGGACCGCGCTTAGTCGAAGCCGACGGCTGCTTAGCACGCATCGCGAGAAGGTCAAGTTGACGACGGGTCGTCACCTCGCGAACGCGACGTGCGCCGACGCGATCGCTCGCGCGTCGGCGCGACTGGCAATGCCCGCGCGACTCTGCAAAAAGCACGCGATGACGACGCGCGACTCGACGGCGAGCTTGAACGAGATCGAACGCGCATTCGCCGAGCGTGCCGTCCGCCGCAAGGAAGTGTTTCGCGTGTTGTCGATCGCCGGCATCGTGATCGCGGCAGGCCTCGCCGTCTTCTATGGGTGGGAACGCCTCAACGACCCGTCTTTCGCGCTCGCCCCGCGGTTCGTCCTGATCATCCTGATTCTGCTGAACGCCCGCCAGAATCTGCGTCAGCACAAGTACGCCGCCCTGCTCGAGAAGTTGACCCGCTCCTGATGGAGGCCGAAATGGAGGCCGAAGACCGCGTCCCGCTGTGGCGCAATCCGTGGGTCGTCGCGTTCGTGATCGGCTGCGTGTCCGTGACCCTGATTCGCCCGCTGCTGCGCCGCGAGCCACCGCCACCGCCGGTGCTCGGCACGCTGCCGGCATTCACGCTGATCGACACGAACGGGAAACCCTTCGGCAGCAACGAGCTCCGCGGTCAGGTGTGGATCGCGAGCTTCTTCTTCTCGCGCTGCCCGTCGGTGTGTCCGCTGCTGATGTCGCACATGGCCGAGCTGCAGAAGCTCTACCAAGAGCGTCACATCGACGGCATCCGCTTAGTGAGCATCACCGTCGACCCCGAGCGCGACACCCCCGAGGTGCTGCGCGCCGCCGAGCCGGGCTACGGCGTCGACCCGACGCGCTGGACGCTGCTGACGGGTTCGCGCGCCGACATCCACATGCTCTGCACCGCGGGCTTTCACGTACCCGGCCTCGACGTGCCCGCGGAGAACAACGGCGACATCCCCCATACGACGAAGGTCGTGCTCGTCGACACGCAAAACCGCATTCGCGGCTACTACGACACCGACGCGGACGGTCTCGACGAAGTTTTCAATCGCGCCCAACACGTGCTGAAGGAAGCGAGGAGCGGCAACGGATGAGCACACACACGAGCGAGTCACGCTGCAGAAACGGTCGAACGCTTGACCCTCTGCCGGATGATTTTGTAGTGCTACGCGCTGTCGCACGCCCTGCATGATGGAAGTCACCGACAACGTCTCGAACGAACCCGTCGCCGGCCGCGCGCCACTGATTCTCGGCGGCCTCGACTTCCACTCCATCACCACCGCCGTCGCGACGCCCGCAGAATCGGCGACGCCACTCGCGTGGTGGTTCTTCTTCATCCCGTCGCTCGGGATGCTCGGCCTGCTCGGCGTCGCCGTCGGCTGGCTCGTGTGGGAAGGCATCGGCGTCTGGGGTCTCAATCAGCCCGTCGGCTGGGCCTTCGACATCACCAACTTCGTCTTCTGGATCGGCATCGGCCACGCCGGCACGCTCATCTCGGCCGTGCTCTTCCTGTTCCGGCAGAAGTGGCGCACGTCGATCAACCGCGCCGCCGAGGCCATGACGATCTTCGCCGTCATGTGCGCCCTGCTCTTCCCCGGCATCCACATCGGCCGCCCGTGGCTGGCCTATTGGATGGCGCCGCTCCCCAACCAGATGGGGACGTGGCCGGGCTTCCGTAGCCCGCTGCTGTGGGACTTCTTCGCCGTGTCGACGTACGGCACGGTGTCGGCCCTCTTCTGGTACATCGGCCTCATCCCCGACCTCGCCACCATGCGCGATCGGGCGAAGACCCAGGCCCGCCGCTACGCCTACGGCTTCTTCGCGCTCGGGTGGCGCGGCTCGGCGCGCAACTGGCAGCACTATGAAATGGCGTACTTGATCCTTGCGGGTCTCGCGACGCCGCTCGTGCTCTCGGTGCACTCCATCGTCTCGATGGACTTCGCCGTCGCGCAGCTGCCGGGCTGGCACACCACCATCTTCCCGCCCTACTTCGTCGCCGGCGCCATTTTCTCCGGGTTCGCGATGGTCACCACCTTGATGGTGATCACCCGCACGGCGCTCGGCCTCGAGCAGATCCTCACACCCTTCCACTTCGACCGCATGGCGCGGATCATGCTCACCACGGGCTCGATCGTCGGCTACGCCTACTCGATGGAGTTCTTCATCGCGTGGTTCAGCCAGAACCCCTACGAGCAGTTCGCCTTCATCAATCGCGCCTTCGGCCCCTACTGGTGGGCCTACTGGACGATGATCTCCTGCAACGTGCTGTCGCCCCAGGTCTTCTGGTTCCGGAAGGCGCGCACGAGCATGCCCATCCTCTTCATCGTGTCGATCTTCATCAACATCGGCATGTGGTTCGAGCGTTTCGTCATCATCGTGACGTCGCTCCACCGCGACTTCCTGCCGTCGTCGTGGGGCATGTTCTACCCGACGATGTGGGACGTGATGCTGCTGATCGGCAGCTTCGGCCTCTTCTTCACGATGTTCTGCCTGTTCGTCCGGTTCCTCCCCGTGATCGCGACGGCCGAGGTGAAGTCGGTCCTGCCCGCCGCCAATCCGCACGCGAACGGCCACGCCGCGCTCGATCTCGACGCGCCGACGATGGTGAGCCCGCACCTGGCCCCGAAGGGAGTGCACTGATGGCCCTCGTTCCGCCACTCTTCCCCGAGGGCGAGTACTTCGGGCTGCTCGCCGAGTACGACTCGGCGGGCTCGCTGTTTCACGCGTGCGAGAAGGTCCGTGACGCCGGCTACCGCAAGTGGGACGCGCATTCTCCGTTCCCCGTCCACGGCATCGAGCAAGCCATGGGCCTCGGACGCTCACGGCTCCCCTACGTCACGCTGCTGTTCGGCCTGACGGGTGTGATCGGCGGCATGAGCCTGCAAATTTGGGCCAACGCGATCGCCTACCCCCTCATCATCAGCGGCAAGCCCTTCTTCAATTGGCAGCCGTACGTCCCGATCACCTTCGAGTGCGGCATTTTGCTGGCCGCGCTCTCCACCGTCTTCGGGATGTTCGCGTTCAACAAGCTGCCGATGCTGTTCCATCCCCTGTTCGGCGCCGCCGGTTTCGAGAAGGTGACCGACGACGGCTTCTTCATTTCCGTCGAGGCATGGGATCCGAAGTTCGACGCCGCCGCCACCGAGAGCCTGCTGGCCAGTACCGGCGCAACGCACGTCCAGCTGGTGAAGCGACGCGAAGGCGCGGCCTCGTGAGCCACGGCCACGCCGTCACCGTCGATCCCGTCCAGCATAGCGGGCGTGCTTTCGGGCGCCTGACCGGCATCGGCGCCGTCCTCGGCGTCGTCGGTCTCGGCGCCGCGCTCGCCATCTCGGGCGGCACCAAGCAGTTCTACTTCTCCTGGCTCGTCGCCTACCTCTATTTCCTGAGCATCGCCCTCGGCGCGCTCTTCTTCGTGCTCATGCTGACGGTCACGCGCGCCGGCTGGGGCATTGCGCTCCGTCGCGTCGTCGAGAACGTGATGGCGACGCTCCCGGTGTTCGCGCTCCTCTTCGTGCCGATCTGGCTCGGTCGGCATGAAATGTACGAGTGGATGAACCCAGAAGAAGTCGCCAAGAACCCGATCTTACAGGGAAAAGCGCCTTTCCTTAACGAGGGATTCTGGTTCATCCGCGCCATTTTCTACTTCACAGTCTGGAGCGCGCTCGCAGCCTTCTTCTCGACGCAGTCGCAGAAGCAGGACGAGACCGGTGATCCCGCCATCAGCGCTCGCATGCGCGGGGTCGCACCGATCGGGACCGTGCTCTTCGCCCTCACCTCCACGTTCGCAATCATCGACTGGATGATGTCGCTCGAGCCCGAGTGGTACTCGACGATGATCGGGGTCTACTTCTTCTCGGGTGCGGTGGTGGCCATTCTCGCCGTCACCATTCTGCTCGTGCACTTCGCCTATGCGCAGGGCGCGCTGCGCGGCGTCGTCACGGCCGAGCACCTTCAGGATGTCGCGAAATTGCTCTTCGGTTTCACGATCTTTTGGGCCTACATCGCCTTCTCGCAATACTTTCTCATCTGGTATGGGAACATGCCGGAGGAGACGATTTATTACATGAAGCGGCAGGTGGGATCGTGGGATTCGGCGGGGATGTTCCTCGCCTTCGGGCATTTCCTGTTTCCGTTCTTCTTCCTGATGCCCCGGGCGGTGAAGCGTAATTCCACGCTGCTCGTGCTGATCGCAGCATGGCAGCTGGCAATGCATTTCCTCGACCTCCACTGGTGCGTGATGCCCATCCTTCATCACGAAGGTGTTCGGTTCGGTCTCACCGACGTGGCCGCGTTCTGCGCGGTCGGTGGCATCTTCCTCGCCGCCCTCGGTTGGGTGTCGAGTCGGCGCGCGCTGGTACCACTTCGCGATCCGCGCCTGCCTGAGTCGCTCTCGTTCGAAAACGTCTGAGTTTTACTCACCCTTTCCCTTTAGGAGGACGACATGTCGGGTCTTTCGAGAATGTTCGGGCGCAGCTTGTCCGTTGGGCTGCTCCTTTCGCTGTCGGCGTCGTCTGCGTTCGCGGGCGCCACCATCACGGGTACCGTCACGTATGACGGCAAGGTTCCCACTCTGAAGCCGCTCGCGATGGATGCCGATCCCGCGTGCGCGTCGAAGCACTCGAGCCCAGTGGCCAACGAAATGCTGGTGCTCGGCTCCGGCAACACGATGGCCAACATCATGGTGTCGGTGAAGAGCGGTCTCCCGGCCGGCAAGACGTACCCCGCGCCGAAAGAGGCGTTCGTGATGGATCAGAACGGCTGCCAGTACAAGCCGCACGTGTTCGCGCTGCAAGTCGGCCAGGAGCTCAAGGTCCTCAACTCGGACGGCGTGCTCCACAACGTGCACGCGCTGCCCAAGGTGAACGGCCAGTTCAACATGGCAATGCCCGCCACCCGGAAGGACGCCGAGCACACCTTCGACAAGGCTGAGCCCACTCCGTTCCAAGTGAAGTGCGACGTCCATCCGTGGATGACCGCGCACGTTTCGATCTTCGAGCACCCGTACTTCGGCGTGACGAAGGACGACGGCAAGTTCAAGCTCGCCGATCTTCCGGCGGGCACGTACGAGATCGAGGCCATCCACGAGAAGCTCGGCTCGAAGGTCGAAAAGGTCACCATCGCCGAGGGCGAGAGCAAGACCGTCGACTTCAAGTTCAGCGCCCCGAGCGCCAACTAAATCACGAACAATCGGTGAATCGCGGCGCCTGGATCGACTCCAGGCGCCGCGGGCCATCGGAGCATTTTTCGAGCGCAATTTTGCGCGCGAAAAAGCGCACGGGGCCGAACAGAAATAGGAGCCGGCATGGAAGCACGACACGAATCTCCTGCTCACAAGCACGCGGCTGATCACGGCCACGGGCACGCCCACCACGAGCCTGGATTTCTCGAGAAGTACATCTTCTCGACCGACCACAAGACGATCGGGCTCCAGTACGCCGTGACCGCGCTCTTCTTCCTGATGTTCGGCTTCACCTTGATGATGATGATGCGCTGGCAGCTCGCCTATCCCGGCGTGCCGATGCCGCTCATCGGTGGTCTCCTCGGCGAGGCCCGCATGCCTGGCGGCGTCATGACGCCCGACTTCTACAACGAGCTCGGCGCCATGCACGGCACCATCATGGTCTTCCTCGGCGTCGTGCCTCTCGGCGTCGGCGGTTTCGGCAACTACGTCCTGCCGCTCCAGATCGGCGCGAAGGACATGGCATTCCCGCGTCTCAACATGATCAGCTACCAGTTCTTCTTCGTCGGCGGCGTCATGATGATGGCGACGTTCTTCATGCCGGGTGGCGCTGCCCAGTCGGGCTGGACCTCGTACCCGCCGCTCTCCGACATCAACCCCGGCCAAACCGGCTGGATCGTTTCGATGATCTTCATCATCACGTCGTCGCTGCTCGGCGCGATCAACTTCATCGTCACCACCATTCAGCTCCGCACCAAGGGGATGAGCTTCTGGCGCTTCCCCTTCTTCGTGTGGGCCCAGTTCGTGACCTCGTTCCTGCTGCTGCTCGCGTTCCCGCCCCTCGAGGTCGGCGCCTTCCTGCAGCTGATGGACCGTGTCGCGGGCTCGAGCTTCTTCCTGCCTTCGGGTCTCGTCGTGAGCGGTCAGATCCTGCCGGTCGCCGGTGGTGGGAACCCGCTCCTCTGGCAGCACCTCTTCTGGTTCCTCGCCCACCCGGAAGTGTACGTCTTGATCCTTCCGGCCATGGGTATCGTCGCCGAAGTGCTGACCAACAACACGCGGAAGCCGCTCTGGGGCTACACCGCGATGGTCTACTCGATCATCTTCCTCGGCTTCATGTCGTTCATCGTGTGGGCGCACCACATGTTCATGACGGGCATGGGCTCGGGGATCGCGGCGTTCTTCCAGACTACGACGATGATCATCTCGGTGCCGTCGGTCGTGATCCTGGCGGCACTCTTCCTGTCACTCTGGGGCGGGTCGATCCGCTTCACGACCCCGATGCTCTTCGCGCTCGCGTTTCTCCCGATGTTCGGCATCGGCGGCCTGACGGGTCTTCCGCTCGGCCTCACCTCTTCCGACATCCAGCTGCACGACACCTATTACGTGATCGGCCACTTCCACTACGTCGTGGCGCCCGGCACCGTCATGGCCTTCTTCGCGGGCCTTTATTACTGGTTCCCGAAAGCCACCGGCCGGAAGATGAGCGAGACACTCGGCAAAGCGCACTTCTGGCTGACGTTCATCTGCATGAACGGCGTCTTCATGCCGATGTTCTGGCTCGGCCTCGCCGGCGTGTCGCGTCGGCTCTACGACGGCGGCGCCAGTTACGCCCACGCCCAGCACGTGCTCTGGCTGAACGGTGTGAGCTCCTGGTCGGCCTGGATCATGGGTGCCGCCCAGCTGCTCTTCATCTTCAACTTCTTCTGGAGCATGCGTCGCGGCGAGAAGGTCGACCGCAACCCGTGGAACGCCACCACGCTCGAGTGGGAAGCCCCGTCCCCGCCGCCGCACGGCAACTTCGTGAAAGACGTCGTCGTGTATCGCGGCCCGTACGATTACAGCCCGCGCGGCTACAGCAGCGACTTCCGTCCGCAAGCCCAGGAGGCCTGAGCGACCATGTCCGCCGAACTCATTCCCTACATCACGGAAGCCCGGCCAGACACCGGGCTCACCAACGGCAAGATCGGGATCTGGTGCTTCCTGGCATCCGAAGTGATGCTCTTCGGCGCCTTCTTCGCGAGCTACATCGTGCTGCGCACGAGCGCGGTCGAGTGGCCGCACGGCTCCTCGATCCTGAACGTGCCGCTCGCCACGGTGAACACGGTCGTGCTGATCTCGTCCAGCGTCACGATGGTCATGGCGTGGGCGTCGCTCATGCGGAATGACCTCAGCAAGTATCGACTCTTCCTCGGCCTGACCGTCATGTTCGGGTTCTGCTTCCTCGGCATCAAGACCGTCGAGTACTCGGCGAAGTTCGAGCACGGCCTGCTCCCGAGCACGAACAACTTCATGGCCATCTACTTCATCATGACGGGCCTGCACGGCCTCCACGTGATCGGCGGCATGATCGTCAACGCGTATTTCCTCTTCGCGGCGCCGTCCTATTGGGAGCACGACCGCGAGCTGCTCGCCAATCGGGTCGAGAACTCCGGCCTCTTCTGGCACTTCGTCGATCTGGTCTGGATCTTCCTCTTCCCCATCCTTTATCTTCTGTAAGGAGGCGCACGCGATGAGTGGTTCCGCCGCACACGATCCAGCCGAAATCGACAAGCACGTCCGCACCTACATCATGGTCTTCGCGACCCTGTTGGTGCTGACCGCCGTCACGGTCGCGGTCTCGTATCTCCATCTCGAAGTGCACCAAGCCATCGCGGTGGCGCTCGTGATCGCCAGCATCAAGGCCTCGCTGGTTGCCCTCTTTTTCATGCACCTGATCTCCGAGCGGCAGGTCATCCTCTGGATCCTGGCGCTCACCGGGGCTTTCGCCGTCGTCCTCTTGCTGTTGCCGGCGATTACGAACCACGACCACATCATCTCGTCGAACATGCCCGGGGCCATGACCGCGGCGCACGCGCCCGCGAACGACGCCCACCACTAGGACCATGCATGTCGCTGAAGCACATCCACGTCGTCTTCATCACTGCCGCGACCGCGCTCTCCGTCGTCTTCGGAGCGTGGTGCTACGCGCAGTGGAAGGTGGATGGCGGCATGGGGATGCTCGCCGGAGCCGCGGGCTCGGCGGCGACGGCAGTCGGTCTCTTGATCTACGGCCGCTGGTTCCTCGTCAAAATGCGGGGCTTGGGCGAATGAGCCGCCTCGCCATCGTTCCGGCCGTCGCGATCAGCCTGCTCACACCGCATCTCGCCGCTGCCTGCGCCGTCTGCTTCGGCGATCCGAGCGCACAGATGACCAAGGGCGCCGAACAAGGCGTGTGGTTCCTCCTCGGCATCATGCTGCTGGTGCAGATCGGGTTCGGCATCTTCTTCTTCTACCTTCGGCGCCGCGCGCAACGCTTCCGCGATCCGATGCCGCGTCCGGTGTTCCGCCTCGTCAAGGGTTAGCCTCTCAGAAAGGGTCCCATGAACGCTCAGAAGCTACTCTTCCTCCCCGAGCTCGCGTCGAAGCATGGCGGCGACCTCGATCGCCTGACGCTGTACGTCCACATCCTGATGCTGATCCTGTTCGTCGGCTGGGCGGTCTACTTCGTGCTGGCACTCGTGAAGTTCCGCGCCTCCGCGAACCCGGTCGCCAATCCGGACGGCGTTCAGAGCCATGCCTCGAGCTACATCGAGGTCGCGGTGGTCGTGGCCGAAGCGATCCTCCTGCTCGGCTTCTCGGTCCCGCTCTGGGCGGCGCGCGTCGACCAGTTCCCTGCCGAGAAGGACGCCGTCCGGGTCCGCGTCGTCGGTCAGCAGTTCGCGTGGAACATCCACTATCCCGGCGCCGATGGCGTGTTCGGCAAGACCGACATCAATCTCGTCGATGCCCAGTCGAATCCGCTCGGCATCGATAAGAAAGATCCCGCAGCGGCCGACGATTACACCACGGTCAACCAACTGCACCTGCCGGTGAACAAGCCCGCGATCGTCTATCTGTCCAGCATGGACGTGATCCATGGCTTCGGCCTGCAAGAGATGCGGGTGAAGCAGGACGCGATTCCCGGGTTGGTCACCCCGGTGTGGTTCGAGCCGACCGTCACCAGCGACGACATGAAGAAGCGCAAAGGTGACGACAAGTGGAGCTACGAAATCTCCTGCGCTCAGCTCTGCGGCCTCGGTCACTACCGCATGCGCGGATACGTGGTGATCGACAGCGCCGAGCAATACGCGTCGTGGACGGCCGACCAAGCGAAAGCCGCCGCAGAATCCGGCGGCGACGACGAATGGAATTAGCCGTCACCGGCTAGATCGCCCAACGGGGTCCGCGAGCACGCTCGCGGACCCCGTTGGCGTTTCAGGGACCGGAGGCCAGCCGAATCTCGCGGCTGAACTCGCGCAGGAGAGCGGCCGCGTCCTCCCCGGCGAACAGCCGCTCGACGAAATCGGCCCAGCGGAGCGCCTGCCGCATGCTGATGCAGCCGGGCCCAGGTTGGGCTCGTCGAAGAAGCCCTCCGTGAAGCACCCCCAACGGCCGCCCGCATACCAACGACAGTGCGTCAATGGCGCTGGTCGGTCGGTTGGACGCGTGGCAGTATCGACGATGTGCCGCGCCGCCCGTCCGCTGTCAGCGAGTCGCCCTCTGAGCACCGCGAACGCTCCGCGCAGCTCACACCAGACGAACGGGTGATGAGGGTCCTAGACCTCGGTCGGCGCGACCTTGCGATCTACGCAGCCGCGAGCGGCTTCGATCTGCGGACGGCCCGTCTCGTAGTGGAGCGCCGGCGCCAAGCTCGTCGCCGGCCGTCGGGATGCATGGACGCCCTCCTGCGATGACGATCGTCCAGCTGAGCGCACGACTCGATCGCGACGGAATTTTGCATGCCGTCATCGGTGCCGTGGCGCTTGCTGTGCACGGCGTTCTGCGAGCCTCGGACGACGTCGATCTACTCGTCATGGATCGTCGCTGCCTCGAGGCCGCGACCTGGTCGGACGTCGAGAATTCGGGAGTAGGTGTCGAGATCCGCCGCGGTGATTCCGACGATCCACTCGCTGGGGTCACACGACTTCTTCCGGCGACGGGCGCGCGGATCGACATCGTCGTCGGCAGATCAGCATGGCAGCAGACCCTCCTTTCGCGGGCTCCCCGCGTTCCCCTCATGGGCGGTCACGTGCCGGTCGCACTTCCTGTCGATCTCGTCTTGCTGAAGCTCTACGCAGGCGGACCGCAAGACGCGTGGGACATCCAGCAAATTCTCGATGCCGTTCCAGACCTCGCGCTGGAAGTGGAGCCGGCGATCACCGTCCTACCGAAGGAATGCGCCGCGCTCTGGCGCCAGATCGTCGGCACCCGCCCGGCTTCCTAGCTCCCTATTCGCCGCAGACGCTGCCGCAGGAACGCGCCAATGCGCTCGACGGCGGCGGTCGCCTCCGCATGGGTCGCCCGCGTCGCTACGATTGCGGTGTCGCATCGCGGCCGGCCTCCATCATCACGCGGCCGAGATACGGCATCAGCAGCTGCTGCGCATCGACCTCCGACCCGAGCTGCTTGCTGATGCCCGACAACAAGCCGAGCACCCGGCCGATCAGCAGCACGTCGCCCGGCAGCTCGATCACGGGATTGGCGCGCATGATGCGCGGCATCTCCGCGTTGAAGAGCTTCACCATCTCGGGGTCGGCGTAGGCCTTCTTGTGGCGGAATGCGAAGCCGAGGAACGCCTCGCCGAGCCACCAGAGACTCTCGTCGGAGGCGTCGCGGGTCTTGAAACCGAGGGCGCGGAACGCGCGCGCGACCGACGGGCGGTCGCCGCTGACGATCGCCGCCACCAGCGTCGCGATACCGGCCGAAAACCCCGGCGGCAGATCCTTGGCGAGACCGAAATCGAGCAGCACCATGCGTCCATCGCGTTGGACCAGGATGTTCCCCGGGTGCGGGTCGGCGTGGAAGAAGCCGTGGATCAGGATCTGGTCGGCGAAGACTTCGACGAGCCGACGCGCGAGGTCTTTCGGGTCGAGGCCGAGCTGGCGGAGCGCCTCGAGGTCGGTGATACGCACGCCCGGCTCGTAGGCCATGACCAGGAGCCGCTTCGTCGAGATGGCCGGGAAGACCTCCGGCACCACGACGTCGCGGCGGGCCGCGAGCGCCTGGCGCATGCGATTGCCGTTGGCCGCCTCGTTCTCGAAGTCGAGCTCGCGCGGCACGTACTTCTCGACCTCGTCGATGATGATGCGAAAGTCGAAGCTCGGCTCGAGCCGCGCCAGGACACGGATCAGGAACGCGAAGTTGCGGAGATCGATGGCGACCAGGCGCGCGATCTCCGGGTACTGCACCTTGATCGCGACCTCGCGGCCATCCAGTAGGCGGCCGTGATGGACCTGCGCGAGGGAGGCGGAGGCGAGCGGCACCGAGTCGAGCTCGGCGAACGCCTCCTGCCACGGCCGGCCGAGCTCCCGCTCGATCACCGCCTTCACGACCGCGAACGGCCGCGGCGGCACCCGATCCTGGAGCTGCGAGAGGACCTGCACGTAGTCCTCGGGCAGGATGTCGGCGCGCGAACCGAGGAACTGACAGGCCTTGATCGGCAGGCCTTCGAGCCGGATCGCCATCCGATAGACGGCATGCGCGCTCCGGCGGTCGTGACGGGCGTAGCGAGCGGCGGCATTCGGCCAGCCGAGGCGGCTCGTCACCTGAATGAGCTTGTAACCGGCGTAGACGCGCGCGACGAGGGTCGCGACGATCGCGAAGCGCCATGCCGGCGACTGCGGCAGCTTCCGCTCCGCCACCGCGGCATCGTCCTGCTCCGTCACGCGATCAACCGCCGTCCGACCCAGTGCACCGCGAGCGTGTACGTAATCGCCAATACCGCGAGCAACACGCCGAGGTGCCCGAGCGCCGCCAAGCCGATCGTCCCCGCCGCGCACGCCCGGCTGAGCGCGACGGCGTGCGTCAGCGGCAGACACCACGCAATGCCCTGGGCCCACACCGGCAAGGTCCCGAGCGGGAAAAAGATCCCCGAGAAGAAATACATGACCGAGATCACCAGCGTGAAATAGTACGTGAAGAAGTCGTAGGCGCGGGCCCGCGACGACACGACCAGCCCCATCGTCGCGAAGACGAGGCCGATCACGAGCGCCACGACCGGCAGCCCGAGCGCCCACCAGCTCCGCACGAGCCCGGCGGCCACGGCGACCAGCAACACCGCGGTGCCGGAGAGCGTCGCCTTCGAGGCCGCCCAGAGCGCGTCCCCCGCCACGATCTCACGGATGCCGATCGGCGTCGCCAGGATCGCGTCGTAAGTCTTCTGCTCGGTCATGCGCGTGAACGACCCGAACGTCGCCTCGAAGCTCGCGGCGTTCATGGCGGCGGACGCGAGAATGCCGGGAGCCAAGAAATGCGCGTAGCCGAGCCCCGAGCCGGTCGGGTCGATATCGACGAAGCGGCCGAGCCCGTAGCCGATCGCGAGCAGCGAGAGAATCGGCTCGCCGAGCGCGCCGACCAGCGAGGCCTTGTAGTACTTCCGCCAGCTCTCCATGTCGCGGCGCCAGACCCGGAGCGCGCCGCCGAGAAATCCGGGTGTCACTCGCGGAGGTCCCGGCCGGTGAGTGTGAGGAAGACGTCTTCGAGCGTCGGTCGACGGTGAACGAGCTGCTCGCCGGCGAGCGCACTGAGCGCGGCGCGCGGATCACCGGTCGCGCCCTTCCCGTTCAGATAGAGAATGACATGATCGCCGACCACGTCGACGCGGCCGCCGAGCGAGCGGCAGATCTGTTCGACGCGCGAGCGCGCCGCCGGGTCGTCGCCGGTCGACACCTCGATGACGTCGTCGCCGACGTATTCGGCGATCAGCGCCGCGGGCGTCCCTTCCGCGATGATGCGGCCGTGGTCCATCACGACGAGACGATCGCAGAGCTGCGCGGCCTCTTCCATGTAATGGGTCGTCAGTAGCATCGCGACGCCACTCCGCTTGAGCTCGCGGAGACGCTCCCACACGAGGTGACGCGCCTGCGGATCGAGCCCGGTGGTCGGCTCGTCGAGCACGAGCAGGCTCGGCCGATTGATGAGAGCCCGCGCCAGGATCAAGCGCCGCTTCATGCCGCCGGAGAGCGTCGGGATGCGATCGTTGGCGCGGTCCTCGAGCTCGGCGAACGCCAGCAGCTCGGCCACGCGCGCCCGGGCCTCGCCGCCACCGATCCCGAAGTAGCTGGCGTAGATGTGGAGATTCATCGCGACGGTGAGATCGGGATCGAGATTCTCGTCCTGCGGTGCGAGCCCGAGCCGGCTCTTGATCGCTCGCGCGTTCGTCGCGTTCACCGGCATGCCGAAAACCGTGAGCCGGCCGGATTCAACGGGCGAGAAGCAGGTCAGCATGCGGATGGTCGTCGTTTTGCCGGCGCCATTCGGTCCGAGGAGGCCGAAGCACTCGCGCGGCCGCACGGTGAAATCCACCCCACAGACCACTTCGTTCTTGTCGTAGCGTTTGCGTAGGCCGACGGCCTCGACGATCGGCGCCTCCACGGGGTGTTCGACGTATCACGGCGGTTGATGCGGCACACGCGGGGTGCCGGCGCGCACACTCAACTCACGCGCGTGGGATGCCGTTACGTCCAGGGAATGCCTGAGCCGCGAATCCACCCGCGCATGCGATCGCTCATGGCGGCGACGGTCGTCCGCGCAATGACGACGATGCTCGTCCTCGCGACGAGCGTGGCCGCAGCGCCGCTTGCGGGTGACGTCGCGACGCTGCCGGGGAGGGGCGCGATCATCGAACCGGCGCGTCGATCCGACGTCGCCGTGATCGTCTACCGCGAAGTACTCGGAGAGATCGGCGGCGCCGATCGCGGTCCGACGCTCACGATCTTCGGCGACGGCCGCATGGTCGCGCACTACCCGCGCTACATGAAGCGCGCCGGCGACTACGAGCTGCGACTCGCGCCGAGCGAGCTCGATGCGCTGCTGCGCTCGCTCGCGGCGAAAGGCGTCCTCGACTTCGACGCCACGGCGACGCGTGCCGCGACGCGCGCGTCCATGATGGCGGCCCGTCAGCGCGCGCTCGCGACCAATACGCCGATTCAGCTCTTCGAGGCGGTCGACGCCTCGACGACGGTGATCGAGGTCGCCGTCGAGCGTTACGTCGCCGCGACGCCCGGAGCGCGGGAGGTCCGCAACGCCACCACCCGCGCCGCCTGGACCGGTCTCCGCGCCGACGTCGACCAGCACCCCGACGTTCCGGCGCTCCGTGATCTCGCCGCCGCCGAGCAAGAGCTGCGCGCGCTGCGCGAGCGTGCCGGCTTCACCCGGGTGCGTTGATGCCGACCGCTCGCAGGCGTTGGATCGCCGCCGTCATTGCGCTGGTCGTGACCACGGCGGCGCGTCCGGCCGGCGCCGGCTCGTTCATCTTCGCCGGCGAGGGCAACGGCGTGAACGTCGTCGCGCATCCGTCCGGCTACAACGGCAGCGGCGGAACCGTGAACGTCACGGTCTGCGTCGATCCGACCTCGCCCAACGCGGCGGCGATGGAGCAGTCCGTACGGAACGTCGTCACCACCTGGAACGCCCTCGCCGCGAAGAGCCCGAACTTGCTCTTCGGCGGCAGCAACAACATCGGGGCGTCGCAAATCGACTTCGAATCGACAGCGCTTCACGAGGTCGGCCACTGCCTCGGGCTCGGCCACCCCAACCTCTCGAGCGAGTCGCTGCTCACGGGCAACGACCAGAACTACACCAAGTCTACCGACGGCGCGGACAACGCCTACAACGTCGACGACGGCGCGGACAACGTGATCGGCTCGAGCGACGACGTCCGCGGCGACGACGTGAACCTTCACTGGTTCCGGAAGGCGACCGACGATCCGTTCACGATCGCGAGCGTCGTCGACGCGAGCACGTACAGCCGCGACGTCGCGACGCTGCCGGGCGGTCACGCCTTCCCGACCAACGCCGACCGCACCGTCGCCGCGCTCCTCGGCTATCCGAACACCGAGGCGGTCATGCAACAGGGTGCCTATTACGACGAGGATCAGCGCAGCCTGACGGCCGACGACGTCGCGACGCTGAAACTCGGCATGAGCGGGCTCGATCTCACCGCCGGCACCGCGGACGACTACAGCGTCACGCTGAGCTACGCCGGGCTCACGACCAGCTGCAACGTGATCCTCGATTTCGACGACACCTTGACCGGCTTCGCGCAGTGCAACGCCAACGGCTCGTTTCTGAACGCCAACCACATCGTCGTCACGGGCGCGCACCTGTACTTCAACAACGGCTACGACTGGTTCTTCAACTCGGTCGTCGCCCCGTCGCCCACGCCGACGCCGTCGCGCACCGCGACGCCGACGTTCACCGCGGCCAGCACCGCGACCATTACCCCGACTCCGACACGGACCGTGACCCCGACGATCACGGCGACCCCCACGCGAACGCCGACCCCGACGCTCACCGCCACGCCGACCCGCACCGCGACATCGACCGCCACCCGAACGGCGACGCCTACGGCGACCAGGACGGCCACACCCACCGTGACGCCGACGAGCACTGCCACCCCGACGGTCAGCGCAACCGCCACGCGCACCGCGACGCCGACCGTCACCGCGACGAGCACCGCCACGTCCACCAGGACCGCGACCCCGACCGCGACCGTGACGCCTTCGCCGACGGCCACGCCGACGGCGACCGCAACCGTCACCGCCACCCCGACCCAAACGCCGAGCCCGACGCCCACCGTCACGGCCAGCCCAACCGAAACGCCGAGCCCGACGCCCACCGTCACGGCCAGCCCAACCGAAACCCCGAGCCCGACTCCAACTGTCACGCCGACGGCAACCGAAACCCCAAGCCCGACCCCCACTCTTTCGGCGACACCGACGGTAACCGCGACACCGACCGCGACCACCACCGCAACGCCGACGGAAACCGCAACGCCGACCGCCACCACCACCGCAACGCCGACGGAAACCGCTAGCGCGACGCCGACCACCACGACGACCGCCACACCCACCCCGCCCGCGAGCGCGACCGCCACCGAGACCCCGACGCCGCGCGCGACCTGCACGCAGGAGCCGCCGCCGCCCGCCGACGCACCGATCACGGCGGGGGCCGCCAAGTGCAAACGCGGCCTCGCGAAGGCCGCGTCGAAGTTTCTTGCGCTGGAAACGAAGGTCGTGGACAAGTGCGCGCAAGCGGTCGTGAAGCAGAGCGCCATCGGATCGTGTCCGAACGCCGCCGCGTCGGCCAAGATCGCGGCCGCCAGCGGCAAGCTCGCTCAGGGCATCGCCAAGGTCTGCGGCGGCGCCGACAAGCAGTGCGGCGGCGACCTCACCGACGAGGAGCCACCCGCGGGTCTGGGTTGGCCGCCGGTGTGTCCCGGCTTCGCCGGCGCGGCGGATCCCGCGTGCGCGACGCCCATCGTCGACTGCACCGACATCGCCGCGTGCATCGCGTGCGTCGGCGGAGCCGCCGTGGAGCAGGCGCGCGCCCTCGCCTACGACACGCTCACCGCAAGCGACCCGTCCCAGGCCGTCAACAAGTGTCAGCGCGCCATCGGCGCCGCGACCGCGCGCTTCGCGATCGCGAAGGAACAGCGCACACGGCAGTGCTGGGATGCGCGCGCGGCCGGCAAGCACACCGACACCTGCCCGAACGGCGCCGCCACGATCGGCAGCCCGGCACAGAAGGCCGCGGCCAAGATCGCGAAGGTCGGCACGAAACGCATTGCCACGATCTGTAAGGCGTGCGGCGGCGCCGACCGGACGTGCGACGACACCGTCACGCGCTTCGACGACACGCCGCTCGTAGGGGGCGGCGGCAGCGACGACTTCACGCCGGCGGCGATCGGCTTCCCCGAGATCTGCCCCGACGTTCAGGTACCGAACGCCGGCCCGTTCTGCGGTCAGCCGATCGTGACGCTCGCCGACGTGATCGAGTGCACGGCGTGCATCGCCGAGCACGAGGTCACTTGCGTCGACCGCCTGCGCGTCCCGCAGTTCAGCGCGTACCCGTGCGAGTGTCGGTAAGCCGCGTTTAGGACGTGATCTCTTCGAGCTCGCGGCGCGCCGTCTCCGGCAGCAACGCGAGCGCGAGCGGGACGATCACGAGCGGCACCAGCATCCACGTGATCGCGGCGGCGTGGCTCCCGGTCAGCGTGAACAAGACGCCCTCGAGCGCGAGACCGCCCGCCGCGCCGATCGTCGCGGTGACGGCGCGCGCGGCCGACGCGGTCGAACGATAGGCGGTCGGAAAGAGCTCGCTGCCGAGCGCGCTCAGCATGACGTCGAGACCGAGGTAGGCCGCTACCATCACCAGCCAGCCGACGGGCACCCACGCGCCGGCGCCGCGATAGAGCAGCAGGATTCCCGCCGCCGTGAGCGTGACGGTGGCGAGCACGATCGGCTTCCGACCGATGCGATCGCTGAAGCGCCCGACGCCGAGCTGCGTCGTCACGCTGACGAGGCCGCCGGCCATGTAGAGCAGCGCCACCGTCGCGGGCGCGTAGCCGTGCACCTCCTGCAGAAACTTCGATTGAAAGGCGATCGCCGGCGCCGTCACCAGATAGATCGGGAGAATCATCGCCGCGAGCGCGAGCAAGCGGCGCGGGTACTCGCGCGCCAGCGTCCGCAGGAGACCGGCGGCCGTCACGACCTGGCCCGCCTGCTGCGCCGCCAGCTTCGCCATTCTCGATTGATGGGCAAGAAACCGGCTCGTCTCGGTCAGGCTCCGGCGGAGCCACGCGACGATCACGAGCGGCAGTGCGGCCGCGAGGTACAAGAGCCGCCACCCGGACGGCCCACTCCCGACGACCGCGAAGCTGACCGCAGCGAGGCCGTGCCCGAGGCCGCCGAGCGCCGCCGCGGCGCCGAGGGCGAGACCGCGGCGCGCCGCGCCGATCTCCTCCGCGATGACGACGATGCCGAGCGTGTCCTCGGCCGCGATGAAGATGCGGGCGATGAATTGCGTCGCGATGAACGCCGCCGCGGTGGGAGCACCCGCCGTCAGCATCGTGCAGACGGTGAAGCCGACGATGGTCGCGAGCAAGAGACGGCGACGGCCGTAGCGGTCGGCGAGGATACCGAGGGCCAGCGCCGGCAGCATGCCGAGCCGGATGACCGCGAGCATGGTGCCGACGTGGGCCTCGTCGATGCCGAGCGACGCTTGGATCGCCGGCAACGCCAACGTGAGGATCCCGAGGTCGTAGGCGTTCACCGCGTTGGCGGTGCCGAGGAGCGCGAGGAGACGCGATTCGCGTGCGTCGAGTCCGGTGGCGGCGGTGATGGCGTCGCCCACCCGGCCGATGCGCCATCCGGATAGCGCGCTCACGTCCGCTCGAGCGCGAGGGCCATGCGATAGAGCGCCCGGCGATTCAGACCACGCTCCTGGGCCAAGGCCTCCGCCACGTCGCGCACGCTCGCTCCGGCCGCGCGGCGGCGGCGAATCTCGGCGGCGAGCGCCTCGTCGTCGACCCGCACCTCGTCGGCGACGGCGGGAGCCGCCCCCGCGACGCCGATCACGAGCTCGCCCTTCACGATCAACGTGTCGGCGCGCGCCGCGAGCGCCACGAGATCGTCGCGGACGATCTCCTCGTGCAGCTTGGTGAGCTCGCGGCCGATCGCCGCCGCCCGCGACCCGAACGCGTCCGCCATGTCGGCGAGCGACGCCGCGAGCCGCGGACCGCTTTCGTAGAACACGAGCGTGCGCGTCTCGGCGGCCAGCGTCGCGAGCCGCCGACGCCGCTCGCCCGTGCGCGGCGGCAGGAAGCCCTCGAATGCGAAGCGATCGGTCGGAAGACCGGAGACCGGCAGGAACGTCGTGATCGCCGACGGGCCTGGGATCGCCACCACCGCGATGTCGGCGACGATCGCGGCCTGGATCAAACGATAGCCGGGGTCGGCGATCCCCGGCGTCCCCGCATCCGAGACCAGCGCGATCGATCGACCCGCGACGAGCTCGGCGACGAGCCCCGGCGCTCGCGCCGCCTCGACCGCATCGTAGTAGCTCCGGAGCGGCCGCGTGATGCCCAGATGCGCCAGCAACCTCCCGGTCCGCCGGGTATCCTCGGCGGCGATCAGATCGACCTCTTTCAGGGTCTCGACCGCGCGCGCCGTCATGTCGCCGAGGTTCCCGATCGGCGTCGCCACCACGTAGAGAGTGCCCGCCATCCGCGCCGGCTGAGTGTCATGGAACGC
>JBDSJB010000231.1:0-7106 GCA_039917665.1 Binatia bacterium
GACCTCGACGCGATGCTCAAAGTCAACTTCTGCGGCGCACTGTTCGTCATGCAAGAGGCCGTCGCCCTGATGCGGCAGCAAGGGGCCGGCTCGATCGTCAACGTGGCGTCGCTTGCCGGGCGCCGCGCGGGGGTAACACCCCTCGGCGGCTACTGCGCCTCCAAGTTCGCGCTGATCGGTCTCACCGAGGCTCTGCGCACCGAGCTCCACGACGAGCCGATCCATGTGGGACTCGTGCTTCCCGGCGTCGTCGAGACCCCGATGTCGAGCAGGTCAGTCACGATGCCGAGTTTCTCGATCTCTGGCCGAGCAGCCTGAACATGCCACCGTCGTGGGTGGTGTGGGCGGTATTCGCGTCCGTGCGGTTTGGCTCGTCGAGGTCTCGGTCCTGCCGGGTGTCGGCACGCTCGAGAAGCTGGCAGCGCTGGCGCCGGCGTCGCCGACACCATCGTCGACTGGGCCCGATCGACCAGCCACTGGCTGGCGGCGCGGCGGAATCCAGATGCGGCCTGAAGGGCGTCGCCCCGGTTTCGCGGAGGCGGGAGTGGGGACCCGACCCGATTCGCGCCCCTGGGAATATCGGTGGTCAACCGGCGCGCTCGGGTGCGGCGAGATCGGCCAGCACCTGGAGCGCGTCGACGCTGGTGAAGATGCCGACCAGCACACCCTCCTCCGCGACGAGCACGCTCGTCACGCCCCGGCCGATCATTTGTCGCGCCACCTCGGGGATCGGCGCCAGCGGCGACACCATGAGCGGGTTGGGGGTACAGCACTCCGCGACGGCCGTGTCCCCGGCGCTTGGACCATGTCGAAGCCACGCATTGTAGACGTCGGAGCGGCTGATGATGCCATAAATGTGAGGTCCGTCCATCACCGGCAGGTGGCGGATGTGGTGCGTCCGCATCCTCCGGATCGCCTCAGAGAGAACGTCACGACGGTCGATCTCTTCGGGCAGGCCACTCATGTACTCGCTGACTGGGATTGTCTTGCGCATGGGGGTACCTCCGTCTACGTTTCACTCGCAAGTGCCGTGCCGTCGTCCGGCATGGGCGCACGCGCGCGTTGCGCGAGGAGGTACGCATGGTGGTACGTGAAGTCATGAGCACGAATCCGAA
The DNA here is from genome assembly GCA_039917665.1 of Binatia bacterium. Taxonomy (GTDB): domain Bacteria; phylum Desulfobacterota; class Binatia; order UTPRO1; family UTPRO1; genus UTPRO1. The sequence continues at coordinate 1,116 of JBDSJB010000231.1, forward strand.
GACCCTCGGACGCAACGACCAGTTGTCGATTGCCGACGACGTGATGCGGGCCGAGCGGATACGGCATCTCCCGATCCTCGACGAGGAGGGTCAGCTCTGCGGCATCTTGAGCCAGCGTGACATGTTTCGCGGAGCGCTCGCCCAGGCCCTCGGCTACGGCACGGCGGCGCAACAGAAGATGCTCACCTGTTGCGGGTGAAGGAAGTCATGACGACCGCGGTCGTCAGCACCACGCCAGGCGCGACGCTCGCCGAAGCCGCGAAGACCATGCTCGAGCGGAAGATCGGGTGCCTGCCGGTGGTCGACGGGGGTCGTCTCGTCGGGATTCTCACCGAAAGCGATTTCGTGACTCTCGCGGCCCGCTGACCCGCGAGCCAACCAGCTCACGATCCCGCGCGAGGAGCGGGGGCGCAGTGCCGACGCCAACGGGGATTTCGTCGACCCCTCCTCCGGCATCCCCCTTCCCGGTCGGTCTCGTCGACGCGCTCGGGTTTCAGGTGCGCTCGGACGTCGGCGAGTTCGGCGCCGTCTTAGCGAATGTGCGTAGATCGCCCGCATCTGGCGCCGCTAGGCAGACGTTTGCAAAGCGAGCGACCAGCCCGCCTCTCGCCGCCTCGCCGCATCGCCGCAGCCAACCGCTGACGGCCACGATGCTAAAGCTGCAGGTTCATGCTACGGACAGGAGGCAAATTTGTGCTGCGGCCGGGCCCACTGGCGCTACCCGGGAAGGAGGTTGGGATGCCGAGGACTTGCACCGTATGCCATCACCCGGAGCGCGCCCGGCTCGACGCGCTGCTAGTAGAGAGTCACACACCGGTTCGCGAGTTGGCAGCGACCTATTCAGTTTCGCCATCGGCCCTCCAGCGTCACAAGAGCCAACACATCCCCGAGACCTTGGCTCGAGCGTCCGCCGCGCGCGACACCACACGATCAAACTCGCTGCTCGACCATGTTCGCCAGCTGCAGGCGCGGTCGTCCGCAATCCTTGAGAGGGCTGAAAGCGCCGGAGATCTCCGGACCGCCTTAGCCGCGTTGCGTGAGTTGCGTGGCATACTGCAGCTCCTTGCACAGCACGCCCTGAAGAGCGGCGCAACGGTCGAACTTGCCGTCGTCGAAGCCTATGTGCAGAAGATTTTCGATCTCCTCTATGAGTTCGTCCCCGAGAATCGCATCGCTGCGGCCATCGCGAAGCTGACAGACCTGATCGAGTTTGAGGCGGATCTTTCGGCGGTACAGAACGCACGATCCGCGCGCCAAAACGACGCCGTTGAGTCGCGGAGTCGGGTCGCAGCGCATCCAGCGCTCGACTGAGCCGAAGAGTACGGACAGATGGGCAAGCTGAAACGCATGCGATCGGCCGACCGCGGCGCGCTCGATCAGCGCAGATCAGACTGGGATCTGATGCTGTCGCTCACCCAGGCGGCCGAACAGCAACGACGCAGACGGTTCACGCCCGTCGACTTGGCGAAACGGTCAGCGTTCGTCGACTGGGCGTCCACGGGCAACTTCATCGCGGACAGAGAACCCATCGATTTCACGACGTGGCGTTACCTTCGACAAATCTACGAAGCCGTCCCAAGAGATCCCACGGGCCTTGACATGGTCGTCATGAAAAGCGCGCAGGGCGGCGCCAGTATCATGGCGCTGCTCTGGTCCCTCTGGCTCATGCTGCGGAGCCGATGCCAGCTCGCGTATTTCCTGCCCACCGCACCGCTCGCGCTGCAGTTTTCTCGCGACCGATTCATTCCCCTCGCTCGCGAAAACGGACAGATCCATCGGCTAATGGGAGACCCTGCACCTTCGTCCGTCGGGTCGATCGACGAGGGGTCAGCCGGCGTTAGACGCATTCTGCAGTCGATCGCGTACTTCACACACATTGGTGGCAAGGTTACTACCGAAGCGTTGCCGCTCGATGTGCTCGTGTTCGACGAGGTTCAAGAGATGCTGCTGTCCGACATCGAGCGAGCCGAAGAGCGTGTATCGGCCAGCCCGCTGCATGCAATTCTCCGCATTTCGACTGCTAACTTTGCGGGCTCCGACATCCACTACTACTACGAGCGCTCCGATCAGCGCGAGTTTCACAGTCGGTGCAAGTGTCCGAACGGCGTCGTACTGGCTGACGCTTGGGATCCGCGCACCGGCCCCGAATGCATCGACCGAGGTAATGGGTCCACACCAGGTGTCCCCGCAGGCTGGTTCTACCTGTGTCCGCGATGCCGAACGATTCTCGACGATCCCCAGGACGGCGAGTTCCGACCGAAGAATCCAGAGGAAGCAAGGATTGGGTTCCATTTTCCGCAAATGCTGTCACCCCGAATGACCGCCTCCAGCATCATGACAAAGTGGCTGAATCGCATCGACACGAAGAACTTCTTCAATCGTGTCCTTGGCCGTCCCTACGCGGATCCCGACACGATGCCCGTAACCGAGGAGCATTTGAGGGCTGCCCAGAATCCCAACCTGCGCTGGGGCCCCCTACCGGCACGGACTTCTGACGGTGTCTTCATGGGCATCGACCAAATGGGGCACGAGAACTACGTTGTCATCAAGGCTGTCGTGGAGGGCCGACTGCGACTGTTGCATCTCGAGATCATCCAAGATGAGGATCCGTGGGCGCGGTGCCGAACGCTCATGCGTGACTATCGCGTCAGGTATGCCGTCGCAGAGTCGATGCCGAATTTCAACGAGGCACATCGATTCGCGCGGGCATTCGACTCAAGGGTTTTTCTTGCGAGCTATCAAGAGCACGCGGACGAAATTCTCCGATGGGGAGATCGCCAACGCGACAGCGCTTCCACGCGACCTAGCGAAGACGCAATGCGGACACCTTGGACGGTCTCCCTCGATCAGTTCAAGATGATGTCGCACTCACTATCCATGTGGCAGGACGGTGACATCCAGACCCCGGATAGCCGGTCTCTTTTCCAAAGAATTCGCACCCGCCAAGGCGTCAGAGACGTACCCATTTGTGCGGAGATTTTTTGGTCGCACTTGCGTCACGTTGCCCTCGTCACGGAAGAAGTGTCTGGCAGGGAAGACGAGCATCGACGGCGCCGGGCAGTAAAAAAGGTTGGGATCGATCCACACTTCGCCTTTGCGAGCATGCTGTGCGACGTAGCCTTAGCGCGAGCACACGGTACGAATCGCATACTGTCCGTCGAAGAACCGCGCCATTCAGAATCCGAGAAGCCTCTGGAAAGAAGCCCAATCATGCAGCAGATCGCCGATGCTTCCCCTGAGTTGGCACACCTCCTGGAGAGTCCTCCGACGCTCACCTGTGGTGATTGTGTGCACTTTGACGCGCAACCCGGTCGCTGCACAGAGCGGAGGGAGGAGACCAAAGCTAAGTTTCCCGCGTGCGACCTCCTGATCCCGCGACCGGACGACGATGACGACGAATACGACTGACGGCGGCGAGACGTGACTATTTCTCTGGAACGCCTCAGTCTGACCCAAGCTGCCGAGGCACTTGGGGTGCCGCAACACCGGTTGATCCATCTCTGTGAGCAAGAGGTGGTGATCCCTGACGTTCGAGGCGCGCAGGGTCGCGGCAGCAGCCGCACCTTCTCCAAGCGCAACCTCTTCGAATTTGCGGTTGCCCTCGAGATGCGTCGCTCAGATTTGCCGCTCTCTCTAGCACGTGCGGTACTTCAAGTGTTGCGTGCCTTCGAAACCGAGGCGCAGGGCCAGATACCAAACTTCGCGCTTCCGGACACACTCCGCGCTGCTCACGCGCCGAAGCTTTCCGTTCTGATTCTGGATGGCTACCGCCTCTACATCGAGCTTCACCGGTCCAAGCGTGCCGCGGTGGTGTTCGGTGGCATCGAGATTCCGCGGCAGCCGGGGCCACGTCGGACGCCCCACCACCGACCGTCGGGACGACTGCGTCCCATCCGAGCGAAACGTGAGCTTCTGAAAGCTCGGACACGAACTGAGATTGATCTGTCCGCAATCGCCGCGGGCCTGCCGTCTTTCGCCTGACAGACTTGAAGTCGCTCATCGAATGAGAGACACTGTCTCTCATTCGATGAGCGCTGCTGTCCGAAAATCCTCGCCGCCGCGTCGGAGCCTGCCTCGGAGCGCCCGAGGCCAACCTCCCGACGAAGGTTTGGCCGCGCTCCTCGACCATCTCGGTTGCCTGCTGGCGCGAGAGTACGTCGCGATTCTCCGGAACGAGCCGCCGCAACCGTCGGCAGCTCCCCCACAGAGAAAGCGATGAGAGCCGCCATCTACGCACGCTACTCGTCCGAGAACCAGCGGCCGGAGAGCATCGACGATCAAGTTCGCGCCTGTCGCAGACTGGCCGAGGATCACGGGTGCGTGGTCGACAACAAGTACGTCTATGTCGACGAGGCAAAATCGGGAGCACTGAGAGATCGACCTGGGCTCGAAGCCCTCTGCACTGCGGTGCGTGAGCAAGCCTTTGAAGCAGTGCTGGTAGACGATCTGTCCCGCCTTTCCCGCGACAACCACTTTCTCCTGACGCTGTACGCCGAGTTCCGCTTCCACGGCGTACGCATCCTGTCACGTGCCGATTGCTTGGATAGCGACGACCGCCATTCGAAGCTCGGGTTTCAGATGCGCGGCATCGTAAACGAGCTGTACCTAGATGATCTCCGGGAGAAGACCTTACGCGGCCAACTCGGTCAGAAGGCGCGGGGGTTCACTGTCGGAGAAGCGACATACGGGTATCGCTCGGTGCCGGTCGGAGAAATACGCGCCGACCGTCGCGGACGTCCCCGGCCCGATGGCTATCGCATGACGATCGAAGGTGCTGAAGCAGGGGTCGTGCGCCGCATCTTCGAAAATTTCGCAGGCGGGGTCGGGATCAACGCGATCGTGAAGGCGCTCAATCGGGAGCATGTCAGGGGACGCCGCAAGACCGCGGGGGGATGGTCGCCGTCGACCGTCAGTCGCATCCTCAAGAACGAGAAGTACGTTGGTCGTTGGACATGGAACCGCACGGAGACGCGCCGGGATCCGCGAACCGGACGCAAACGTCGCCACGCCAAGGACCGCACCGAGTGGCACGTCACCGAGAGCGAGCACCTTCGAATCGTCTCCGTGGAAGTGTGGGATCGGGTGCTTGCGCGGTGGAGCGAGATTGACCGTGCATGGCCGGTCCGGCGCGCCCACCGTGGGGATTCCGTCCGCCAGAGAAGTTATGCCGAGACCCACCCGCCCCATCTGTTGTCCGGCATGCTCCGTTGCGCCGCGTGCGGAAACACCATCGGTCAAGTTAGCGGGAAGAGCGGCGGCTACTACGGCTGTTTGAGTGCCGCCCGCCGTGCATGCGGAAACCGCCTGCTTGTCCGGCGCGGTGTAGCTGAAGCGAAGCTGATGGAGATCGTTCGGGCGCAGATATGCGATGCCGGTCGGGTCCACGCCGTCCTCGAGGCTGTCGGGCGAGAGGTGCAACGTTTGTGCGCGGATCTCCCGGAGAATCTTAAATTGAAACGGGCGAGTCTTGCGGCTGAGGAACGCAAGATCGCCAACTTCATCGATTTCATCGGCGACGGCAAAGGCACGCGAGCTCTCTCTCAAGCCCTCGGCGAAGCAGAGCAGCGGGCAACGACCCTTCGTGACGAGATCGGGGTGCTCGATTCGGCGTCTCAAAATGTCTTCGAGGCACCGCCGGCGGAGTGGGTGATCGAGAGAATTGCGAAACTGCAAGATCTGCTCGAAAGAGCGACCGTGCGGTCGGCGATACTGCTCCGTCAGGTGCTCGGTCCCGTCACCCTGACTGCAATCCATCCCGAAGTCGGAAAACCCTACTACCAGGCGGAAACTATCCTCCAGATCGTCAACTTCCTGGGCGATCCGGAGGACAGTTCGAATTGGTTGCGTAAGTGGAGGCGGGGGGAATTGAATACCGGACCACGGGGAACAGCAGTAGCTCACAGGAAGTCCGTTTGCGGGGTTACGATCCTGCGGTTTCCCGCCACTACCCTTCCCTTCCTTCTGGATGGGCACTCGGTGCCCACGAGCTTC
>JBDSJB010000232.1:0-3507 GCA_039917665.1 Binatia bacterium
GCAATGGAAGCCGGATCTGGTCGTCACCGACATTGGGATGCCGGAGCAGGACGGCCACAGTCTGCTGCAAGCGATGCGGCGCGAGCCCGAGCTGGCGCGCATTCCGGCGATCGCGCTCACGGCGTACACGACGCGCGAGGATCGGCTGCGCATTCTCGGCGCCGGGTTTCTGCTCCACCTCGCGAAGCCGGTCGACGCCGACGAGCTCCTAGCCAGCGCGGCTACGGTGATGGCGACGCTGGCCAAGCGCTAGGCGGCGAAGGGGCCTCTTTCTCCCGACTCTCCGGGAGATGGCTGCTCGGTTACGTGGCATTGCGTAGTAACTCTGGGGCAGCCACAGTGAGCCATGTCGTTGCACCGCCATTCGGTCCTGATCATCGACGACGACCTCGATATTCTCGACGCGTTTTCGGTGACGCTCACCGTGGCGGACGTCGTGACGCACGCCGCAAGCTCCGGACGTGAAGCCATCGAGCTCCTGGAGCAGGGGCTCCGGCCGTGCGTGATCTTCCTCGACATCCGCATGCCCGGACTCGACGGATGGCAGGTGTGGGATCAGCTCCGTCAGCTCGACCAGGATATCGCCGCGATTCCCGTCGTGTTCGTCTCAGCCGAGACCCCCGACACGGCGCGCGCGTCGGCCGAAGGGATCGCCGCATGGCTGCGGAAGCCGGTCGGCGTGCGTGAGCTCGCGGGCGCGCTGACGCGCGTTTGCGCTGCGGCCTAGCTGAGAACGGGCTGCGCGTCGTGCGCGCGCCCGCAGCGGCAGACGTCCGTCGCTGCCGCCGTTTGGCAGGATCGTGCCGCGCAGCGTGTCGGCGCGGAATAGCGGTAGTAGCTGCCGCAGCTGCGGCAGCGGGAACCGTAGGCGCCGCAGCGCGGGCAGCGGGGGACGCGGACGATCACGATCGGGCGGACGGTCACGCGCGTTCGGCGTTGGGCCGTTCGGCGTGTTTCGCGGCCGCCGCGCGGCGTCGCCGTTCGAGCAGGAACGAGACGGCGAGCTTGCCGTCGACGGCGGCGGCGGGCGGGGCGAGTGGCAACACCGCGATCAGAAAGCCAGCGCTGTCGTCACCGAGCAGCGTGTTCGAGTTGAGCAACACCTCCTGCGTGCCGCCGTCCTTTCGGACGAGGGTGGCGGGTACGTTCTCGACCGGATTGCCGGACGCGAGCAACGCGAGCACGTCGATGGCGACCGCGGGATCGCTGTGAAAGTCGGCGAACGGCCGGCCGATGTAGTCGGCAGCGTCGTACCCGAGCAGACGCGGGGTCGCCGGATCAGCCCAGGAGATCCGGCCGTGGCCGTCGATCACCTGCATGCCGACCTCATCGTCGGCGGCAAACGCGCGGAGCTGGCGGCGACTGCGCTCGAGCTGCTGCAGCGCCCGGCGGTGCATTTCGGTGAGGCCGGTGATGCAGATGCCCGCCGTCGCGAAGACGGCGAGGCGATAGATCGCGAGACTCCGGAGCGCCGTCGGATCGAACGCGAGCTCGACCATCGGCGCGAGCAACCAGACGTAGGCGGCGACGACCGAGGTCGCGATCGTCACCAGACCCGGGCCGACGCCATAGCGGAGCGCAATCGCGACGAGTGCGACGAAGAAGGGTGCAAAGACGCCTGGTTCGGATCCGAGGCCGAGCACCAACGCGGCCAGCGTCGCGAAACCACTGGCTGCGACGGCCGCTCCATACGCGAGCGACGGGCTCGAGGCATGCGCGTCGGCGCGCGGAACGGCAGCGGGGGCGGGCCGTGGAACGGGTGCGGGTGGGGTCGGAACGACGGAGGCTGGACGGACAGGACGACGAGGGACAGCCATGAATCTACTCCCTGAGAGGCGGTGTGCTGCCGGTGTCGAGCGGCAGGCTCTGGATGGCCCCACATTCGTCGCGTTTGAAGGCAAGTGCAACCAGGCCGAAAGCGACCTGCGTCGGCACCAATCGTTCGCGGTGACTGGTCGCGAAGGGCTCCGCGGCGGCCTGTTTCGTTGCGAACGACGTCGTCCAGGGGTTCCAGGGGTCACGGGGGTTCTGCGTCATGCGGGGATCCTCCTCCGAGGTGAGCTCGGAGAGCGGCTTCGCAAGTCGCATGCCCGCGCGTCGGCCTGTGCGCACTCGACTTTGTCGAGGCGCGCGCGAGCGACTTCTACAAAAGCGCGTGTGGGCAGGGCGAAACTACAATCAGTCGTCCGACGGCGTGGCGAGGATCGTTTGGATGGCGTCCGCGTCGAACGGTACGCCGAGTTTCGCAAAGAGGGGACGCAGCGCCGTCGCGTTCCGGGCGTAGCGGTCGTAGTCGACGATGATCGTATCGGCGGGCCGGGTCTTGGCGTACGCGGCCGCGAGCCGATCGAAGCGCTCGATCTCGGCGATCAATGGCGCGCGGGGATAGTTGCGCCACCAGCCCGACTGCGCCACCGCGGCGGGATCGCGTTTGTTGAAGACCACCAACGACGGCACGAACGCGCGCTGCAGGAAGCCGACGAACTCGTCGAAGACGTCGAGCCGGTCGAAATACCGCGCCTCCTTGAAGCCGATCAGGCGCGCGCGCGCGGGTGGTTGCACGAGCTCATCGACGAAGGCTTGTGCGAGCGAGCGGGCATAGCGGTCCGGATCGAAGCGATCGGCGCTGCCTGCCGCCGGATCGTGCGGGTCGTCCGGCAGTGGCGTGCTTTGCTCACGATGCGCCGTGCAGGCGCTTTGGTAGGCGAAGAAGAGGCCGCTCAAAGCGTCGGCGTTCTCACTGGTCACGAGAAAACCGTCGATACTGGCGAGCACCTTCTGTAGCATCGTCGAGCCCGAGCGCGCGTAGCCGACGATGAACACGTAGCGGAAGGGCGACTCGGGCGGGGGCGCGCCGCGTCGTCCAAGTCGACGCGCCAGGGCCTCGACGAACCCGATCGGGGAGCGACGGCGACTCATCGTCGCTCGGTAGAAACCCTGATCTCGGACGAGGCAGATGGGTCAGGGAGAGAGAAGGTCGATGCGGCGCTGGGCTGGAACCTCGTCCCGGCGCGCATCGGCGGCCGCTACCTTTTCCTGCGTCGCCAGCGCCGGAGCTTCGGCGTGGAGCGAGAGGGTATCGGCGCCGGTTGGCGGTTCGCCATCAGCATGCCGGCGTAGTGATCTCGCATGATCTCGGTGCCGGCTTCGAGCGCCTGCGCCAAGAGCACCGTGAGGTGCCAGGCGTAGCGGCCGAACAGAGCGAGCATCGAGCGCATCGCGATCAACATCACGATCTGGTGTAGGACGAATCCGGTCTCTGCGTCCATGTTTTTTTCCGCGGCGATGCCGGAGCAACTACCCGGCGAAGTCCTGCGTCCACCAGCGGTGGCCGCGCGCGTCGACGACACAGCCGATGCCAATGCGTTTGAAATCGGGGCGCAGAATGTTGGCGCGATGACCGGGGCTCTGCATCCACCCCCGCATGACCGCCTCGGGGGTGGCGTAGTTGTAGGCGACGTTTTCTCCGAGCGCGTCGTCGGCGAGGCCCGCCTTCCGGAGCGCCGC
>JBDSJB010000233.1:0-4883 GCA_039917665.1 Binatia bacterium
CGCCAAGGGCTCGGGATGGCGCTGACGGCGGCGGGCGTCCTGGCGTTCGTCACGGCACCGCACGCCGAGGCCTGGCGCGAGCGTATTCCAAGCGCGACGGCGCCGCTCGCCAACGCCGCGGAGTAGCCACGGGGAGCGTCGCGCCTAGCGTGCCGGCGGGAGAGTGATGCGTTCGAGCGGCAGCACGACGCGCGCCGGACCCGGCAGACCCGCAGCCGCGTTCAACGCCGCCGCGCGCGTCGCCGGGACGCAGAACGCCGCGGCATAGGTCGGCCTCTCGACGTCGCACTTGCCGCTGACCGGCAGATTCTCGCGGAAGCACGACCGCACGTTCGTGATGCACTCGCCCGTTCCCGGCTGGAGCGTCTCGCATTCCTCGCGAGTACTGCCGGGTCGGCAGCCACGCCCGGGGGCCAAGCTGCAATGGCCGTCGATCGGGCCGTCGTCGCACTGCTCGTTCGGGCCGCACTGGCCACTGACGCACGCATTCGCCTGGACCTGCGCGGGACAGAAGCAGCGCGCGGCGTCCTTTCCCGTCGTGGCCTTGCACGTGAGCGCCGCGCGCATCGTCGCGTCGCCGGTCGTGAGCGGGAGATCGAGGACGAGCTCGCCGACGTTCATGCCGGACGCAGGCAGACAATCGTTGGAGACGGCGCCGAAGAACTTGGTGACGCCGTTCGTGTCGCACTTGGCGCCGTTGGCCGCGCCGCCGGCGCAGGTACCGTCCCGCTTGCCGTCGTTCGACGTCGGATCGTTCTGACAGACGGGGCAGGGGCGCACGAGGGTTTCGCCGGTGAAGACGGTGGCGTTCAGCTGCAACTGGAGCTGGGCACAGCCGAGCGCGGGTTGCACGGAGCCCCGGACGCTCTCACGCAACCGGTTCACGATGCACGCAGGGACGCCACCAGACGAGAGCGGCACCGGCGAGCCGAAGAAGTCCCCGGGCTTGCCGCCGGCGGCGGCGCAGGTGTCGTCGCCCTTCGTGCAGACGGCGGCGAAGCCGAGTCGCTGATCGGCGGGCCATGCCTGACCGTGCGAGATGCCGGTCCAGCCGAGGTCGGCGCGCGCTTCGGGCCGCACCCGGAAGAGCATCGGTTGCGGGGGGAGCGGTGACGCATCTTTCGCAGCAGCCGCGGGCGCGCCGGCGGCCACCGTCGGCGACGGGTGCGGTCCCGTGGTGTGCCCTTCGTGGGCGGATGATGCGGTCGCACCGACGACCGTCGCCAGCAGCGTGATCAGCGCGAGCGTCCGCATCAAATCTAACCGACGCTTGCGCATCAAATGAATTTGAACCCGCCGTCCGCGACCAGGCGTTTCGCGAGCCGCGTCTTCGTGTCGATGGTGCGGATGGGGATGAACGGCGTGAACGCGCGGACCGTCTCGAGATGGCGCTCGAGCTCCTCGCCGTCGAGCTCGTTGCAGAGGAGACGCGCGGCGTGCGACGCGACCCGCTGGTTCGCCGACGCGACGAAGACGTACGTCATGTCGAGCTCGGCGCTCACGTCGGCGAGCGGACGGAGGCGCATCTGCTCGATCACGCGCGCGGTCACGCTCTCCATCGCGTACACGTCGATGATCATGTCGGCGAGGATCATGAGGTGCTGCTGCTTCTCGCCGAGATCGGCGAGGCCGCGCTGCATGATGATCTGCACGGTGTAGGCGACGACCCGCTTCGCCATCTCGCAGGCCTGTACCTCCTGGCCGAGCGGACCGAGGGTGCACAGCGGACGGCGTCCGACCTCGGTGATCTCCTCCTGCACCGCTTGCAGAAACGGCAGATACGGAATGCCGCCCTTGGCTACGCGCTTCATCAACGTCGCCGGGATGATGAGGCGGTTGATCTCGTTGGTCCCCTCGAAGATGCGGTTGATGCGCGCGTCGCGGTAGTGGCGCTCGATCGGGTACTCGTTGATGAAGCCGTAGCCGCCGAGCGTCTGCAGCGCCTCGTCGGCGACGAAGTCGAGGCACTCGGTGCCGAAGACTTTGATGATCGAGCACTCGATCGTGTACTCGTCGAGCACGTCGATGACCTGCTGCTGATAGTCGGACGCGGTCTTGTCGAGCAGACGGGTCGCGTCGTCCATCAAGCCCGCGGTGCGGTACGACATCGCGTCGGCGACGAAGATGCGTGTCGCCATGTCGGCGATCTTCTGCTGGATGGCGCCGAACTCGGCGATCGGCTTGCCGAACTGCTTGCGGTCGGAGGCGTAGCTGATCGCGCCGTCGAGGCACTCGCGCGCCGCGCCCGCCGCACCACAGCCGAGCTTGAAGCGCCCGACGTTCAGGATGTTGAACGCGATCTTGTGGCCGCGACCGACCTCGCCGAGGAGGTGCGTCGCCGGCACCTTGGCGTCTTCGAGGATGAGCTGGCGCGTCGACGAGCCCTTGATGCCGAGCTTCTGCTCTTCGGGGCCGGTCGAGACGCCGGGGAACGCGCGCTCGACGAGGAACGCGGTGAACTTCTCGCCGTCGATCTTGGCGAAGACGGTGAAGAGATCGGCGAAGCCCGCGTTGGTGATGAACTGCTTCACGCCGTTCAGCAGGTAGTGCGTGCCGTCGGGGGTGAGCACGGCGGTCGTGCGCGCGGCCGTCGCGTCGCTGCCGGAGCCGGGCTCCGTCAGCGCGTACGCGGCGAGCATCTCGCCGCTCGCGAGCTTCGACAGGTAGAGCGCTTTTTGCGCCGCCGTGCCGTAGTAGACGAGCGGCAGCGTCCCGATGCCGGTGTGCGCTCCCCACGACACGCTGAACGAGGCGCATTTCGCCGCGCGCTCGGACACCAGCATGGACGTCGCCTTGTCGAGCCCGAGCCCGCCGTCCTGCTCGGGGATGTCGATCATCAGGAGCCCGAGCTCGCCGGCCCGCTTGATGAGCTTCGGCATCAGGCCTTCTTCTTTGTGCTCGATCGCGTCGAGGTGCGGCAGGATCTCCTTGGTGACGAAATCCTCGGCAGTCTGCGCGTAGGCGAGCTGCTCGTCGGTGAACTCGCCGGTGATGAAGATGTCCCGGCTGCCGAGCGGCTCGATCAGGAACGCGCCGCCGCGCGCGTTGCCGGGGAGGCGCTCGACCTCGATCGGCTTGGTCTCGCTCGTGATCCCCATGCTTGCCTCCGCGGCGCCGTCCGGCGCGACCGATGTCCGTGTGGCTCTGGCTACACAGGGGGGTGCGATGCGTCAAATTGGCCTGCCCGCCGGGTGACTCGAGGTTTTCGCTTGCAACGAAACTTTCGACGCTTCATAAGACAAACGTCTCACGACGCGACACTGGTCGAGCCAAACGAGGAGCGCATGCCCATGAACCGTAAACAGATGGACCAAGCCGTCAACGAGCACTTCGGCTTCGAGGCCGCCGACGACCTCGATGGGGTCATGGCCAGCCTCGCCGACGAGGTCGAGCACGAGATCGTGCCCTCGGCCGTGGGCGTGCTGCACGACAAGGCGAAGGTGCGGGACTACTACGCGACGCTCTTCGACTCGGTGAAGGGCGAACGGGTGACGCCGATCAAGCGCTACTACGGCGACGATTTCATCGTCGACGAGACGCTGTGGCACGGCGAGATCGCCGACGGGAGCGTCTTCCTCTGCGACGGCAAGAGCGGAAAGGTGAGCTTCCGCCTCCTCCATATCTTCGAGTTCGAGGACGGGAAGATTACGCGCGAGCAAGCGTGGTGCGATCTCGCCGCCATTCAACGACAGCTCGGCGTGGCGACGCGCTGAGCCCGATGGCCGCGCCGCACGATCCGCGCGCCAACCAGAAACAGCGGACGCGCACCGCCATCGTCGACGCGGCCGTGGGCTTGCTGCGAAGCGGGGTCGCGCCGACCGTCGCCGCAGCAGCGGAGGCGGCAAAGGTGTCGCGCGCGACGGCCTATCGTTATTTTCCGACCCCCGAGTCTCTACAGCTGGAGGTGGCGGGCGTGACGCCAGCGTACGAGTCGGTCGAAGCGCTGGTGCAAGCAGTCGACGGCGACGACGTCGAAGCGCGTTTGGCGCGGTTCGTGGAGAAGTTCAATGCCACGACCTTCGCCGAAGAAGCCCGGATGCGCATGGCGCTCAAGGTCTATCTCGACACCTGGTTCGCGGGGCGCGCTGACGGTGTCAAGGCACCTCCGGTGCGCGAAGGCCGGCGCATGCGTTGGCTCGAGCGCGTCCTCGAACCGGCGCGCCGCGGCCGGACGAAACAGCAATGGCGCCGCCTGCAGGCCGCGCTCGCGTTGACTGGCGGCACCGACGCGATGGTGATCATGAAGGACGTCTGCCGGCTGGACGACGCGGAAGCGCAAGACGTGCTGCTGTGGGCCGCGCGCGCGCTCTTACGAGCGGGCCTCGAAGAGCCACCGCCCGCCAAGCCGCGTCGGGTGCGGTGACGCCTCGGCCCATCTCGTCAGGTGCGGCTCAGGCTCTCGATCTCTTTCCACTCCGCGGCACTCACCGGCATCGCCGAGAGCCGCGGCAATCGCACCAACGGAAAGTCGCGCAATGACGGGCGCTGCTTCAGCTCCGCAAGCGTGACTGGACGCTTCAGCCGCGCGACCGGGGAGAGATCGACGACCGCCGCCTTTTTGTCCTTCTGCTTTGGGTCGGGATAGCCGTCGGAGAGCGCCTTGGCGACGCCGATCACGCTCTTCTCGTCAGCCGTGTGGTAGATCAGCAGCTGATCGCCGCGCTTCACAGCCGCGATGTTCTTCCGCGCCGCGGCATTCTTGACCCCGTCCCACGTCGTCTTGCCATCGCGCTCGAGCTGATCGTACGAGTACGAGCTCGGTTCGGTCTTGAAGAGCCAGATGCTCGCCATGAGTGTGCCTAAACACGGTCGTCGCGACGGGTCAATGAATGCGCCCGCGTGAGAGGAGTGTGGCACTCTCCCCCGGAACAGCACCCGTTTGC
>JBDSJB010000234.1:0-3969 GCA_039917665.1 Binatia bacterium
GCGAGTGGCAGCGGCTCGCCGTTCGCCAAGAGGATTTGCCAGCGGACGAGATCGAGACCGGTCACGGCTTCGGTGACCGGGTGCTCGACCTGGAGGCGCGTGTTGACCTCGAGAAAATAGAAGTCGCCGGCCTGGTCGACGATGAACTCGACCGTGCCGGCGCCGACGTACCCGATCGCGCGGGCCGCCGCGACCGCGGCGTCGCCCATGCGCGCCCGGAGCGCGGCATCCACGGCCGGCGAGGGCGCTTCCTCGATGACCTTTTGATAGCGCCGCTGGATCGAGCACTCGCGTTCGCCGAGATGGATCGCGTTGCCGTGCACGTCGCCGAAGATCTGGATCTCGATGTGGCGCGGGGCATCGAAGTAACGCTCGATGAGTAGCGTCCCATCGCCGAACGCGTTCTCGGCCTCGCGCCGGGCCGTCGCGAGGGCTTCCGTGAAGGCGCCCTCATCGCGGACGATGCGCATGCCTTTGCCGCCGCCGCCCGCGGAAGCCTTGATCAGGATCGGGTAGCCGATCTCGCGCGCCGCGGCGACGCTCTCTTTCAATGGCAGCTCGGCAAGCGATGCGCCGGGCACGACCGGCACGCCGGCCTCGGCCATGATGGCCTTTGCGCCGATCTTGCTGCCCATGCGCCGGATCGCGTCGACCGGAGGTCCGATGAAGACGAGCCCGGCGTCCGCGACGCGCGCCGCGAAGTCGGCGTTCTCCGACAGGAAGCCGTAGCCGGGGTGGATCGCGTCGGCACCCGTCGCGCGCGCGGCCGCCAGAATGCGATCGATGACGAGATACGACTCGCGGCTCGCCGGCGGGCCGATGTGCACGGCCTCGTCCGCTTCGGCAACGTGCGGCGCGTGCTCGTCGGCGTCGGAGTACACGGCGACGCTCGCCAGGCCCATCGCGCGTACGGTCCGGAGCACGCGGCGCGCGATCTCGCCGCGATTGGCCACGAGGATCTTCCGAATCCGGGGCGACATGCGGCCGCTCTCTTAGCCGGCCGTGCGCCGCCATGCCAGCGTTCGACGCTCGCGGAGCGGGGCCGCGAGCGTGCGCATCGATCGGAGGATCCGCAGGTCATCATCACGGCCAACGATCGTCACACCGTCCCCAGCGGCCCACCGCTCCAGGATCTCGAGCTCACGGCGCAGGCAGTGAAGGAGGCGATCGTCTCGCCCGGCGGAACCGTCTCGCATTGCTACAGCGTCAAGCTCACCGAAGACGGCAATTGAAACGGCGCGTCGGACGGCATCTGCGTTTGCCTGGCCGATATCGCATGGCTAGGGTCGACCGCACGTCTCATTCACGCAAAGGGGAATGCCATGGCAGTGCTCGTGCAGCAGAAAGCTCCGACGTTCAGTGCAGAGGCCGTCATGGAAGACGGCTCCTTCAAGCAGATCAAATTGGAGGACTATCGCGGTCAATACGTCCTCTTGTTCTTCTATCCGCTCGACTTCACCTTCGTGTGTCCGACCGAGATCATCTCGTTCTCGGACCGAGGGTCGGAATTCCAGAACCTCGGCGTCCAGATCCTCGGCGTCTCGGTCGACAGTGCATTCTCGCATCTGGCCTGGCGCAACACGCCGCGGAACGTCGGCGGGCTCGGGGACATCAGCTACCCGCTGGTCGCCGACCTCACGAAGGATATCGCCCGCGCCTATGACGTCCTGCTGCCGGACGGCGTCGCATTGCGTGGGCTCTTCCTGATCGATCCGGACGGTGTCGTGCGCCATCAAGTCGTGAACGATCTGCCGCTCGGGCGGAGCGTCGATGAGGCGCTCCGCATGGTGAAGGCGCTGCAGTTCAACGAAAAACACGGCGAGGTGTGTCCGGCCAATTGGCAGGAAGGCAGTCGCACCATCAAGCCGACCGTCGACGCCAGCAAGGAATTCTTCGGCGCCGAATACGGCGGCCAAAAGTAACGTCCTCCCCCGCCTCGTCCTCCCCCGTTGCGCACGTTCGGGCGTGACGGGGGACGCCTCCCATCTCCCCTTCATTGGCCCCTGCGAGCGACCGCGCTCGATCCGGGAAACTTCATCCGCACAAGGGCTTCGCATGCGATTTTGCTTGACGAAAGTGACCGCGTCCGCGTAAGGGAGCTGGGCACTCCTGACGCTGAGGTTCGTCTCCATTGGGTGTGTGTAGTGCTGTGCCGTGTCGAGGTGCGAACCCGCGCCTTCGCTGTGATCCAACGAAACCACCAGGAAAGATTTTTTGTAGGGGACCGTCCCCTCGGAGGAGCCGTCGCATGATCCGACCGCGTAAGATGCTCGTCGCGATGCTGGTAGCTGCCATGGCATCGATCCCAACCCTGCGTGCGACGACTCACGCTCAATCGATCAGCGGCGGAGCCGCGGATACCGCGGGGAGCACCGGCGACAGCGGCGACGGTAGTGGTTCCCGGCGCTCCTCGGTCGCGATCCAGGTCAACAGCGGCACCCAATTCAAGACGCGCTACGCTTGGAACCTGAGCGCCGACGTCGGCGTGTTCAGCACCAAAGATGTCAGCGGCACGGCGCAGCACAACCTCTCGTTCAACGTGACGGCGCCCGGCGCCTATTATCTCACCGTCGACACCTCGCGGACCGGCGACATGAACCGCGTCAACGACGCGTCGGGTTGTGACGGCGCCGCCGACATCAACGCCGTGAACGGCAGCCAGAGCGGTGGCACCCTCACCTCCGGCACGCTGAGCCTCGCCGACCCCGGCGTGATCGGCAACGGCGGCTCGACCACCAGCGGCCCGATCAACCAGACCGCCACCGCCCGCATCGACGACCTCAGCAACGGCGCCGCGCAAGCTCATTCGCTCAGCTTCACCTGGACCGGTTCCGTCCGGAGCAACTCCTGCGAAGCGGCCGTCCGCCTCGGTGAAGGCAGCAGCGTCTCCGGTTGTACGGCGTGTAGCTACCCGGGGAGCCCGAGCCGCACGCAGACCAGCGACGGTCACTTCGTCACGGTTACCCTGACGAGCCTCTGCGGCAACGGAGTCGTCGACTCGGCGCAGGGCGAGCAATGTGACGTCGCCATCGTGGGGAGCGTCTGCTGCAACTCGAACTGCCAATTCACCTCGGGCGGAACGCAGTGTCGCGCCTCCGCCGGCATCTGCGACGTCGTCGAGAATTGCACGGGCTCGGCAGCGGCGTGTCCGGCAAACACCTTCGTTCCGAGCACCACCGTCTGCCGTGCGGCGACCGGCGGCGTCTGCGACGCGGCCGAGAATTGCACCGGCTCCACCGCACCCTGTCCACCCGACGGCTTCCTCGGAGCGGCGACCACCTGTCGCGCCGCGGCTGGCGTGTGTGACGCGGCCGAAGTGTGCTCCGGCTCCAGCCCCGCGTGTCCGGCCAATGCCTTCCAGCCGAACTCGGTCGTCTGTCGGGGCGTTGCTGGGGTCTGCGACCTCGCCGAAAACTGCAGCGGCTCGGGCGCGGCCTGTCCCGCCAACACATTCAAGACGAACTCCACGATCTGCCGCGGCGCTGCCGGCATCTGCGATCTCGACGAAACCTGCACGGGATCGGCGGCGGCCTGCCCCGCCGATTCCAAGAGCAGCGCGGTCTGTCGTCCCGCAGGCGGCTTCTGCGACGTGGCCGAGACCTGTGACGGCGGCTCCGACGCTTGCCCGGCCGATGCCCTCGCGCCGACCACCACGGTTTGCCGCGCGGCGAACGGCGTCTGCGATCTCGCCGAGACCTGCGACGGCGCCGGCATCTTCTGCCCGCCCGACGTGAAGAGCACGACGTCGTGCCGTGCGGTCGCCGGCGTCTGCGACGTCGAAGAAATCTGTGACGGCGCGTCCGACACCTGCCCGGCCGACGCCTTCCAGCCGAACACCCTGGAATGCCGCGGCACGGCGGGCGTCTGTGACGCCGCTGAAAGCTGCGACGGTGCCTCCGCGAATTGCCCAGCGGATGCTTTCGAGCCTGCCAGCACGGTCTGTCGTCCCGACGCGGGTGATTGCGACAT
>JBDSJB010000235.1:0-5558 GCA_039917665.1 Binatia bacterium
AGGCGTTCGGCGCCGTCGGTGTGCCCGGCCGGTTGCAGATGCTGCTCGCGCATTGACTGTTGGTGGTGCAGGCGGTGCCCTCGTTGCTGCCGCCGACGCAACGCTTGCCGCCGCAGACGACCCCCCCCGGACAATCGGCATTGCCGTTGCACGGCTCGGCCGCGGCCGTCGCACACGTGCTGCAGAAACAATTGCCGCCGGTCGCCGTACACGGTCGGTTGGTCGCGAGCGTGCTCGTCGCGGTGGTGGCGGGTTTGAAACTGACGTCGAGATCCCCAATGTTGGCCGACGTCGCGGGCGGACAGTCGAGGCTCGTCGTCCCGAAGTAGGCGTTGACGCCGGCGCTGTCGCAGGGCTGGCCGTTCTTCGGGCCGCCGTTGCAGGTTCCCTGTTTCAGGCCGTCACGCGCGGTGGCGTCGCTGTCGCACTTCGGGCACGGGCTCGTGGCCGAGAGGCCATTGAAAACGGACGCTCTGAGACGCACGGTGCTCGCCCCCTCGCCGGCGTGCGGACCGGTGTTCGAGACGTTGACGGTCCCGGCAAAAGTCGTGGCGAAGCGGTTCACGGTGCATACCGGCACCCCGCCCGACGAGAGCGGCAGTGGCGGACCGTAGAAGCACTGACAGGCTTCTCCGCCGCCGCAGGTCGGAGCCTCGGGATCACAATTAGCGAGCGTGCTGGCATCGGGCGTCGTCGCGTTGGTGCAGCGGCAGGTGCTGGAGGGACCCTGATACTCGATCGGGCCACTGACGTCGCATTGTCCGCACGTGGGCGAGCTCAAGCTGACGTCACAGTTGGAGAGACGCGCGCTCGTCGTCGGCGCGTCGTCGACACCCGGGAGATCGTGCGACACGCCCGTCCAACCGGTGTCGAGATCGACGCCGGGTCGGGCGGCGAACGCCAGGGCGACCGGCATCGGATTTGGCAAGGTACACGGCGCGGGACACGTGCAGTTCGGCTGACAGGCGCCGGGACAACCCGCGTCGTCGGTGCCGTCGCAGTCTTCCGGGAAGTTGACGGTGTTGTTACCGCACGAGGACGGCGTCGGCGTGACCATCGGGGTCGCCGTGAGCAGCGGCGTCGCCGTCGGCGTCGGCGTCGGTCCGACACCACCGTTGCACTCGGGCGGATACGCGCCCGCCGCGGGCGCTCCGGCCGCGCTCGTGCAATCGGCCTTGAACTCGGTCACGCAATCGACGCAGCTCACAATGTCCGCCAGATTCGCGATCGCGCCGCCGCAGGCGGGCGTGCTGCCCGGAGGATCGACCGCCGGACAGGTCGCCGCGAAACCGATCTGCGACGGCGTGAGGTCGTCGGCCCCGCCACAAGTCTTGTCCGACCCGCCGCAGGTGCTGCAGATCTTCGCGATCTTTTTCGCTTCGGCCTTGGCGATCTTGGCCGCCGCGGTGGCGTCAGGACACGGACCGGCGCTCGATCCACCCAGCACGGCGTCGTTGCACTTGCCGAGCGCCTGCTCCTTCGTGTCGAAGAATTTCGCGCTCGCCTTGCCGATCGTACGCTGGCACTTCTTCACGACAGTGCTCGCCGGGGTCACGAACGCGTCGTAATAGAGGTCGATGGCTTGATCGACGGCGGCTTGGTCGATGCAGGAGAGACACGTCGCGATCTGGCCGCAATGCGCGATGGCGCCGTTGCACCCGCCGTTCTCGAAGTTGGGACAGCTTCCACTCCACCCGATCGACGCCAAGGAATCGTTGTCGGCGGTCGTGCTGCAGTCGTGGTCGGGTCCCCCGCAGCGCTTGGCGATGGCGCTCTGGAGCTTGGTGTTCGCCTTCGCGATCGCCGTCGACGCCTTGAAGTCGGGACACGGCCCCAGAGTCTTCCCGACGACGATTGCGTCTTCGCATTTCTGCAGCGCGCGCATCTTGGTGCGGCTGAACTTGGCCCCCGCCCGTCCAATCTCACGCCGGCACGAGAACGGCTCGGCGTGTGCCACCGACCCGATCGCGAAGCTCGCGAGCACCGCGGCGGCAAGCGGCACCAACCAAGCGCGGCGCGACCGGGCCGTAGCGGCGCTCGTTACCTTTGAATCCGACGTATGGGGGCGAGGCATCATTGGCGTTCTCCTTGGGGGCGCTGACAGGCGCGAACCGAACATACCGCATGCGAATTCTGGGAGCCTATACCCTATCTCCGGCAAGAGGAGTTTGCGGTAGCGGGGGGATGGGACCGAAAATGGAGTAGGCGTCAGGCAGAAGGGGGGGAGATACGGAACGCCCGGACAAGCGTCCCGGCCCGGGCTTCCGCGCGAAGGCGGGAAAACGCACGCCCCGGAGGACAGCTACGGCTCGGGACAGGTGCCGTCGACGAGCGTCCGGCCGATCTGATCGAGGATCGTGTCCGCCCGCGGTGACTCGAAGCGCACGAGGTCGGCGACTTCGCACTCGTGCTGCCGGACGAGACACGCCACATAGTCAGACACCGACGACACGCTGGGGATCCCGTAGGTCTCACACGCGGGGACCACGGCGTCGAGGTACGCGCCCGCCGACCCGCCGAGGACGTCGAAGTCGAGTCCGTTGCAGCTCTTGGCGGCGGCGACGGTGAGCTTGGCGACTTCTTTCTGCACCCGCGTGAACTCACGCTCGCACTTCTGCGTGGCCTTCGCGAGGCAGCTCGGGTTTCCGAGGTCGGCTTCGACGCAGACGAACACGCTGTCGATGCAGCGGCCGATGGACGCCAACCGCGTGCGGGCGAGTGCCCCGCCGCCACGCACGAGCGTCTGCACACAGCGCTCGAGCGTCTTGCCGAGACCCTTCGGGTCGCCGACGCCGAGGCCGGTGCCGCCGAAGTCCTCCCGGCACGCGCCCGCGTCGGGCGTCACATCGACCAGACGGAGCAGCTCACCCGCTCGTGGACGTTCGAGCGAATAGAGCACCTCCGCACGACACGCGTGCTGGGCGGTGAGACATTGCGCCACGCTCGTGAGGTCGGTGAGCGTGCGGCCGAAGCGGGCCGAGCAGCTCGCCGCGAGGTCGCCGTACGCGAGGCCGTCCTGCCCGAGCACCTCGCTGCTGCTGAGACCGGCGCAGCGCTTGATGATGGCCGCGGTGAGCTTGGCTTCCTCGTTGGCGAGCTTGGTGAGCGCGGCGGCGCAGCGCGCCTTCACTGCCGTCAGACAGCTCGGGTCATTGGGCTTCCGCTGCACGCACCGTGAAGCAGCCGCGGCACAGCGATCGAGCGTCTTCAGCTTTTTGTCGAGGTAGGTTCGCGCCGCGCGCCGGACGGCGCGCTGGCAGGCGGTGGTGTCGTTGCCGGTCTGCACCGGGAGCGACGGCGTCGCCGTGACGCGCGGACTGGGACTGCCGCTGGCGGCGACGATCTCGAGCGACGCGTCGCCGTTGGTCGTCGTCGAGACGACACCGGTCGAGGGATCCGCAGCGGAGATCGTCGTGGTGCCGATCTTGAGCGCGTCGATCCGGCCGTGGTTGCCGTCGAGGTTCTTCGCCTCGGCGACGCTGGGGTCGCTCGACGCGTAGAGCACACGTTGCGTGACGTTCTTCGTGCTGCCGTCCGAGAACGTGCCGGTGGCGGTGAAGAACTGGCTGGCCCCGACCGGCTTTTGCGCGGCGTCCGGGGCGAGCGAGATCTCGGTGAGCACGGGCGTCGCCGTGGGCGACGGCGCTGGCGTGAAGGTGCGCGTCGGGGACGGCGCGGTCGACGTGGGACCCGTGCGGGTCGGGGTCGGCGTTGGCGCTTCCGTAACGGTGAAGGTCGCATTGGCCGCGGCGAGCGTGGCGATGCCCGTCACGGGATCTTTCGCCGAGATGGTCGCGACCCCGGGGGCCACCGCCAGCACCTTGCTCTTGCTGGCGGGATCGCTGCCGGTCAGGGCGACGCTCGGCTTGGTCGAGAAGTAATCGACCTTTTGTGTGTAGTTCTTGGTGCTGCCGTCCGAGAAGACGCCCTGCACGCTGAAGACCTGGAACTGACCGCCCGCCTTCTTCACCGTCTGCGGCGAGAGCGTGAGCGACAAGAGCTTCGGCGTCGACGTCGGCGTGGGGGTCGGCGTCTGCGTCCGCGTCGGCGTGACGCCGGTGTTGGTGGGTGTCGGCGTCGGCGCGATGATCACCTCGAACGAGGCGTTGCCGTCCGAAGCCGCCGTCCCGATGCCGGTGGCGCTGTCGAAGGCCGAGATGATGGCATTGCCGGCACCGACCGCGTTCACCTTGCCCTTGTTGCCGATCTCGTTGGGTGCCACGGCAACCGTAGGATCGCTCGACGTGTAGTCGACCCGCTGCGTGAGGTTCTTGGTGCTGCCGTCCGAGAACGAGCCCGTGGCGGTGAAGTTCTGGAACGCGCCGATGCCGCGCTTGGCGGTCGTGGGCGAAAGCGCCAGCGAGACGAGCACGGGGGTTGCCGTGACGGTCGGCGCGGGCGTGAACGTCTTGGTCGGCGTCGCTCCCGTGCGCGTCGCCGTCGGCGTCGGCGGGACGACCACCGTGAAGGTGGCGTTGCCGCCGGATGCGCTGGAGGTGACGCCGCTCGGATGGCTGGCACTGATCGTCGCGACGCCGGGGCCGACAGCGAGCACCTGACCCCGGTTGCCGTCGGCATTGGGTGCCGACGCGACGCTCGGACTGCTGCTCGCGTAGGTCACCAGTTGCGTCAGATTCTTCTGGCTGCCGTCGGAGTACGTTCCCGTGCACGTAAATTGCTGCGTCTGACCGGCATTCCGCTTCGCCGTCGCGGGCGCGACCGTGAGGCTGACGAGCTTCGGCGTCGCCGTCGCGGTCGGGATCGGCGTGAACGTCTTGGTCGGCGTCGGATTGGTCGAAGTCGGCGTCGGGGTCGGCGCCTCCACGACCACCATCACGGCGCTGTCATCGGAGTTGTTGGAGCTGATGCCCGTCGTCGGCTCGGTCGCGGAGATCCCCGCGGTGCCAGGTCCCACGGCCTCGACGCGACCCGCGTTGCCGGCCGCGTTCGGCGGGAACACGACGTTCAAATCATCCGACTGGTAGATGACCTTCTGGGTGAAATTCTTGCTGCTGCCGTCGGAGAAGAACCCGGTGGCGGTGAAATTCTGCGCTTGCCCGACTTGGCGCTGGGCCGTCGTCGGCGCGAGCGCGATCCGCTCGAGACGCGGCGTCGCGGTCGCGGTCGGCAGCGGCGTCGGTGTCTTGGTCGCGAGCTGCGCGCCGGCACTCGTCACGGTTCCGACGCTCGTCGCGATGACGAGCGCAACGAGAGAGACGATGCGGGGAAAGGGAAATGTGGGGGACATGCTTCGAAGGGTCTCGCGTGGGGCGGCTGCCGATCAGAGCAAAGGCGCGGCCAGAAACGGTCTCGTTAACTAATGGACCGACCAGTGGATTTCGAGGGCTCGCCGAGAGCATTGTCGGGCGGAGCTGCGAGAGTGACCCATCTGCAAGGGAAACTGTCAGTTCCGCCGGCTGCAAGCCTGTGACGATCGCCTCACGGACAGACGAGACCCGACCCGAGGCCGGCCGCCTCGCGCAGCACGAGCACGCCATCGGTCACCGTCACCGCCCCGCTGCCGTCGACGTCGCAGATCGCCGTCGAGCAGCCGGTCG
>JBDSJB010000236.1:0-12143 GCA_039917665.1 Binatia bacterium
TCGACGACCGACGTCCAGGTCGCGAGGGAGAAGCCACCGATGCAGCCGACGATGCCGCCGATCAGCACCAAGAGCGGCAGCTTGCGGTCGTGGATGTGCAGCGCCTCGGCGACTTCCTCGACGGGAATCGGCGAGTACGCGTCCATCGTGCGGTAGCCGGCGGCGCGCGCCTTGTGGATCGCGGCGACGAGCGCCGTCGGGGTGCTGAACTCGGCCATCAATCCGTGCAGCGGGTTCCGCTTCAATGGATCTCCCCCTCATCCACCTTGGCGTCGGGCACCATCGTCCGCATCTCGAAGATCGAGATCATCGGCAGGAAGCGGATGAACAGGAAGAGCAAGCTCATGAAGAGCCCCATCGTCCCGAGGAACGTGGCCCAGTCCCAGCGTGTTCCGGCGTACATGCCCCACGACGACGGGAGAAAGTCGCGGTGCAGGCTGACGACAATGATGATGTAACGCTCGAGCCACATGCCGATCGACACGATGATCGAGGTCAGAAAGAGCCAGCCCTGGTGCAGGCGCAGCTTCTTGAACCACATGAGCTGCGGCGCGATCACGTTGCAGAAGATCAGGGCGAAGTAGAGCTTGTTGTATGGGCCGAAGAAGCGATTCGTGACCATGAACGCTTCGTAGTTGCTGGCGCTGTACCAGGCGACGAAGGTTTCCATCATGTAGCCGTAGGCGACGACGAGCCCGGTCGCGAGCATCACGCGCGCCATGTTGTCGAGGTGGCGGAGCGTGATGAAATCCTGGAGGCCGTAGTAGCGCCGCAGCGGAATCGCGAGCGTCAGCACCATCGCGAACCCGGCGTAGATCGCGCCCGCGACGAAGTACGGCGGGAAGATGGTGGCGTGCCAGCCCGGGACGACCGAAACCGCGAAGTCGAAGCTGACGATCGTGTGCACGGACACGACGAGCGGCGTCGAGAGGCCAGCAAGCAGCAGGTAGGCCGTTTCGTAGCGGTGCCAGTGCAGCGCCGAGCCGCGCCAGCCCATCGCAAGCATGCCGTAGATGAAACGGCCGACGCGGCTTTCCGACCGGTCGCGCAGGGTCGCGAGGTCGGGAATTAGCCCGACGAACCAGAACATGAACGACACCGTCGCGTAGGTGGAGACCGCGAACACGTCCCACACGAGCGGGCTCCGGAAGTTCGGCCAGATGCCCATCGTGTTCGGGTACGGAAAGAGCCAGTACGCGAGCCACGGCCGCCCGAGGTGGGCGACGGGGAAGATACCGGCGCAGGCGACCGCGAACAACGTCATCGCCTCGGCGAAGCGGTTGATCGACGTCCGCCACTGCTGCCGCAGCAAGAGCAGAATTGCCGAGATCAGCGTGCCGGCGTGGCCGATGCCGATCCACCAGACGAAGTTGACGATGTCGAAGCCCCACGCGACTGGCACGTTGACGCCCCAGATGCCGATGCCTTGCGCGACCAGGTTGGTGAGCGCAAACAGCAGGAGCATGAGCAGCGCGAACGAGATCGTGAAGCCGATCAGCCAACCGCGCCGCACGCCTTGGTCGAGGACGATCGCCCCGATCTTGTCGGTGACCGACTCGAAGGTGTGGCCCGGCTCGATGAACGGCGGCCGCCCGGTCACCTCCCGCGTGGGATTGGTCGGGTGGCTCACGACTCGAGCTCCGGATTCGGATTGCGGACCGACGCGAGGTAGGTCGTGCGCGGCCGGGTGTTGAGGTCGCCGAGGAGCGAGTAATTGCGGGCGTCCGCTTTCTGCTTCGCGACGCGGCTCTCGGGATCATTGAGATCGCCGAACACGATCGAGCCGGCCGGGCAGGCTTGCGAGCACGCGGTCACGACCTCGCCGTCACGGACGTCCCGATCCTCGCGGCGCGCGACGATGCGCGCCTGGCTGATGCGCTGCACACAGTACGTGCACTTCTCCATGACGCCGTACGAGCGCACCGTCACGTCGGGATTGCGCGCGAGCTTCAAGCTCTCGGTCGTCCAGTCCTGGTACTTGAAGAAATTGAAGCGCCGGACCTTGTAGGGACAGTTGTTCGAGCAGTACTTCGTGCCGACGCAGCGGTTGTAGACCATGTCGTTCAGGCCTTCGCTGCTGTGCACGGTCGCGTTCACCGGACAGACGACCTCGCAGGGCGCGTTCTCGCACTGCATGCAGGGCACCGGCTGGTGCACGATCGTCGGGTTCGTCTCCGCGCCCTCGAAATAACGATCGATGCGGATCCACTGCATCTCGCGGCCCGCGGCGACTTGCTCCTTGCCGACGACCGGGATGTTGTTCTCGGCGTTGCACGCGATGACGCACGCGTTGCAGCCGATGCACGACGCGAGATCGATGGTCATGCCCCACGCCGCGCCCTCGTACGGATGCGGCGGGTACATGGTCATGTCCTTGGCGGGCTCTTCCACCATCTCGCGCGCGAACGCGGGCTCGTGGGTGTACTCGGCGAGCGTCGCCTCACGGACGAGGTGCCGGCCTTCCATGCTGTGATGCTCTTGTGTGGTGGCGAGCGGGTACGTCCGGCGGGTCTTCTCGAGCGTGACGCCGGAAGCGATCCACGCCGCGGCGCTCGTCCGGATGAGATTCGCATCGACGCCGACGCCGTCACCGACACGGCCCGCGCGCTTCCGGCCATAGCCGAGCGCCAGCGTGATCGAATCGTCGGCGTTGCCCGGCACGATCCAGACCGGCACCTCGAGCGTGCGTCCGCTGTGCGTGAGCTCGACGACGTCCTCGTTCTTGAGCTCGAGGCGCTTCGCGGTGGCCGGGCTGATGAGAGCGGCGTTGTCCCAGGTGAGCTTCGTGATCGGCCGCGGGGCCTCTTGCAGCCACCCGTTGTTGGCGAAGCGGCCGTCGAGCACGCCGGAGTCGAGGCGGTACACGAGCTCGAGCCCCACCCCGGCGTCCTTCGTGTCGTCGTGCATGCGGATCACCGCATCGATCCAGTTGCTGCGCAGACCGACCGGCTTCGGGGCGAGCGCGGTGTCCGGGATGAGCCCGTCGTGCAAGGTCGTCCGCCACCACCGGTCGAAGTCGCCGGCGGCCTTCCGCTTGTCGCCCCAGAAGGCGCGCACGAGGTCGTACCCGGATTGCGGGCGCCCGTTCGCCGCTGCCACCACCTCCAGCATCGTCTTGCCGTCGTAGAGCGGCGCGATCAGCGGCTGGATGATACTGATCGTCCCATCTTCCGAGCGCACGTCACCCCAGCTCTCGAGGTAGTGCGCCTCCGGAATGTGCCAGTGGCAGAGCTGCGCCGTCTCGTCGTCGTAGAGCCCGAGATGGGCACGGAACCCGACCTTCGCGAGGCGCTCCGCGAATTGCAGATCCGCGGGGGCCGTCGCGACGGGATTGGTGCCCAGCATCAGCAGCACTTCGACCTGACCCGCGGCCATCGCGTCGACGAGCTCTTTCAGCGACGCCATCGAGTAGACGGGCTGGGTCGCCACGGGCTCCGTGCAGATGACGGTCTTGCCGACGTTGCCGAGCGCGATGTTCAAGGCGTGGGCGAGCGCGTGCACTTCCGGCGACTGGTGATCGCCCGGCACGATGATGCTGCGGCCCCGGTGCGCGGCCAGATCCTTGGCGAGCGCGGTGATCCACTTGGTGTACTCGGGCGAGAGATTCTTGGGCTTCTGCGGCGCCACCCCGAGCTGCCCGGCGAGCGCCCACGCGAACGCCTGGACGTCACCCGCCTTCATGGCCATGCGGTGATCGGCCCGCGCTCCCGTCACCGTCGGCGAGCTCTCGACGGCGTAGAGCCGGTTCATCGATCCGCCCGGCTTCCGACGCACGCTGAAGTCGCGGAGATTGCGCACCTGCGCCGGTCCGCTGCCGAGGAAATCCGCGTCGAGCGCGAGGACCACGTCGGCATCGACGAAACGGTAACGCACGTCGGCATCGACCCCGAGCGCCATCCGCGACCCGAGTCGCGCGGAATCCCGCGCAATCGGATCCCATTGGTGCCAGTGCGAGTTGGGGTACTTCGTCAGGAGCGCCGCGAGCTGGCCGGCGAGCGTCGGCGACGTGATGTTGTCCGTGAGGATGCGGAGGCCGGCACCGCCGCTCGAGCCCTGCGCTGCGAGCGCCTGGTCGAGCGCCGCCGTGAAGGCGTTCCACGGCCGGATCTCGCCGGCACTGCTGATCACCTGCGAACGGTCGGGATCGTAGAGGCCGAGCACCGAGGCCTGCGCGAACGCGTCGGTCGCGCCGAGGCTGGACGGGTGATCGGGATTGCCCTCGATCTTGGTGGGCCGTCCCATGTGGCTCTCGACCAGGAGGCCGGTGCCGATGCCGCCGATGGGCATGGCGGTCGCGAAGTAGAGCGGCCGCCCCGGGATGATGTCCTCCGGCGCCTTCACGTACGGCATGATGGTTTCGGCCGGCTGGCGGGTGCAGGCGGAAAGGCCCGCGAGCGCGAGCGACGCTCCCATCAGCTGCATGAACTGACGACGATCGACCGCTTCGAGCAGGCCGGGCGCCTGGCGCGGGAACTCGCGCGCCATCAGCGCATCGAACCCCGGGCGGCTCGCGAGCTCGTCGAGACTCCGCCAGTAGTGACGGCCCCGCGCGCTGGCGAGCTCGGTACGCACCTGCTCGATATCGAGCGCGGGTGTCGGCGTGGTGGGATTCGTCGGGTCGCTCATCGGTGACACGTGTCGCAATCGGTCTTGGGATGCACGTCGTTCGCCTTCACGAGCTCACGCCCGATCTCGAGCTGATCGCCTACTGGCTGCCATCCCATCGTGAAGACCTCCGATTTGGGACGGACGTAGCGCTCGGGATTGCGATGGCAGTCGAGGCACCATTCCATCTGCAACGAATTCTGCTGCCACGTGAGATTCATCTGGTCGATGCGGCCGTGGCACGTTTCGCACCCGACGCCCTTCGCGACGTGAATCGAGTGGTTGAAATAGACGAAGTCGGGAAGATCGTGGACCTTGATCCACGGAATCGAGACGTCGGTGCGATAGCTCGCGCGCACGGGCTCGAGCGTCGGACTGTCGAGCCAGATCTGGCGGTGACAGTTCATGCACGTCTGGGTCGGCGGGACGCCGGCGTTGGCGCCGATCTCGACCGACGTGTGGCAGTAGCGACAATCGATGCCGAGCTCGCCCGCGTGATGGCGGTGACTGAAGGGCACGGGCTGCTCGATCGCCACGTTCGCCTGCGTCACGTAGGACGACCGGTTGATCAAATTCAGGCCGTAGCCAGCAACGCCGACCACGAACAGCGCACCGAAGATGCTGACCCGCGCAATCGTGTTCGTGCTGCGGTGAAATACCTGAGGCACGCGATCGCGAATAATACCGTCGATCTTCAGGACCGCAAGATCAACCAAAGTGAATTACGATGATCGTGTCGAGAAGAACTGCTAATGCTGGACGACCTCGACCGTCGCCGTGCGGGGCCCCGCGGCGTCGAGACGCTCGGCGGCGAGCGTCAACGCCGCCTCTTGCGGTACGAGCCCGCGCGCGTCCACGAGCGCGAACACGCGCCGCACCCGTTCCTCGATGCGCTCGACCGTCGCGAGCGCGCCGGCGCCGCGCCCGGCGCCGCATTCGAAGCCGGCGACCACCGCGCCCGCATTGGCCGCGAAATCCGGCGCGTACCAGATGCCGCGCTCGTGCAGCAGACGGCCCGCCGTCGGCGTCGCCAGCTGATTGTTGGCGGCGCCGGCGATGCCCTTGGTCGCGATCGTGCGCGCGACCTCGTCGGTGACCACCTCGCCGGTCGCGCACGGCGCGAAGAGATCCATCGGCCGCTCGAAGATGCGATGGGCCTCGATCCGCGGCGCATCGCACTCGACGCTGCACATCTCCGCGCGCTCCTCGTCGAGCTCGGTGAACGCGACCTCGGCACCGGCCTCGGCGAGCAGCCGCACGAGCTGCAACCCGACGTCGCCGACGCCTTGCACGATGACGCGCGCGCCCGCCAGGTCGTCACGGTCGGCGACGCGTTGCCAAATCGCTCGCATGGCCGCGACGACGCCGCTCGCCGTCGCGAGATCGAGCAGTCCCGGCTCGTCCTCGACGAGCACCCGCGTCGTCCGCGACGTCACGAGCGCGAGCTCGGCCGCCGTCGTCCCGTAGTCGCACGCGGTCACGTAACGTCCGCCGAGCGCTTCGATGACCTCGCCCAGCACGGGAAACGCCGCCTCTGGATCCATGTCGGCGTGGCGGAGGACGACCGCCTTGCCGCCGCCGAAACCGAGCTCGGCGAAGCTGGTCTTGTAGGACATCGCGCGCGCCAAGCGCAGCACGTCGCGCACACCGTCGGCGACGGTCGGATAGGCGCGCCAGCGGATGCCGCCACACGCCGGGCCCAGCCGGAGATCGTCGAGGGCGATGAACGCGGAGAGAGCCAGGTCGGGACGCTCGATCACGTGCAGCTCGGTCGGTGCCAGCTCGGCGGTGAGCGCGGTCAGGTCGATCATGGCTGCAGAAGTCTCCGGGTCCAGGCGCCGCCGCGGCGCTCGAAGCGTTCGCGGTGGTGCAGACGGAAGTCGCCGCGCGTCCAGAACTCGATCGCGCGTGGGGTGATGCGATAGCCCATCCAGGCGGCGGGCCGCGGCACGTCGTCGGTCGGATGTTGCTGTCCCAGCTCCCTCCAGCGCCTCAGCAAGTCCGCCTGCTTCGCGAGCGTCGCACTTTGCCGCGAGGCCGCGCCGGCGAGCCGGCTCTCACGCGGCCGCGTCGACCAGTATTCGTCGGCCTCGGCGATGGTCACGCGCGACACCCGACCCTCGACGCGCACCTGCTTCCCGAGCGCGTCCCAATAGCAGGCCAACGCCGCCTCGGGATTCGCGGCGAGCTCGCCGCCCTTCCGGCTCCGCCCGTCGGTGAAGAAGACGAAGCCGCGCGCATCGACGTGCTTCAAGAGGACGAAGCGCACCGACGGACGGCCGCGCCGATCGGCCGTCGCGAGCGCGATCGCCTCCGGCAGCGGCACGTTCGCACGCTCGGCCTCGACGAACCAGCGGCGGAAACGAGCGATCGGATTGGCCGCCATGCGCAGTCAACTCGCCTCGACGTACGCGCGGCGGACGGTTTCGTGGTCATAGGTGCGCTCGAGACGACGCACGATGAAATGTCCGCGGGCGACGTCCTGGAAATGATCCATGAAGAGCGCGTTCACGACGGCGCCGCCGGCCGCGCCGATCAGCGGCACCGCCTGGGCCGCCGTCTTCTCCGACACGACGACGCCATAGCGCGCGGCGACCTGCACGATGAAGCGCACGATCGCGGGGGCGCCCTCTTGCGCGATGCCTTTCTCCGCCATGAACTGCGCCGCCTCAGAGAGCGCGCGCGCCAACGTGGCGCGGATCGCGAAATACGCCGACTCGGCCGCGTCGTCGTTCTTCGAACGGCCGCCGAAGGCGAATACCTGCAAGCAGGCGAGCTTGGTGTCCGGCTGCGTGATGCGCTCACCTTCACTGCGGGCGACGTCCGCGATCGAGCGCAGCATGATCGTCGTCGAGATCGGCAGCTCGATCGCGAGCGCCGGCAGGCCGAAGAGGCCACCGCCGGCACCGGTCGCCGTGACCAGCACCTTGTGGAACAGGTCGGCGGACGGCTCACCGGGATGGTCGTTGAGCGTCATGAGCGCGAAGCGGAGCGCGGACTGCAGCGCGCGCCGCGTGGCGCCGGTCACGATCGCCGACGCGCGCTTCGGCAGCATCTCGATCCCGCGCTCGATCGGGATGCCGACGACGTTGCTGATGCGGATCGCGAGGCTCGTTTGCTCGAGCAGCCGCTTGGCGTGCCGGAGATCGCGGAGGTCGGCGCCGACGAGACGGCCGCTCACGACGACGCCCGCTTGCTGCGACGCGCGCCGCCCGATCGCGCCGCGCTCGATCGGCGCGCAATGCGCTTGGCCGACGACCGGCCGTCGAGCCCGTGCTGCGCGTGCCAGTCGGCGATCGAGCGCTCGGGATACTCCGGGAACCGCGGTCCGCGCCCGGGGGTCGGAACCCAGTCCGGCTTGTAGCGCAGCATGAGATGCACCTGCGACGGCGGCGTCCGGAGCGGCGTGTCGATCGCCGCGGCGTTCGGCCACACCCCCTCGGGCCAGCGGTCGTCGAGCACGTAGAGATGGCTACCGCACTCGCCGCAGAACCAGCGCTCGCCCGCGCTTCGCACGGCGCGCTTGCCAGGCCGTCGCACGACGGCGTGATGGCAGCGCAGATGCTTCGTGCCGGTGACGGCGAGCGTCGCGCGCTTCCCCATCACGTTGCTGGTGAGCGCGCCCGTCGTCTTCCGGCAAATCGAGCAGTAGCAGTACATGAAGGGATAGGGCGTGTCGGACTGGACCCGAAACCGCACCTTCCCACATTGACACGAGCCGCGCAGCACCACGCGCCAGGGATACCCCAGCGTAATTCGGAAGGGAAATTTTCGCCGTCAGGCGAGCTCGGCGAGAAAGCTCTCGACTTCGGCCTCGAACGCCTCGGGGGTTTCGAGCTGAGGGGCGTGGCCGGCCGGCAGCGTCACGACGCGCGCCTGCGGGAACGTACGAATGGCCGGAAGACTGCGGGCGAGCTGCACGAAGCGATCACGCGTCGCCCACGTGAAGAGCACCGGACAGCCGATGCGCGGCGCGAGCGGACGGAGATCGGACTCCGGTCGCGCGAACCCGGCCCACGCGGCCGCGAGGATGGGCGCGATCTCGGTGGCCGACGCCACGATGCGCGCCCGCTGCGCCGCTGCCGGCGCGCGCATCAGCACCGACGACCGGTAGTACGCCGCGAACGCGGTCGGAAACCAGCGTGCCCCGCGCGCACCGGCGCCGAAGAAGCGCGCCATCAGGCCGCACGCGACGCGCTTCACGACGTCGAACGCGTCGAGGCCACCCGGATTGGCGAGCACGAGCCCGCGCACCCGCTCGGGGTGCATGGCCGCGTACTCGATGGCGGCAGCCCCACCGATCGAGTTGCCGACCAGCACGACCGGGCCGGCGTCGACCGCGGCGAGCACGTCCGCGAGCAGCTCGGCGTAGCGCTGCGCCGACGGCGGCGACCGATCGGGGTCGGACCACCCCTGCCCCGGCCAATCGAGCGCGAGCACGCGGTGACGATCGGCGAGCCGCGCAACCAGACGGGCGAAGTCGCCGGCGCCGTGACCGATGGCGTGCAGGGCGACCACCGTCGGCCCGCGGCCGACGTCGTCATAGGCGAGCCGCACGCCGTCGACGGTCGTGTACCGACGCGCGTCGGACGCGCCGACGGCATGACGGCGGAGGGAGCGGCGCGTGTCGCCGGCGTCGAGCGCAACGACGCGGGCGGGCGAGGCAACGGCGGCGTGGGTAGTGGACATGCCATAGTGATACAAATATCACCAAGATGATGGAAGCCCCCGCACCGCGCCCGCGCCTTCGGCCGGCACGCACTCCGCGCCGGCGTCCCGCCCGCCCGAAACGCGGTCCAGCGGCCGAGACCCGCGCCCGCCTGATCGAGGCCGCCGCGGCCGTCTTCAACCGCGCCGGCTACCACGGCACCGACTCGAACCGGCTCGCCCGCGCCGCCGGCTACGCGCCTGCGACGTTCTACAAGCACTTTCCCGACAAGCGGACGATTCTCCTCGCCGCCTACGAAGACTGGGTCACGGCCGAATGGCACGCCATCGGCACGACGCTCGTCGACCCGGCTTCGGCCGCGGAGCGTGCGGAACGGATCGTCGCGTTCGTGCTCGAGCACCACCGCCGCTGGAAGGGCCTCCGCGCGAGCTTACGGGCGCTCGTCGCGACCGACGCGGTCGTGCGCCGCTTCCATCGCGCGCAGCGCCGCCGCCAGCTCGAGCTCCTGGCGCGCATGCGGGGCGGCCGGGCGCGCGACGAGGCCGCGACGCGCGACGAAGCCTCTGCCCGCGTCGACGACGCGATCATGCTCTTCACACTGGAGCGCACGCTCGACGCCGTCGCCGAAGGCGAGACCGCCGACCTCGGGCTCGACGAGGATGCGGTGATCACCCGGCTCCGCGCCGTCGTGCGCGCGGCCGTCGACCGGCCCGCGGCAACGCGCGGCTAGGATTGGCCGGGCAGCCGCGGATTCGGGTTACTGGGAGGCAGCACGCGCGCGGCCGGACGGCCGATCCGTCGAGCGCGGCGGGCGACGAGCGGCAGACGGATCGGCCACGGTGTCGGCGGCGAGCGGAGCCGCGACGCTCTCGGCGTTGAGCGGAGGCGCGGCGACCGCCGCTTGCACGGGCGTGCCAGCAGCAGCGTTCGCCGTCTGCGCGGAGGCCGCCATCGGTTGCAACGACATCGCCAGACGTAACCCGATCGTGCGCTGCCGGCCGTCGCGCGGATAGCTGTATCGATTGGCCGAACGGCAATCGACCGCGAGGTCGTCCCACGAGCCGCCCCGCACCACGTGGCGATCGGTGTCGCCCTTCGTGATCCACGGACGGCCGTCCGCGGGCGCTCCCGCGTAGCTCGGATGATACTCGCCGAGACACCACTCCGCGACGTTGCCGTGCATGTCATAGAGCCCGAACCCGTTCGCCACGGCGAAAGTCCCGACCGACGACGTCTGCGTGGGCGCGGAGCCGCGCGGCGCGGTGCCGAAGGGTACCGTCGCGTCGAAGCTCGCCAGCGTCGGCGCGAGTGTCGGACCGAACCCGAACGCGGTCGTCGTCCCGCTCCGCGCCGCGTACTCCCACTCCGCCTCGCTCGGCAGGTGATACACGTGGCGGGTCTTCCGCGAGAGCCGCTCGCAGAACTCCATCGCGTCATCCCACGACACTTGCTCGACCGGGAGATCGTCGCCCTTGAAGCCGGACGGATCGGGATCGAGCGCGCGCGTGACACGCGGCAGCCCCGCCGCGACGGCCCGCCACTGCGCCTGCGTCACCTCGTAGCGGCTGAGATAGAAGGGCTGGATCGCGACCGCGCGCTGCGGCGTCTCGTCGGGATACGTCGCGCTGGCATTCCCCATCTGGAACTCGCCCGCGGGAATCGCGACCATCTCGATGGCGACGCCCGTCCCGAGATCCTCCCCATACGAACGGGCCTGCAGCTCGGCGCGCGCGATCGTGCCGTTCGCGTCGATCGTCGCCGCCTGGAACGCGTAGGTGCGCTCGGCGGGCGCGATGGCATTCGGCGCCGCGGCGTCGTCGATCACGGCGTCGGGCGCCAGAGCGACACTGGGCGTCGGGCGTTGTCGTCCTGGAGCGGCGATGACGAGGCCGATCGCCATGACCATCCCGAAGACGCTGACGGTGGCGAGCCACGGGCGCGGCCAGGCCCGCGCGCCACCCCGCGCCTTGACCGCGGACGCCAACGCCTCGGACGCCACGAGCGACGCGACGTCGACCCGCGCCGGCGCGATGATCGTCGCCGCTTCCGCCGTCGCCGAGACGGCCGGTGCCGACATCGGCAGCCCGGCGCCCGCCGCCTGCAAGGCCGCTCGCAGCGCCGCCGCCGACTGCGGCCGTTGATCGCGGCCCATCGCCATCGCCTGGTGCACCACGGCGCCGAGCGCCTCCGGCACCGCGGGATTCACGACGTGCGCGGGCTGCAACGGATCGGGTTGCCCGTTCATGGTGGTCAGCGCGCGGACCATCGCATCGGGCGGCAACGTCGCCGTCAGCAAATGGTAGAGGGTCGCCGCCAGCGCGAAGAGATCGCTCCGCGGATCGGTCCCCTGCCCCTGGATCTGCTCGAACGGCGCGTAGTGCGGTGTGTAGCCGAGGACGCTCACGCTGGTGCCGGCGACGTGCGACTCGACCGGCGTGCTCTTCGACAGACCGAAATCGAGCAGCACGACCTCGCCTCGCGGCGTCAGCTTCAGGTTACGCGGCTTGATGTCACGATGAATGATCTGCGGATCGTGCTCGTGCAGGTAGTGAAGGGCGTTGAGCAACTGAACGCCCCACTGGACGACCTCGTCGGGCGCGAACGGCGCTTGCCGCTGATCCATCAGCGCGCCGAAGTCGTCGCCCGGAATGTACTGCATCACGAGGAACTGTCCGCGCGCCTCGATGAAGTAGTCGATCACGACCGGCAGCGCCGGGTGGCGAAGGCCGTTCAGGAGCCGGGCTTCGCGTTGAAAGGCTTTCTCGAGGTCGGCGCCTTCGCAGAGCGTCTGCTTGATCGCGACGGTGCTGCCGAAGGTCTGATCGGTGGCGAGGTAGACGGCGCCCATGCCGCCGCGGCCGAGGGCTTC
>JBDSJB010000237.1:0-3191 GCA_039917665.1 Binatia bacterium
TCGACGCCTTTCGCGACGGCACGCTCGCCGCGCGGGTGCGGCGGGCGTCACCGCGGACGGTGCACGGGCTCCGCGGCGACGAGGCGATGCTGCTGCAGATTCTCCGGCGTGCGGCGCGCGTGCGGACCGCATCGGCAGCCTGACGCGGCGCCACCGTCCCGCGACGCTTCAGCGCGCTGGCAACAACCCCGCTTGCTTCACGAGCGCCGCGAGATCGGGCCGCAAACGGAGGGCGTCGTTTGCATGTGCGGCGGCCTCGTCGCGTCGGCCAACGCCTGCAAGCGCAAGCGCGAGGTTGAAATGGATCTCGGCGGAGTCGGGCTTCAGGGCGAGCGCTTGCTCATACTGCTGCACGGCCTCGGCGAAGCGCTTCTGCCGCGTCCGGAGACCGCCGAAGTTGCTGTACGCCTCGGCATTGCGGGATGAGAGCCGGAGCGAGTCGCGGTACAGCGCTTCCGCGCGGTCGAACTCGCCGCGATTCATGAGCACGACGGCGAGATTGTTCATGGCCTCGGCGTAGTCGGGCGTGAGGCGGAGCGCCTCGACGTAGTGCGGCTCGGCTTCCGCGTAGCGCTTCTGATCCGCGAGCGCGGCGCCCCAGTTGTTCTGGGCTTCGGAGGATTCCGGATTCAGTCGGACGGCGTCGGCATAGTGGCGCACGGCTGCGGTATACTCACGGCGAGCCGCGAGCGCGTGGCCGAGATGAATGTGCGCGTCGGCGAAGTCGGGATCGAGCTGCAGGGCGGTTCGTGCCGCGGGCATGGCGTCGTCGGCGCGGCCCTCGGCCATGAGGGCCTGCGCGAGATTGCTCCAGGCGCGCGTGTTGGCCGGGCGCTTGGTGGTGACGTCCGTCCACATCGCGATCGAGCTCCGGTAGTCGTGATTGCGGTCGATCGTGAGGAGCGTGAGCGCGACGACGACCGACGCCGCGACGGCCGCCGCGACACGCCGCTCGCTCGCGGCGGCGAGCCGGGCGCGTGGCAGCAACGCCCAGCCAGCCGCGACGAGCAACGCGGCGAGCGCCGCGAGCGGCAGGTACATGCGATGCTCGAACGCGAGATCACGGATCGGGATCACGCTCGAGCTCGGGGCCAGCGTCACGAGAAACGCGGCGACGAGAAAACCGAGCGCGGGAACACCACGCACCGCCCAGGCGGCTCCGCCGCCGACCGCCGCGAGCACGAGCGTCGGCACCACGGTGGCCGCCGTTCCGACCGCGGGCGGCCACCCGTAGTCGAGCACCAGGCCGTGTGGCCACACGACGAGCTGGAGGTAGCGGAGGATCACGCCGGGCTGGCTCCGCACGAACTCGCCCCAGGTGACGTCGCGCATCGCAAACCCGGACGTCGCCGCCGATTCGTGCGCGCCGCCGCCGAGCAGGAGAATGAGCAAGAGCCACGTCGCGAAGAGCGCGGCGTGCAGCGCGCCCCGCTCGCGCCAGGCTCGTGCCCACGAGCCGGCGAGGAACACGCGGTCGTACATCAGCGCGATGAAGGGCGCCGTCACCATGACCGGCTTCGTCAGCATGCCGAGGCCGCACGCGGTGATCGCCGCCGCGTACCAGGGCCATGGCCGCCGCGCGCCGACCCCACGGATCACGGCGTACAGCGTCGCCAAATAAAAGAAACCCATCAGCGATTCCGCGCGCTGGATGACGTAGCTGACGCTCTCGCTCTGCAGCGGGTGGACGGCGAACACCAGGCTCGTCGCGAGCGCGAGCTCGGGAGCGACGTTGCGCCAGCGCGGTGTGAAGCGCGTCGAGGCGAGCGTCCGCCGGACGATCCCGTAGAGCGCGAGCGCCGCGAGCACGTGTACGACGAAGTTCACGACGTGGTAGCCGACGACGTCGGCGCCGCCCGCCGCCCAATTGAGTGCGAGCGAGAGCTGCACGAGCGGTCGCGTCGTGCCCTGCACCACGGCCCACGAGAGCGTGTGCAGCGTCGATCCTTTCACGAACTGGGCGTCGTCGAAGAGAAAGGGGGCGGTGAAGGTGGCGTGGTAGGCGATGAAAGTGAGGGCGACGATCAGCAGCGGGTGCAGTCGCCGGACGAGCGGCATCGCGGCGCTCGTCACTCGCCGGCGAGGATGTCCTTCGCCACCAGTGCCGGATCCTCCATCGGCATGAAGTGCGTCCGGTCGGGGCGGTAGACGTCGTGGGCGACGGGGAACTCCGTCGCCAGTTGCGGCCACGTCGGCGAATAGCGGAAGTCGGCGAGGTCAGCTGGCGTCCGCGGCTCCATCGCGCGAATGACGACGACCGGCACGGCGATCGCGCGCACGTGATCGTGAATGGCCGGGTTCCCGAAGACGGAGCTGTAGATGGCGCCCTCGACCTCGGGTGGACACGCGAGCTCGAAGCCCGGCGGGTCGACGCACGACAAGAGGCCCCACGTGCAGTAGTCGCGGAGCGCCGCCGGCGTGAACCCCGCGAACGACGGCTTTTCGCGCAGACGTTCGATCATCTCGTCGATCGACGTGAAGTGCCGCCGGCGCTTGGCGGCAGGGTGGGGCGTGCCCGCGATCGGCACCCACGCGCCGTCGTCGGCCGAGCCGCGGGCCGCGTAAAGATCGGGCGGCAAGATCGTGGGATCGATCAGGACGAGACGGCGAAAGCGGGACGGCTCGAGCGCGGCCGCTTCCACCATCGCGTGGCCACCGGCCGAATGACCGACGCCGACGACGTCGCGCAGATCGAGCCGGCGGACGAGCTCGGCGAGGTCGCGGCCGAACTCCTGCCACCGGATGCGCGTGACCTTGTCGCTCCGGCCGTGGCCGCGTTGATCGATCGCAATCACCCGCCGGCTGCCGAGCTTCGCTACGACCTGATCCCAGCACCGCGCGTGAAAGCCGGTGGCATGGGCGAGGAGAATCGGATCGCCGGCGCTGCCCCGTCCCCATTCGAAGTACGTCAAGGAGACGCCGTTCACGGTCACGGAGGCTTCGATGGGAGCGCGCACGGCGGCGACCATGGGAGAAGTCCGTCGTCCTTGCAAGCGGCAGCCGTGGAATGAACGGTAGTGTCTCAGTCTGTTCGTGAGGCCCCTGCCTGTGTTGGGCGGTGTCGCCGGTGGGTGGGTCAGGGCGTGCTCCTACGGTCGCCGGGTTTCCGCCACCCAGCGCGTACGACCTGCCGCTGCCACCATGGCCGGCGCACGCGCGAGCTGCGGCTCCCCGGAGCACGCCCTGACCCA
>JBDSJB010000238.1:0-3457 GCA_039917665.1 Binatia bacterium
GATGCCCGTCAGCTGCGCCATGCCGGAGATCGGCTCGAGGCCGTCGGGACCGTCGGCGGCGAGGATGTTGACGTTCGCGCCGGTGGTCGTCGAGGCGACGCTCAAGCCCGTCGCCTTGGCGTGACCCCAGCCGTGCGGCAGAGCGACGCTGCCGGGCATCATGTCGTCGGTGAGGCTCGCCGGCAGCACGACCTCGCCCGTTGCCGACGTCACGCGGACGAATGCCCCGTCGACGATGCCGCGCGGTGCCGCGTCGTCAGGGTGGACGTACAGATAGTTGGTCGAGCGCTTGCCCTTGATGAACGCGGGGTCGTTGTGGGCCCACGAGTTGTGGGAGAAGCGCTCGCGGCGCGAGATCAGCTTCAAACGCCCGCCCTGGCGCCGCTCGTCCGCGAAGGTCGCGGGCAAGCGCTCGCGAGCGAGCGCGACGAAATCGTCCGGGGCGAGGTGGAC
The DNA here is from genome assembly GCA_039917665.1 of Binatia bacterium. Classification (GTDB taxonomy): domain Bacteria; phylum Desulfobacterota; class Binatia; order UTPRO1; family UTPRO1; genus UTPRO1. Next base: position 454 of record JBDSJB010000238.1, read on the forward strand.
CTTGCCGTCGGGGGTGACGACGCGCTGGCCGAGATAGTCCTCGCCCGTGACCGGGGGCCGCAGCACGCCGTGCGGATGGCGGCGGAGATGCGCAAGCGAGCCCTGGCCGCCGGCGCGCGCCAGCCAACCGAGCACGCGTTCGGGCAGCGGCTGCAGCCAGGCGCCGAGAAACGGCGCGCGCCCGAGCGCCGCACTAGCGTCGAGCGCCGCTTGCAGCAGACGTGAGCCGTAGAGGGGCGCGCCGCAGGCTTCGGCGAGGCGGCCGAGGATCCACGTCTCGTCGCGACACTCGCCCGGCGGCGCGACGAGGCGATCGGTGTACTGAAACCATGGGATCGGTGTCAGGCCGGAGAGGCTCAGGAACGTGAACGGCACGTCGGGACGCTCGGCGAAATGCGTGCCCGGCAGAATGTAGTGCGCGTGATTCGCCGTCTCGTTGCGGACGATCTCGACGCTGACCATGAGCTCGAGCGCGTCGAGCGCGCGTTCGAGCCTGGAGCTGTTGGCGCTCGTGATCACCGGGTTGCCGGACATCACGAAGAGCGCCCGCATCTGCCCTGGGCCTGGAGTCAGGATCTCGTCGGCGAGGAGCGCCATCGGCAGCGCGTCGAGCAGGCTCGGCACCTGGCCGATGCGCGAGTGGCGCGTCGTCATCGGCGCCTTGGCCAGCAGCTTCGCGTAGTCGATGATGCCTTTGCCCATCAGCGAGCCGCCGCTCCGGTCGAGGTTGCCGGTGATCGCGTTGATGACCTCGAGGGCCCAGAACGCGAGCGTGCCGTTGCGGCCCTGGTTCACCCCCGTCGAGGCGTAGAGCGCGGCGCCGTCGGCAGCGAGATAATCCGTGACGAGCGCGCGCAGCGTCGCCGCCGGAATGCCCGTCACCTCGGCCTGCTTCTCGGGCGTCCAGTCGTGCACGACGTCGGCGAGCGCGTCGAAGCCGGTCATGTGCGCGCGCACGCGGGCGTGGTCGACGGCGTCGCGGGCGAGGATCTCGTGGAGAAACGCGAAGAGAAAATAGACGTCGGTGTCGGGACGGATGAAGAGGTGCTCGCCGGCCGCCTTGGCCGATTCGATGCGGCGCGGATTCACGAAGACGAGACGACCGCCGCGCTCGACGATCGCGCCGAGTCGCGCCATCGGGTCGGGTAGCTGGATGAAGCTCATGCGCGACACGGCAGGATTCCCGCCGATCACCATCAGGAACTTGGTGTGGTCGACGTCGGGAAACGTGAGCGCCATGCCCGCGCCGAACATGCGTTCGCTGACGGCGAACTTGTTGTTGCAGTCGAGCGAGCCCGTGTTGAAGAACTTGCTCGTCCCGAGCCCGCGCACGAACCCTGCGATCATGAGCGGCGCGAGCAGGCTGAAGCTGATCGGGTTTCCGAAGTAGAGCCCGACGCTGTCGTCCCCATGCTCGGTACGGAGCGCGCGCACCTTGGTGCCGATCTCCGCGAAGGCCTGGTCCCACGAGATGCGCTCGTAGCCGCCCTTCACTTTCTTCAACGGATGCGTGAGGCGATCGGGTGACGCGCGCACGTTCTCGATCGAAAGGCCTTTGACGCAGACGTAGCCCTTGCTGACGACGTGCTCGGTGTCGGGCCGCACGGCGAGGATGCGATCGCCGTCGACGGTGGCGACGAGCCCGCACTGCGCTTCGCAGATGCGGCAGAAGGTCGTGACGTCGTGGGGCATGGTCAGCGCCGCGCCGCGTTCCTCGCGCCGACGATCAGCAGCGCCACCCCGGCGAGGATCCCGCCGATCGCGAGCCAGAAGAGCAGGTTCATGACGACGTTGGCCGGCGGGCTCGCGAGCGCCAGGCCGCGCACGCCGAACGAAGCGCCGAGCACGGAGGCGACGACGTTGCCGTACCCAGCGGCGACGAGCGACCAGAAGAGCCACGTCCATTGCCGCGGCGAGAGCACGAGCGAGCCGGCGACGGCGGCCGCGCCCATCATCAGCATGCCGTTCAGCAGGCCTTCGAGATGCGCCATGCGCCAGGCGCGCTCTTCGCCCGCGATCTGACCGGTCAGCACGAACGCGTGCGGGAAGCCCGCGAGCAACCCGAGCATCACGACGACGGCGCCGTGGAAGACGAGACGCGCACGGAGACGGGGTTCCATCGAGATCCTTCCTAGGCGGCGAGCAGGCGATCGCGGACCGTCTGGTCGAAGGTGGAGGCGGGCAAGGCGTCGGGGCCGACGAACGCGGCCATGAACCAGAAGAGCAGGGTGGGATCTTCGGCCTGCAGCGCCCGCGCCCGGATGCGGCGCGCTTCGGCGGCGGGCCCGAACTCGTTTTCCAGATTCGAGGCGAGCGCGGCGACGAACCGGAGACGGCGCATGCGTTCGCGGCGCTCGTCGGCGTAGGGTGCGAGCGTCGCTGGCGACCAGTCCGACGAGGCCAGCAGCAGATCGCGCACGAGCCGGACGTCGCGGAACGTGATCGAGAGGCCCTGCCCGATGATCGGATCGTTGTGGCCGGCGGCGTCCCCGATCAGCACCACTCCGTCGGCGAGGGGACTGTCGGTCCACGTGTCCTCGTTGCCGTACGCATGACAGGGGCCGGCCGGACGCGCGTTGGCGATTGCTTCCGCGGCGGGAAGCGTCGGGATGTGAAACGCCGAGAGGAAGCTCGCGGCCGCGTCGGCGCCGCTCAAGCGCGCGCGTTGCTCGAGGCCATAGCCGAGGTAGAGACGAATGCGGCCGTTGCCCTGCGGAAAGATCAGATAGTGGACGTCGTCTGCGACGCCGGTCGTCTGGCGCGTTGCAGGCCACCCGTCGGCGCCCTCGACGAGCAACCCGGCGAAGAGGTGATGGATGGGATCGCGATAGAGCGCGATCCCGGCTTGTTTCCGAATGGTCGAGCCGCGCCCGTCGGCGCCGGCGACGAGTCGGGCGCGGGCGGCGTGGACCGCGCCATCGTGACGGTAGCGCACCGTCCGGCGGCCGTGCGTCGGCTCGTCGAGCTCGATGTCGTCGACGCCGCGCAGGATGGACACGCCGGC
>JBDSJB010000239.1:0-8528 GCA_039917665.1 Binatia bacterium
TTCGGCGCGAATCCGACGCCGGGATTGCTCGACGTCCAGATCACCTTCTGCGTGTAGTTCGCCGTGCCGCCGCCGACGAGATCGGCCGTCGCGGTGAACGTCGTGCTGTTGCCGGGGCTCACGTAACGCGTCTTCGGCGTGATGTGGATCGCGAGGACGTCTCCGGACTGCCCTCCCCCGCCCGGCGTCGCCGTCGGCACCGGGGTCGGCTGCGCCGGATCCTTGAACGAGGGCACGCAAATCTCGTCGGGCTTCGTGACATTCAACGCCTCGGGACCGAACACCGGATGCGTCGACACCGCGGTCGCAACGAACTTCGGCTGCTTCGGCTTCGTGCTCGCCAACCGCACTTGGTAGCAGACGAGATACGTCGCGTGTGACGGCGCCGCGGGGTTGGCGCCGCCGAGGTTGGCGGGTGCGCAGAAGCGCCGTGGCTTGATGACGTTCAGGAGGCGCGTGCCGAACTGATCGGTCACCGACACGACCAACGGCGTGAAGATCGGGAATGGCGGTGCCCCGGTTGCGGCCCGCGCCACCTTCACGTCGTAGCATTTGAAGTTGTCGACGCCGGTGCTCCCCAGCGCCGCCACGCCGCCGGTCCCGAGCGCCTTCATGGTCGGCGACAACAGCCGATCTTCCGTGCGCACGCGCAGCTTCAACGTCCCGAAGCGGTTCACGATCTCGTGCAGACTGTCCCCGTGCTTCGGCTGACGCGGTGAGGCCTTGGTCACCGTCATCCCGTACCCTTCGAGATGCGTGACCGGATCGACGACCAGCTCCCCTTCGAGACTCGACGGCGCACACAGCCCGAGCGTCTTCTTCAAGTCGACTTTGTGCTGGTCCTCCGGGCGTGCGCTGCTGAACGTGTCGATCAGGACGTCGCCGGTGCGCGCCGAGAAGGCTGGGAGGCCCCCGCGCGTGCCGAGCGATCGGCCTTTGTAACAGACGAACGGATCCCCGGCCGGTTGCGCCCAACCGGGCGTAGCCCCGAGCGTGAGCGCACAGACAATGAGCGCAGCGACGATGCCCTGGATGAATGACGGCTTGTTCATGGGTGGGAAGCTCCTGACACGCAGCGGCCGTGGCGACCGCTGTAGGCTCGGCGATGGAAGATCAGGCACGCATCGCCAGCGTCACCATGAACGCCGGACGCTGCGTACGCAACTCAGGGCGCGACGACCGTATAGGTCGCCTGATTGCTGACGACGCCGGTATCGGGGTCGGTCGCCTGGATGATCGTGACGCCGGGACCGACGGCTATCACTCGGCTCTTCTTCCCCGCCTCGTTGGGCGCGACCGCGACGGTGGGATCGCTCGACGAGTAATCGACGTCGGGCGTGATGTTCTTCTCCGTGCCGCCGTCGAAATGCCCCTTGGCGGTGAAGAACCGATCCTCGCCGACCGTATCGGACGGGTTGGTCGGCGTGAGCTCGATGCTCTGCAGCACGCCGAGCACGGTGATCGAGCCGTTCTGGTTGGTGTCGTTCGACCCGACACCGCTCAGCGGATCTCGCGCGCTCAGGGTGATCGTCCCGGGCCCGATGCCGATGACCTTGCCGCGCTGGTCATCGACGTTGCTGACCGAGGCGATCGCCGGGTCGCTCGAGGTCCAGTCGACACGCTGGGTGTAATTCTTGGTCGCCCCGTTCGCGAACGTCGCGATCGCGGTGCCGAACGTCGATGCCCCCTGATTGATCGTTCGCGTGTCGGGATCGACGTCGATCGCGACGGGATTCCCGACCGGCGTCAGCGTCGGCGACGGGCTCGGGGTGAACGTCACCGTGGGCGTCGCCGAGAGTGTCGGTGTCGGCGACGTCGTCTTGGTCGGCGTGGCCGATCGCGTCGGGGTCGGGCTGATCGTTCTGGTCGGCGTCGCCGTCTTGGTGGCGGTGGGCGTCGCGGACTTGGTGGGCGTGGGGGTGGTCGTCTTGGTCGGGGTCGGCGTCCGCGTGACCGTCGGGGTCGCCGTCCTCGTTGGAGTCGGCGTCGTCGTCTTGGTCGGCGTCTGCGTCTTGGTCACGGTCGGCGTCGCCGTTTTCGTGGGCGGGGGTGTCTGCGTGACGGTCGGCGTCGCCGTGCGCGTCGGCGTCGGCGTGACGGTGATCGTCGGCGTCGCGGTCCGGGTGACCGTAGGCGTCGCCGTGAGCGTCGGCGGCGGCGTTACCGTCTGCGTAGGCGTCGCCGTGTGGGTCGCCGTCCCTGTGACCGTCGCCGTCGGCGTCGGCGTGGTCGTCCTCGTCCCGGTGGCAGTGGCCGTCGGCGTGATCGTCGGGGCCGTCGAGGTCGTCGTCGGCGTCGGCGTACCCGGCGGCGTGAGCGTCTGACCGGGTGTACGCGTCGTCGTGACGGTCGCGGTCGGCGTCGGCGCGGTCGAGGTCGAGGTCGGCGTGGCGCTGGCCGTCACGGTGGCGGTCGATGTCACCGTCAGCGTCGGAGTCGGCGTGGCCGTCGCGGTTCGCGTCGGCGTCGGTGCGGTCGACGTCGCCGTCGGGGTCGCCGTCACCGTTACGGTGGGGGTCGCTGATGGCGTGACGGTCGCCGTGGCGGTGAGCGTCGGGGTGCCGGTCGTGGTCACCGTCGGTGTCGCGCTCAACGTCGGTGTCGGGCTCGTCGTGATCGTCGGCGTCGGGGTCAGCGTCGCGGTTCGGCTCGGGGTGGGGGTGCGCGTCCGCGTGGGCGTCACGGTCCGGGCCGGGGTCGGCGTCTTCGACGCGACCACGATCGGCGTCGGCGTCGGCGTCGCGTTCGGATCGGTCACGATCGTGGCCGGTAGGCAGACCTCCGCGATCGTTTTCAGCGTCAGCACCTCCGCTCCGAAGCGACTGCTGGTCGAGAGCACCCGCTTCACGAAGCGCGCCTGCGTGAATCCCGGGAGCTTCGTGAGGCGCGCCTGATAACACACGAGCTGCCCGGGGTGCCCGACGGCGCCGGGCTCGAACCCAGCCACGTCCGCCGGCGCACAGAAGCGCGTCGGCTTCACCAGCGTCAGCGTTCGGCTCGCAAACTCGTCTTCTACGACGAGCGCCACCGGCGCGAACTTCGGATACGGTGGGCCGCCACGCGGTGCCCGCGCCACCTTGGCCGTGTAGCACTTGAAGTCGTCGACCGCGGTTGGCGGGAGCGCCGGGGCGCCGTTCGGGCCGTCGAGACCCGAAGCGGGACGCAACAGGCGCTCCGTCGTCTTCACCGCGAGCTTCAACGTTCCAATCCGATCCTGAATCGTGACGACACCCGGCGCGACCTTCGGCTGCGCAGGTCTCGTGCGCGTCACGCGGGCCCGGAAGGCCTCGAGTCGCGTCGCGGGCTCGGAGGGTGACGCACCGCCGACGTCTGCCGGATTGCAGACCGCCAGTGGCTTCACGACGTCGACGCGATGCTGATCGAGCGGCGCCGAGGAGCTGAAGCGATCCCGAACGACGGTGCCCGGACGCGGGATGAACGCCGGCACGAACGGCGCGTGCACGGGTGTGCCTTTGTAGCAGAGGTAGGCATCCCCGACGGGCGCCGGCTGCCCCACGAGCGCGAGCAGACCGAGGACCGAGCCGAACGCGGCCAACGTGGCAAAACGGCGCATCATCCGACCGCGTTCTCACGCGCTGCGACCGCGTTGTCGCCGGCTGCGACCGCGTTGTCGCCGCCCTCGTCCGCAATCGGCTCGATCACCTCGCGAGCCCGTGCGCCCGCGAGCGCGCGCCGCCCACCATCGAGGAAGGCGTTCCGGATCTTGTACGCCGTCGTGTGGCTGACGTTGTAGTGCGCACACACCTCGGCGAACGAGTGCTCGCTCCGGATGAGATCGAGGGCGAGCGCAAAGCGCTCCTCGGGCGTCAATTTTTCGCGTTTCCTCATGATGGGCGTTTCCTTTTACGTCAGCGGTCGGCGTCGATGCGGCGGACGTCGGCGACTTCGGCGGGGCGGGGAGCGATCTCTTCGACGGCGACCGGCGGAGCCGGGCGCACGCGACGACCGCGAATGCTGAAACGAATGATGTGGTAGAGCGCGGCGACACCGTCACGCCACGTGATCTTCTTGCCTTCATCGTAATCGCGGCCGGCGTAGGAGATCGGGTGCTCGTAGATGCGGCAGCGCAGCTGCGCGACCTTGGCGGTGATCTCCGGCTCGAAGCCGAAACGATCGCACTCGATCTCGATCTGCTGCAGGACCTCGCGACGGAAGAGCTTGTAGCCCGTCTCCATGTCGGTGAGGTTCACGTTGGTGCACATGTTGGAAAGCAGCGTCAGCACGCGGTTGCCGACGTAGTGCCAGAAGTTCAGCACGCGGTGTGGACCGCCGAGAAAACGCGAGCCGAAGACGACGTCCGCGTCGCCGCGATCGATCGGCGTCAGCAGCGCCGGGATGTCCCGCGGGTTGTACTCGAGATCGGCGTCTTGAATGATCACGACGTCGCCGCGCGCGTGGGCGAACCCCGTCCGGAGGGCGGCGCCTTTGCCGCGATTGGTGGCGTGGAAGAAGACCCGCACTTCGCCCCCGGCGAGGTCGCGCAGGATGTCGCGGGTGCCGTCGAGCGATCCGTCGTCGACGACGATGATCTCCTTCGCGTGCGGCAACGTCTGCACGCGATGCAAGATCTCCCGGATGCTCTTCGCTTCGTTGTAGACCGGCATGACGATCGAGAGTTTCATCGCAGTGTCCCTTTTCGGATCTCCTCGGGCGTCGCGGGCCGGATCGCGACGACCTTGGCCCAAATCTCGAGACCCTGCCCTGCGGCAGGGTTGTTGAAGTCGGCAACCACCTCTTCTCCCTCGATCCCCACCAAACGAAACTTCGTCGGCTCGCCGCGCGGTGGCCGAATCGTGTAGCGCTTGCCCACCTCGAGCACGACCTCGGGTGGCATCTGCGCCCGCGGCATGCGCCGGATGAGCTCGGGGCGATGCTCACCGTAGGTCTCGCTCGGGGGCAGCGACAGGCGCCGCTCGTCCCCCGCCACGAGACCGTCGACGGCCTGCTCGAGCGCCGGAAAGATCTGCTCGTTGCCGTGCAGATACGTGACCGGTCCGCAATGATCGGTCGAGTCGATCAGATCGCCGTTACTGAGCTTTGCGCTGTACTCGATGGTCACGACCGTATCGGTCGCGACGCGCAATCCCTGGACCTCGTTCATCGTCTCTCCCCCGCCTGAAGGCGTTCCGCGCCACTGCCGAGAACCAGACGCGCCAGCACGTCCGGCTCGCCCCCGGAGCCGCCCTTGGTGATGATCGTCGAGCCGGCCGCTTGGCCGGCGAGCATCGTCCCCCAGGCAATCAACGGTGCGATCCGGCCGTGTACGGCGAGGGTGGTGGCCCCGAGGCGCGTCAGGATCGCGTGGCTCGTCTCCCCGCCGATCACGACGAGGGTCGGGATCACGACGTGCGCGGCGACCGCCGTCACGAGCTCGGCGAGCGACTGCTCGGTCGCCCGGAGCGCGTCGGCCGTCGGCGTGCCCGCGGGCGACGGAGCCGCCACGACGACCGTCGTGCCGGCTGCAAGGTACGTCGCTACCGCGGTCGCCGTTTGCGCGATCGCCGCCGGCTCGGTGGCGGGCGGCGCCACGGTGACGGCGCGTCCGGTCGCCAGCACGGCGTCGAGCTGCGCCCGCGCACGACTATGCAGGCTGCCGCTCACGATCAGCGCCGGGAACTCGATATCCCGCGTCGCGTCAGCCGGATCCGAGCGCCGGGCACGGACGTGCGGCGCGAGCGCGGCCGTGAGGGCGATCGATCCGAAGAGGCACACCGGTTCGCCAAGCGCCATGATCGCGGCGACCGCACCCGTGACGTCGTCGTCGGTTTCCGCATCGACCACGAAGACATCGATGCCCTCGGTCCGCTGCCGCGCGACTTCCGCAGCCAAGCGACCGGCGAGCACCGCAGCGCGGCCAATCACGGCCGCCCGCCGTCGGCTTTCGCGTCCGAGCACGGCCGCGATCGACGACACCGCGCCCGGCCCTTCCGGATCGCGCGCGAACTCGGTCGTTTCGAGCAGGCAATCGCCGAACCACTGGCACCCGTCTCGGGTAATCCGGCCGGCGGCGGGAATCGCCGCCAGGACGAATGCCGGCGCGCCGAGCGCGTCGAGCGCGCCGTCGAGCTCGGCGCCGAGATGGCCGCGGAGTGCCGTGTCGATCTTCTTCAGGACGATCCGCGCGGGTCGCGCCCGGACCGCGTCATGCACGCGCTGGTACGCGGCCGACGCTGCGATCGCCCGGCTCTGCGTGTTGACGATCACGAGGTCGTCGCCAGGATCGGTCGTGGTCGCTGGTGCCTCGGGTCCCAGCGCGACACGCACCTGCCATCCCGCGAGCGCAAGCTCGGCCGCAACGTCGCATGCGCCGGTCAAATCGTCTGCGATCGCCGCGAAAGCGGTCACCGCATCAGCACCGCGCGCGCGGGAGCGCCGTCCACCCCCTCGAGCTTCAAGGGCAGACACGAGAGCAGATACGACCCCGCCGCGATCTCGCGGAGGTCGAGGCCCTCGATGATGAAGATGCCACGCCCGAGCAGGAGCTTGTGAACCTCGAACGTCTTGCTCCCGAACTCTTCGATCGAGAGGTAGTCCATGCCGATCGTCCGCACGTCGCGCTCGACCAGGTACTCGGCGGCGTCCCGCGTGACGTAGGTGAAATCGCTCTGGAACCCCGGCTTCGCCCAGCGCTCGGAGTTGTCCGTATGGAACAACAGGATGTCGCCGGCGCGGATCTCGTGCGGCTTCAGCGCGGCCGCGTCGATCGCCTGCATGCCGCGGAGATCCAGCACCTGCGCCGGTCCGACCATGCGATCGAGCGGCACCTGCTCGAGCGTCGGTGCGCCGTCGATGAAGTGCGCCGGCGCGTCGACGTGCGTGCCGGTGTGCGCGCCGAGCGACAGATGCGTCAGGTTGGCGGCGTCGCCGCGCTTGATCGCACGGATCTGCGTCTGCTCGAGGGTCGGGTCGCCCGGATAGCAATGCATGTCGGGCCGGTCGGCGACCGAGATATCCCAGACGCGGCACTGGGCCAGCTCTGCGCGGAGCCGCTGATCGGTCGTAGACATGCTGGGGGTCGTCCCTTCGCCTCGAATGTGGTCCCGCCGTTTACGCCGCGCGGGTCGCGGCCTTGCGGCGCGCGCCGAGGTCGGCTGCCGTCCTGATGGCCTCCAGCAGGTTCTTGTGGCCCGCGATGCCCTTCCCCGCGATGTCGAAGGCCGTGCCGTGTCCGGTCGACGTTCGGATGAACGGCAGACCGACCAAGAGCGTCACGACGTCGCCGAAGCCGAGCAGCTTCACCGCCCCGAGCCCCTGATCGTGATAGAGCGCGATCGTCAGATCGTACATGCCCTGCTTGGTCTTGTAGAAGACCGTATCCGCGGGGACGGGGCCGATCGCATTCACGCCTTCGGCCTTCGCCGCGGCAACCGCCGGCTCGATCTCCTCGATCTCCTCGCGACCGAAGAGCCCCCCTTCCCCCGCGTGCGGGTTCAGCGCCGAGACCGCGATCCGCGGGGCCGCAATGCCCTGCCCGACCAGCGCCTCGTGCGCGAGCATGATCTTCTCGTGGACGCGCGCCTTCGTTACCTTGTCGCACGCCTCGCGCAGCGACATGTGGTTCGTCAGCAGCAGGAGCCGCATCTCGCCGAGCAGCAGCACCATGGCGTAGCGCTTCACGCCGGCCTCTTCGGCAAAGATCTCGGTGGCACCTTCGTAGTGGAAACCCGCGGCGCGCATCGCCTCCTTGTTGAGCGGTGCCGACACGATGCCGTCGATCTCGCCGGAAAGCGCATAGCGCGCGGCCTCACGCGTGTAGCGGACGGCAGCGGCGCCGAGCGCGGGCTCGACGACGCCGACCTTCACCGTCGCGGGATCGACGTCCTTGTAATCGACGACGCCGAACGCGCCCCCGTCGCCACGCCAGTCCGACGGCCGTTCGATGCTGCGGAGGCCGAGCTCGAGGCCGGCCTGTTTCGCGGCCGCCGCGAGCACGCGGACGTCGCCGAGGACGATCGGCTCACAGAACTGACGGATGGTGGGATCCGCCAGAGACTTCACGAGGATTTCGGGGCTGATGCCGGCGGCGTCTCCCATGGTGATGCCGATGATGGGTCGTGACATGGCTGAAGGCTCCTTCTGTGGGATCAGGCTTCGAGGATTCCGAATGGTTGGGCGTTGGGTGCCGCGATGGCGGCCGCGCGGCGGGCGAGCACGGTCTGGTAGGTCGACTCGACCTGGTCGATGACGCGCTCCCAGCCGTACTCGTTCTCGACCGTCCGGCGCGCCGCGGCACCGAGGACGCGACGGCGCGCGGGATCGGCGAGCAAGCCGATGATGGCGGCGGCATACGCCTCCGCGCCGTCGGCGCCGACGACGACGCCGTTCCGGCCATCACGCACGGCCTTGGCCGAGCCAGCCGAGACGACGACCGCCTTCGCGGCGGCCATGTAGTTCAAGAGCTTCATCGGGAAGCCCGACCATTCGCGGCGCGGACAGAGCGCCAGGTCGGCCACCTGGATGAGATCGCGCACGGTCGCGAAGTCGCCGGCGGTGACGAGCCGCACCTC
>JBDSJB010000240.1:0-14758 GCA_039917665.1 Binatia bacterium
CCCCACCAATCTCTAGGTCCGCTCGGGTCCCGAGCCACGTAAGGAGGCGGTCATGACGGGAATCAGTCAGACCTCGCGCCGTGCCGTCAGTGCGGCAGCGCTGGTCCTGCTCAGCTTTTCGCCGGCAGCGGCGACCATGAAGTACGGGCCGCTCGAGCTCTCCGGCAACTTGCAAACGCAGAACATCATCCGCCACCCCGACATCGACGAGTACCACCTTGTCCAGCAGCGCAACACGTTCCGCGCGCGCGTCGATTGGCAGTGGCTCGAGAAGGGCAAGTTGATGGATCGCATCAACCTGCCGTTCATCGAGAGCTCGAAATTCTTCCTGCTGTACCGTGGCGTCTACGACAGCATTTACGACTACGAGCCGACGCTTCGTGAGCGCGACTTCCGTGGCCGCAAGCCGAAGCGTGCCGCCGAGCGCGATCTGAACGATCTCTCGAAGGGTGCGCGCGACGCGCTCAAGTTCGAGAACCAGCTCCGCGAAATCTACGCCGACATCAAGCTTGCCGACATTCCGGTCAGCCTCCGGCTCGGCAAGCAGCAGATCATCTGGGGCGAGGCCGACGACTTCCGCATGCTCGACCGCGCCAACCCCCTCGACACGTCGTGGCACTTCATCGAAGAGATCCCGCCACCGTCGTTCGGTTGGGACGATCTCCGCATCCCGCTGTGGATGGTGAAGGGCCTCTGGGACATCGGGAACATCGGCGGCGTCGTCTCCAACACGTTCCTCGAAGCGTACTGGAACCCCGGCGACTGGCGCCCGGTGAAAGTCGGCTACCTGCCGCGACCGTGGGGTCTCCGTATCCCCAACCCCCTCTTCAACAAAGAGGACGGCGCGTTCATCGCTCCGTTCCGTAACCCGACCACGGGTGGGGCGCTCCAACGGTTGATGAAGGGCAGCGCCCTCTTCAAGCAGGGCGACTACGATCGCAATCCGGTCGACAACAGCCAGGTCGGCGTGCGCTTGTCCGGCGTCTTCCCGAACGGCTTCCAACTCGGCGTCCACTATTTCTATCAGCGCTGGTCGGGTGACGACGGATCGCCGTTCTCGCCGGTCCGCGGCATCACGCCGGACGCGGACGGACAGGTTCGAACGCAGGAGCTGCTCGCCAAAGGCACGCTGCCGGTCGAGTACATCACGCCCTACATCCACACGGTCGGCCTCTCGGCCAACTACTTCGAAGGCAACTACACGCAGGCCATCTTCCGCATGGAGACCGTGTACGACTTCGGCATCTACATGCTCGACCGCGACAAGGAGACGACGTTCGCGCCGCTGCTCCCCGGCACCACGCGGAAGGACATGTGGAAGGGCATGATCGCCTTCGATCGTCCCACCTGGATCCGGTCTCTCAACAAGAAGACCACGTTCTTCATCACGGGCCAGTGGTTCCTGCACCACATCATGCACAACGAGGACACGCTCACGACGGCGCTCGATCTGCCGACGGCCGGCAACCGGTCCCGCGCCTTCTGCGGTGCCGACAAGTTCTCGCCCTGCACCGACCCGAACGGCAACGGCAACTTCCGCGACGACGTGCGCAGCTGGGAATCGCTCGTCACCCTGGCGATCTTCACGTTCTACAAGGGCGGCTCGGTCGTGCCCCTGCTCGGCCTGATCTACGATCCGGTCAACTCGAACAGCGTGTACCCGTTCTGGAACCTCGACTGGGTCATCACGCCGAACGTGATCATGAACCTGAGCCAGCGCTACTTCATCCCAGGGCAGAGCGACGTCCAAAAAGGCGTCTTCGATCCATGGCTGCTCGGCACGCAGCGCGGCCGTTCGGAGACGGCGTTGCGGTTGTCGTACCAGTTCTAGCTTTCAACCTCGCACGGACACGAACGGGGGAGCGGTCACATCGACCGCTCCCCCGTCGTGCTTTGGGCTGACGGACCGGTCTTCCCCTCGGGTCGAGGCCCCGGCCGTTCCTCAATTGAAACCCCCCCGCCCCATCGCTAAGATGCGCCGTTCCATGGCGCACAAGCGGGCGACGCAGCAGCAGAATTCCGGGCGTCGCCGTGGCGAGACGGTCGCCAGTGAACCCCGTCCCCGTGGTGCGTCAGCCCGGCGCGAGGGGCTCGAACGCGCTCTCTGGATCGTCCTCGCGCTGAGCGCGGCGATCGCCGTCGCCCAGTTCTACGTCCACGCTCAGCTCGTTGCGACGCACGGCGCCTACACGAGCTTCTGCAACGTCAGCTCGACGGTGAATTGCGACGCCGTGTTGATGAGCACGTACGGCACGCTGTTCGGCGTCCCGGTGTCCGTGTGGGCCCTCCTCAGCTACGCGGCGCTCGCCGCGCTGCTGTATCGCCGTCGCGGCGCGGTCGGCGCCGCGCGCTCACAAGCGAGCTCGGCGTTGCTGGCGCTCGCGCTCTGGAACGCCGGGTTCTCCCTCTACCTGGCCGGGCTCTCGCTGTTCGCGATCGGCGCGGTTTGCCTGCTCTGCAGCGGCACGTATCTGCTCGTCGTGATCACCGCGGTACTGGCGTGGCGGATCGCCGCGACCGATCTCGCCGCGAGCGGCGAGCAGCTCTTGACGTCGCAACGCGCGCTGGTCGCCGCCGTCGGCATCGCCATCGGTCTCGCCGGCATCGCGGCCGTGCAGTTCGCGGCGCGACCCATCTCGGGTCTCAACCTCACGGCGGAGGACGTCCAGAAGCGCGATCCCGAGTTCTACGAGTGGTATCGCAGCCGACCCGTCTCGACCGACCTACCCGCTGCCGTGCACAGTCGAGGACCGGCCGACGCCCCGCTCACGATCATCGAGTTCTCCGACTTCGAGTGCCCCGCCTGCGCCATGGCGTTTCGCGATCTGCACGACCTCGTGCGCGAGCATCCCGACCTCGTGCGGCTCGTGTTTCACCATTTTCCGCTCGACTCCGAGTGCAACCCGCACGTGCCGATGCGCATGCACAAATCGGCGTGTCTCGCGGCGATCGGATCGGAATGCGCGGCGCGCGCGGGAAAATTCTGGGAGTTCCACGACCTGTTGTTCGGCGCGCAGGACAAGCTCGGCCGCGACGAGCTGATCGCCAAAGCCGAAGGCCTCGGCATCGCCAAAGACACCTTCGTCACCTGCCTCGACGATCCGAGCGCGCGCACCAACGTCCTCAGTGATACCGGCGCGGGCGCCAAGCTCGGGATCAAGTCGACGCCCACGCTGGTCATCAACGGCCGAACGGTCGAAGGTGCCCTCGAACGCAGCCGCTACGAATATCTCATCGCCCTCGAACGCCGGAGCTGACGCGGCACACGACTTTCTCCAGCACGAAACCGAAAGGACTACTCATGGAACTCAGCGAAGAGTCACGCTACCGCCTCTGCTATCTCACCCTTCGACTCGCTCTCGACGCGAAACTGGAGCGAGACTGGAACAAGGGCAACTGCGGCGGCGTCCTCGAATTTCTCGACCTGATGTCGGGCACGCATCTCAACGACGAGCAGAAACCGGGCGACGACCGCCAATACGTCAGTCAGCGTGCGAAGGTCGAGGACTTCCTCGACGCCGAGTACGGCGAAGAGGTGCTCGCGGTTGTCCAACGGGCCATCAACGAGCTCATCTGACGGTTCCCCCAGCGCTGCGCCCGCCTGGCTCGGCATGGTGCAGCGCTGGCTGCCGGTCATCGTCTGGGCCACGTTCATCTCGTGGTTTTCCACCGATGCTTTCTCGGCGCGATCGACCAATAGCTACATCGATCCCGTTCTCCGATTCTTCTTCGGCGAATTGACGCCGGCGGGGTTCCGCTTCGCGCACAGTATCGTGCGCAAAAGCGCCCACGTGATCGAGTACGGGATCCTCGGGATGCTGACGCTACGGGCGCAGAGCGAAGGCGGGGGACCCGTGCCGCGCATCGTCGTGCTGCGGACCCTCGCGTGTTGCGCGGTCTACGCCATGCTCGACGAAGCCCACCAGGCGTTCGTTCCGAGCCGCACCGGTTCCGGCGTCGACGTGCTCGTCGACACGACGGGCGCGACGGTCGGAACGTTGTTGCTCGCCGGGTGGCGAAACCGGATCAGTGACCGGTTTCGAGCGAGAGCTTCAGACCCTTCAAGCGCCGCACTTCGTCGCTGATCTTGGTCAGACTCTCGAGCACGCGATTCACTTCCGCCGCGGCCCAATCGAGCTCGTCGTGCGACACCTTCTCGAGTGCACTGCGGAGCTGCGCGTACAGACTCATCACTCCGCCGATGCCTTCGACGCCGACTTCCGACATCCGCCGTTGTAGCTCGCCTGAGAACCGGAGAACGGCTTCGGCTTGTTCGAGCATCTGTTCCATCGGGGTGAGTCCTCCTGAGCAGGATCTGGGTGCAGCGAGTTGGGAAGGCGAAGGTAACCGAGCCCCTCTTGGCAGTCAACGAATGATTGGGCTACAGTCCGCCGCCGTGCGAAAACCGCTCTGCTCGTTGCTCGCCGCCCTATGCTTCGCCGCAGCATGTGCCACCGACAGCGCGCCCCCATCGGGCTCGTCATCGTCGGCCAGCGCCGACACGAGCGGCACGTCGGGCGGCGAAGTGATCGCCACGTACGCCGGCAAGCGCTTCACGACCGAGGACTTCAAGCGCGAAGTCGAACGGTTGCCCCCGCGCTCGCGCGCCCAGATGACCACGCTCGAGCGCAAACGCCAGTTCGTCGACAACTTCATCCTGAATCAGCTCCTCTCGGAGCAAGGGCGGGTGAAAGGGTACGACCGGGATCCCGAGATCGTACGGCAGATCGACGATCTCCGGCAGCGGCTCGTCGTGCAGCGGGTCATGCGCGACTATCAAGAAGCGCCGACGCTCAGCGACGACGAGATCAAGACGTACTACGACCAGAACCAGCGTCTCTTCTCGGGCGCCCAGATCCACGCGTCCCACATCCTGGTGAAAGACGAGGCGCTGGCGAAGCAGCTACGGGCGCAGCTCGACACCGAGCCGGACAAGTTCGAGGAACTCGCCAAGGCCAACTCCGTCGACACCGCCACCGCTGCGCGCGGCGGTGATCTCGGAACATTCGGCCAAGGTCGGATGGTCGCCGAGTTCGAACGTGCCGCCTTCGCGCTCGACAAGCCGGGTGATCTGAGCCCGATCGTGCAGACACCGTTCGGCTACCACATCATCAAGCTGCTCGAACGGAAGGAAGGTCCGAGCAAACCGTTCGACGAGGTGAAAGACCGGATTCGCGTCGCGATGGTCAATCAGCGCCGTCAGGATCTCGTGACGAAGCGCTTCGACACGGTGAAAGCCGACGCCAAGATCGACGTGCACGAGGACGCCCTCGAGAAAGTCGAGCTGCCGCCAACGCCGCCGCCCGGTCCGAACGACGCGCCGGAGATCAGCGGGCACTGAGCGGCGCGCCCGCGCCGAGCGTCAGGGCTTCTTGTCGGCCGCCGCAGGCGGCGGATTCTTGTCGGAGACCGCCGGCGGCGATTTCTTGTCGGCGGCCGCATGCGGCGCATCGTGGCGGTGCATGCCCTTCGCGGCGCCGCTGCTCGGCTTCAACGTCGTCTGCGACGCGTGCTCGGGGTCGGCGGCCCCGCCCCAACGATCGTTGGTGCCGTCCTCGTACCATTGGGTGGCTTCCCAACGGATGACGCGCGCGGCCGGCGGATTCCAGGCGAGGAACTCGAAACTGACGAACTCGTTTTCGGGAATCCGACCGCCTTTCCATTCGACCTGGGCGGCGCCAATCGGAAACGGGTTGTAGCTTCCCTGCCAGCCAGGCTTCGACTCGACGGCGACGACGTCCATCCCCATCGGCAGTTTCAGCACGACGCGCACGGTCGGCGACGCCTTCTCGGTTGGGACCAAGATCGTGTAGCGCTCCCAACCTCCGGCATCGCTCTGGTCGGGAACGACAGCCACGTGGGCGGATGCGACGACGGGGAGCACGAGCACGAAGAGCGCAACGATGACGGCACGCATGCGCGGGACATGCCATGCGGTCGGGAGCCGTACAAGGCGAGTGAGCGCGTTGCTCAGCACTTCCGCGCAATGCATGATCGCGGTCGATGTCGTCGTCCGCGCGTCCCAATGCCATCGCCGTCCTGCAGCGCTTGCGCGCGTCCGGCTTCGAAGCTCTCCTGGCCGGCGGCTGCGTCCGCGACGAGATCCTCGGCCGCACGCCCAAAGACTACGACGTCGCGACCAACGCGCCCGCCACACAAGTGCTGGAGCTCTTTCCGGGCAGCCTCCCGGTCGGCGTGCAGTTCGGCGTCGTGCTCGTGCCGTCCGGCAACGACCGCATCGAGGTCGCGACCTTCCGCCGCGACGGGGTGTACGTCGACTCGCGTCATCCGGTGTCGGTGACGTTCGGGAGCGCCGCCGAGGACGCCGCGCGACGGGACTTCACCATCAACGGCATGTTCCTCGACCCGATCGAGAACCGCGTCATCGACTACGTCGGCGGCCGCGACGACCTCGCGCGCCACATCGTACGGGCGATCGGCGATCCAGCGGCGCGGCTCGACGAGGACAAGCTCCGCATGCTGCGCGCCGTGCGGTTGTCGGCGCGGCTGGGCTTCACGATCGAGCCCGGCACTTGGGACGTGATCCGACGCGAAGCGGGCCACATCGATCTCATCGCCTGGGAGCGCATCGGCGAGGAAATCCGTCTGATTCTCTGCGAGGGCGCGGCCAAGCGTGGCTTCGAGCTCTTGAACGAGTCCGGCCTCCTCGCCGTCGTGATGCCTGAGCTCCTCACGATGCACGGCGTGGCGCAGACACCGCTCCATCACCCCGAGGGCGACGTCTGGACGCATACGCTGCTCGTGATCGACCAGCTGCGCGCGCCGACCGAGACCCTGGCCCTCGGTGCGCTGCTGCATGACGTCGCCAAGCCGATCTGCGCCGGCCGGAAGATGACGCCCGAAGGCGAGCGCATCACCTTCTACGGCCATCCCGAACGCGGCGCCGAGATGGCCGTCACGATCTGCCAACGCCTGAAGCGGAGCCGCGCGGTCTGGGATCGCGTCGCGTACCTCGTCCGCAACCACCTCCGGCTCGTGAGCGCGCCGCTCATGCGCCGCTCGACGCTCACGCGCTTTCTCCGTGAGGACGGCATCGACGAGCTGCTCGAGCTCGCCCGCATCGACGCGACGGCGTCGAACGGCGATCTGCAGTACTACGATTTCTGCCGCGCCAATCTCGGCGCGCTGTCCCCCCAGCAGCTCAACCCACCCGCGCTGGTCACGGGCCGCGATCTGATCGAGCTCGGCCATTCGCCCGGGCCACGGTTCAGCGAGATCCTGCACGCGGTCGAAGAGCAGCAGCTCGAAGGCTCGTTCGCCGATCGCGAAACGGCGCTCGCCTGGGTGCGGTCGCACTATCCGTGAACACCGCGGTCGGCATCCATTGGTTCCGACGTGATCTCCGCCTTCGCGACAACACCGCGCTGACGCGGGCCGCCGCGGCAGCGGAACGGCTTGTTCCCGTCTTCATCCTGGACGACGCGATCCTCGGCCGGCGCGACACCGGCGCCTCGCGGGTGCGGTTCCTACTCGGCTGCGTCGAGGTGCTCGCCACTGCGCTCGCCGAATGCGGCTCGCGGCTCATCATCCTGCGCGGCGACCCGGCTGACGTCCTGGTCCGGGTGGCGCGCAGCACCGGCGCCACGACCGTGCACTGGAACAAGGACTACGAGCCCTTCGCACGCAGCCGCGACACGCGGGTCACTGAGGCACTCACCGCCGCGGGCGTTCGCTCCTTCGCGTGGAAGGATCAGGTGCTGTTCGAAGAGAGCGAGATCCTGACCGGGCAGCGCCGGCCCTACACCGCCTTCACGCCTTACTCACGGGCCTGGCGCGCGCAGAAGACGACGGCACCCGGCGGCGTCCCGACGTTGCCGCCGCTCCCCGACGGCCTCGATCTCGCGGTCGTCCCACTGCCCGACGCGACGACGCTCGGATTCGCCAGCGCGGCGTCTCTTCCGCCGCCGGGCGAGGACGCGGCACACGTACGACTGGGCCAGTTCGCCAAGGACACGCTCGGGGACTACGCCGAGCAACGCGACTTCCCCGGGACTGCCGGCACCTCGGGACTGTCGCCCTACCTCCGCTTCGGCGCCATCTCGATCCGTACCGTGCACGCCGCCGCGGCAGGACGGAGCCTCGGCGCCCGCACCTTCACCACCGAGCTCGCCTGGCGGGACTTCTATCAGCAGATTCTCTTCCACCACCCGAACGTGGAGCGCCAAGCCTTCAAGCCGGCGATGCGCGCGCTCGCCTGGGAGAACGATCGCGGCCTCTTCGCCGCCTGGCAACGCGGTGAGACCGGCTACCCGATCGTCGATGCCGCCATGCGGCAGTTGCGCGCGACCGGATGGATGCACAACCGCTGCCGGATGATCGTCGCCTCTTTTCTCACCAAGGACCTCCTGATCGACTGGCGCTGGGGCGAGCGGCACTTCATGCGTGAGCTCGTCGACGGCGACCTCGCCGCCAACAATGGCGGCTGGCAATGGGCGGCCTCGACCGGCACCGATGCCCAACCCTGGTTCCGGATCTTCAATCCGGTGTCCCAAGGCGAGAAGTTCGATGCCGCGGGCGACTACGTGCGGCGGTGGGTTCCGGAGCTCGCCGACGTCGGAAACCGATGGCTCCACCGTCCGTGGGATCTGCCGGGCGCGGAAGGCACCACGGCCGGGCTGGTCCTCGGCCGCACCTATCCCGAACGCGTGGTGCTGCACGAGGAGCGCCGTCCCCGCGCACTCGCCATGTACGGTGCGACCCGCTCCGCGACCTGAGGCCAGTTCCCACCCCCGACTATTCCGCCCCAGAATAGGAACTCCGGCTCGAACTGCTGGATTTCCTTGACACCTTCCGAAGCCGCGTGTCAGCGTCGAGGTCATCAACGCAGGAACGGAGCCGCCCACCGGGCAAGGCCCCCGGAGTTGTCCGATGCGTCATTCCCACGGAGTTCAGCACGCGGTTTTGGGTGTCGTCGCCCGGAACCCGGAAGGCATCCACGGGTACGCCGTGCGGCGCCAGGGCGAGCGACTGCTCGGGCACTTCTGGCGCCTGAACTTCGGCGAGGTCTACCGCATCCTCGACCGACTCTCGGCCGACCGCCTGATCGAACAGGTCGCCGACGGCGGCGAGTCGGCCCGCAAGGTGTACCGGATCACCACCCGCGGTCAGCAGAGCCTCGACGACTACGTGCTGAGCCCGCAGACCGACGCGCCCCGCCCGCTCCGCCAGGAGCTCGCGGTGAAGCTGCTCTTCGCGAGCCCGGAGCACCTCCCCGAGCTGCTGCGGCTCGTCGAACGCCAGCGCGACGCCTACATGCAGGAGCTCCACAAGCTCGGCACCGAACGGCGGAAGATGCGGCGGGCTCCTTTCGACGCGTTCGTGACCCACCTCCTGATCGACGGTGCGGAGCTCTCTGCCCGCGCCGAGCTCACCTGGCTCGACGAGGTCGCGAAGCGGCTCCAAGATCGTTACGGCGTCGCGGGTAGCGCGTGATCGAGTATCGCCACGTCACCAAGGTGTTCGGCAGCGGGTCCACCGCGGTGAAAGCCGTAGACGACTTGTCGTTCACCATCGAGCGTGGCGACTTCTGGTCGCTCATGGGGCCGAGCGGCTCCGGGAAGAGCACGGTGCTCCATCTCATCGCCGGTCTCACGCCCCCCACCAGCGGTGAAGTCCTCGTCGAAGGGCGCGACGTCGCCAAGATGAACAGCAAGGAGGCCGCCGAGCTCCGTCGCCGCCGTGTCGGGTACGTCCTCCAGACCTTCAATCTTCTCCCCTTCCTCACCGCCGAAGAGAACGTCGGCATGCCGCTCGTGCTCGACAACGTACCGCAACGCGACGTCGACCGGCGGGTCATCGAGGCGCTCGATCTGGTGAAGATGGGCCACCGCGCCAAGCATCAGCCGACGACGCTGTCGGGAGGCGAGCAACAACGGGTCGCGATCGCCCGCGCCCTCGTCATCAACCCGGCCATCGTTCTCGCCGACGAGCCGACGGGCAACCTCGACCGCGCCAACGGACGCGCCGTCATGGATCTCATGGCGGATCTCAACGACCGCCTCGCCGTGACCATCCTCCTCGTGACGCACGATCCCGTGTTTGCCGCCATGACCAAGCGCGTCTTGCGATTGATCGACGGGTCGCTCGAACAGGCGATGGCCTTCGACGAGGACGACGAAGCGTTTGCCGCCAACGACGGTCTCGCCCGGTAGGGCGCAGACGAGCTCGGCTCGCGGTCCTGACTTCCGGACACAGCACGGTGAGCGCTCGCTCGCCTCGCTTCTTCCTTTGACGCTCCAGGACCAAACTCCTATCGTCCGACCATGCTCCGGCTGCTGCGCCTGATCAGCTATCCGCAGCTCCGCGCCAGCTGGGGGCGAGTGCTGCTGATCGTCGGCGGCATCGCGACCGGGGTATCGCTGATCGTCGCGCTGAACGTGCTCAACACGAGCGTGCTCGACAACTTTCGGCGCTCCATGGAGCTGATCGCCGGACCCGCCGATCTCCAGGTGACGCTCGGCTTGGGCGAGATCGGCTTTCCGGAGTCCACGGTGGCCACCGTCGGCGAAGACTCCGACGTCGAGGTCGCCGTCCCCCTCGTCCGTGGGACGATCGCCTTGGCCGACGACCCGGCCAACATCCTCCAGCTTTTCGGCACCGACCTCACGATGGGCGACCGACTGCCGCGCTACGAGGTCGAGCTCGCCGGCAAGAAACAATCGGCGCGCCAAGCCGCCAACGACGTGGTCGCCGACCCGCGCGCCATCTTGGTTCCTCAGACTTTCGCCGCCGATCACGACCTAAAGGTCGGCTCGGAAATGATCGTCTCGACCCCGCGCGGCGTGCAGACGCTGGTCGTGCGTGGGTTGCTGATTCCATCCGGTCTTGCCGCCGCGTTCGGCGGCCGGCTCGCGATCATGGACCTCACGGCCGCCCAGCAATTTCTCGACAAGGAAGGACGCATCGATCAGATCGACGTCGTCCTGAAATCGGGGGTTGATCGGAAGGCAGCCGAACAACGGCTGACCGCCCGGCTCTCGCCCCTCACCGTGGCGGAGCCGGCCCAGCGGGCCGTCGTCTACGAAAGCGTCCTCGCGTCCGTGCAGGCCATGCTCTCGGGCCTCAGCCTGCTCTGCCTGATCGCCGGCGCGTACATCGTCTACAACACCACCTCGACCGGCTCCATCGAGCGCGCGCTCACGATGGCCCAGCTGCGCTTCGTCGGAGCCGACGAACGGCAGCTCTTCCGGCTGCTCATGTGCGAGACGCTCGTCCTCGGCATCGTGGGCGCCGCCCTCGGCGAAGCGTACGGACTGGCACTGGCCTACCTGCTGCGAGGGAGCCTTGGCGTCGGCTTCAACACCATCTTTCAGCTGCGCTTCCCGCTCGACACCATTCGCGCCGATCTCGTAGCGCAGGCCAGCATCATGGCGCTCGGCGTGCTGACCGCCGTCGGTGCCTCGTACTCGGCGGCACTCCGGGTTCGCGCGCTCGATCCCTTGGAAGTGCTGCGGCGGTCGTCCGGCAGCCAGACGCTCGGACGGCAGCGCACGAGCCGCCTGATCGTCGCCTGGGTCGCCATGATCGCGATGAGCGGTCTCGCGTTCGCGGCGGAGATCGCGTTCAAGTCGTTCGAGTGGGGCAACATCGGGTCGACGTTCTGGAACGCCTCGGTGTTCGTGATCGCGGTGCCGCTGGTGACGTGGGCGGCCCGCCGACTGCAACACGTGCTCCCGAAGCTCTTCGGGCCGGAAGGCCGCTTCGCCGCCGACAGCATCCTCCGGGCACCGACTCGGGCCGGCGTGACGGTGGCGGCGATCTCCGGCGTCGTGACGGCGTCGGTCACGGTCGCGTCATTGTCGCAGAGCTTCCAGATGTCCGTGCGCGACTACGTCGCTCAGGCGATCGGCGGCGACATCGTCGTGAGTGCCGTCACGACCGAGGGCGGTTGGCTGGAGACGCCGATCCCCGAGAGTCTCGGAGCGGAGATCGCCGCGGTGCCCGGCATCCAACGCGTCGAGGATCTGCGGGCACTGCCGGGCCAACCGTTCCGCGATCGCCGGATCGGCATCTTGGCGCTCAGCGACGGCATGCTCGACGCCGAGCATTTGCCGCCGCACTGGTATCGCAGCGGAGATCCCGCACAGGCCGCCGCAGCGCTCGCGGCCGGCACCGGCGTCAACATCTCGCTCAGCCTCGCCGACTGGAGCGGGCTCGCGGTCGGCGACGAGCTGTCGCTCGAGACGCCAACGGGTCGATTGACCCTCCCCGTCGTCGGCATCGTGCCCGAGTACACGTCGGACCGCGGCACCGTCATCCTCTCGCGAAAGCTGTTCGTCACACACTGGCAGGATCACTCGGTGAGCCGCTTCATGGTGTTCGTGAAACCGGGCACCGACATCGCCGCGGTCCGCGCGGGTATCCTCGCGCGCGTCGCCGACCGCTACCGCTTGAAGGTCGATCCGCTCCGCGAGGCCGTCCAGTACATCAGCGACAAGATCAAGGCGGCGTTCGGGTTCACCGATGCAATCCAGTTGCTCATCAGCATCGTCACCGCAGCCGGAATCTTCGATCTCCTGTTGTCGGCGATCGCCGAGCGGCGGCGAGAGCTCGCGCTCTGGCGCGTCATCGGCGCCACGGAAAGCGCCGTCCGCCGCTCCATCATGATCGAGTCGGGCACGCTCGGCGCCTTTGGTGTGGCGGTCGGCGCGGCCCTCGGATACGTGTCCGCGGCGATCTGGGTGCTGATCAATTATCGCTACCTCTTGGGATTCTTTCTCGAGTTTCACTTCGCGTTCCTGTCGGCGGCGATCTCGTTTCTGATGGTCGTGCTCATGGCGCTGGCAGCGGGATACGGAGCGTCGCGAGCCGCCACCCGCCAACCGATCCTCGACGGCATCCGCCTCGAATAGCGACCACCGATGCGCCGATCGACCGACCGAGCCGCCGACGGTCTCCACGGCGTCGCGGAGAGCTGCCTCTTCACGTTGAATGCGCGTGCGTGCGAGTCGCGCCGTGCGGACGCGCTGTTTCACGACCCCGTCGCCGAGCGAATCGTTGCGCGTCTGGCGCTCGACACGTCGCGCTACGATCGCGACTGGCTGACGCAGACCGGGGTTGCCATCCGCACGGAGATCCTCGATCACGCCGTGCGCGATTTCGTAGCGAAGTATCCGCGCGCCGTCGTGGTCAACCTGGGCGCGGGACTCTGCACCCGCTTCTTCCGCATCGACGACGGGACCCTCGATTGGGTCGACATCGACGACCCTGCCGTCATCGAGCTGCGGCAGCGCTTGATCGACACTCCTGCCCGCTGTCACCTCCTGACGGCATCGATCCTGCGCGACGAGTGGCGCACCGACGTGCTGCGTCTGGCGACCGGACGGCCACTGCTCTTCATCGCCGAAGGCGTCTTGCAGTACTTCGAGCCGCCGGAGGTCCAGCGGCTGCTGACGAGCTTGGCCGAGAATTTTCCCGAGGCCGAAGCGCTCGTCGAGGCGATCTCACCGCTCGCGATGGCGGCATCGCGTTGGCAACCGTCCCTCAGGGCCGTCGGCGTGCGCGCGCGTTGGGGCATCGGGCGCGCCAGCACCATCGAAGACTGGTCGCCGCGGATTCGCGTCGTCGACGCGATTTTCTACGATCGGCACCTCGTGCGCTGGCGGTGGCTACGACGGTTTCACTGGGTGCCGGCGGTCCGGAAGCTCATGCAGATCGTGCATCTGCGATTCGCGCCCCATAGCCGATCCGCCGGAGCCACGAGCTCGTAGCCGCTGCGAACGCGGCGGGCTGCTCCAGCATCGGCGCGTGCCCGGCGTCCGGAATGATGACGAGCTCGGCGTCTGCGAGTGCACCCTGAAACCGCTCGGCCAGATCACGCGGCGTGATGCGATCGTTGGCGCCCCAGACGAGCAACGTCGGGACGCGGATGTCACCGAGCCGAGACGCGATCGCTCCCGTGCGACACTCGCGCGAGAACCGCAATGCCTTCAGGATCGCCGCGGGCGTGCCCAATGTTCGACGAATCGACTCGATCCGTTCCTCGCTCACCAACTCTGGTCGATCGAGCACGTTGGCGACTTGCGTGCGGACATAGGCCGTCGAGGGACGGTGTGAGATCGTTCCGATCCGATGCTCGCCGATGCCCGACGCCCCGGTGAGAATGAGGCCCTGCACCCGGTCGGGATCCTGGAGGGCGAGCTCGATCGCCACTTGCCCGCCGATCGAGCTGCCGCCGAGCACGACGCTGCCGAGCTGCATGGCGTCGACGAATCTCCAGACGTGGCGCCCGATCTCCGCGATCGAGGCCTCACGCACCGTCGCCGCGAAGAGCGGAATCTCCGGCACCAGAAATCGCCATTGCGGATCGACGCTCCGGAGCATGGCGTCCCAATCTTCCAGGATCCCGAAAATGCCGTTCAACAAGACGACGGGGTGCCCGGCACCGGATTCGATCCATCGGTAATCCTGTGCAGGCGAACGTCTCATCGCGAGCTCCGAGGTCCGTACGCTAGCCGATGTGCCGTGTGGGAGGAATCTCAAAGTGGCCCGACACAGACAGCGCGTTGCGCATGCCGGCGGCGCTACGCACCGCCGCCTCCGCTTGGTCGGCCGGCCAGCTCTGATGCCGAGGACGACGGCGGCACGACCCTTTCTGTTCCGCTCCTGAATACGAACCCACCGGCGCGCGTTGACCATCCCCTTACCGCAACGGATGGTCCGCCGATGCGGATTCTGGACGTGCAGCACGCCGTGCCGAGCCGGGCGGTGAGCAACGACGACGTGGTGGAACGCCTGC
>JBDSJB010000241.1:0-4869 GCA_039917665.1 Binatia bacterium
TCGAATCCGAGCCATGGCCGATCGTCGCCGCGACGGACTATTTGAAGACCGTCGCCGACCAGATCACGCCCTTCGTTCCCGCCGGCCTGCGCGCGCTCGGGACCGACGGCTTCGGACGGAGCGAGACCCGCGAGGCCCTCCGACGCTTCTTCGAGGTCGACGCCGAGAGCATCTGCGTCGCCGCCCTTGCGGAGCTCTGCCGGCGCGGCACCCTCCCGGCCACCCGGGTGCAGGATGCGATCGCCGCCTTCGGCATCGAGACCGACGGCCCCGACCCGTCGACGATTTAGTTTCGCGGCCGACTGACGTCGGCCTCCGCCCTCACCGACAACCTACGAGAAGTGATGTGCGATTTGTTGGGCGCTCGCCCTATAGCAGCGTGCCTTATGCTAAGTAACTGAAAATTCATCAACGACACGGATTGCCTGACGCGCTGCGTCTGGCATTATCGTCGCCATGAAGAGCTTCGCCGAGTGGACCGGTACCCGAGCGAGCACGTGGCTCGATCAGCTCGCCTGGAATGCGGCCCGGACGGCCGTCGATTCCGTCCGCTACCAGCCCCGCCAAATCGATCTCGTGCTCGCATGCGGTGCGGGGCAGCCCGGGGTGCCGGCGCCGGTCGCACGCTGGCTGGTCGACGCCCGCAGCTGGCCGACGCTTCGCACCGCCTCCACCGTTCCGCATCGCATCGTCCGCCTCGTCGCCGGCGAGGCGGCACGCTGGCTCGGACCGACGGCGTCGGCGGTCGTGCGCTGGAGCTCCGGCGCCGTCGCCGCCGCTGCCGACTCGGCCGGGGCCACGACCCTCCAGCAACCGCTCCGTGCCCGCGCGCATCCGGGCATGCTCGTTCCGCACCCCCATCAGGTCGCCGTGCTGGCCGTCGACATGCGTGGATTCTCCAACCTCACCCGGGTGCTGCACGACACGCAGTACCTGGCGGATCTCATCGGCGAGTACCTCACCGAGATGACCGAGATCATCGAGGCGCATCGCGGCGTCGTCTTCCAGTACACGGGCGACGGCCTTCTCGCCCTCTTCTTGCCGGAGCTCGCCGGTACCGACTCGGCGGCGATGCTCGAACGCGTCGTCCACGACGCCGGGCGCGCCATGCACGCCCGCTTCGACGACCTGAACGCGCGCTGGCGAGCTCAGTGGCGCGCCGAAGGCCGTGACGTCGCGACGATCGGCCTCGGCATCGGTGTCAGCTTCGGCCGCGCTACCATCGGCTTGCTCGGTCCGTCGGGCAAGAAGCAGTTTGGCGTCATCGGCGAGCCGGTGAACCAGGCCGCGTATCTCTGCTCGCAGGCAGCAGCCGGCACGTTGCTCGTCGACCGCGACGCGTTCGTACGCGCCGGCGCGCCGATCCCTGCCGAGCGCATCATGCGGCTCCGCTCGAAGAAGCGGCATCAACGCATCGACACCGTCTCGCTCCGCTTCGGCGCCGGCACGTCGTCTCGCACCTGGCGCCGCGACCGCCCGACGTAGTGCCGAAACGAAATCCGCGCGGCGAGCAGCACCACCGCAAGCAACCCCCGACGATCCAACTCGCGCGATCGAGACCCGGGCGGGCTCAGCGAGCCGTCGAGCGCCCGACGGCCCGCAGATAGGCCTGCTCGACGGTACCCGCCGCGCGCGGCCACGAGAACTCGGTCGCGCGGAGAAGACCGAGGCCGCGATGGCGCGCGGCGGTCGGCGCCGATCCGACGATCGCCACGAGCGCGTTGGCCAGGGCGTCCTCGGTCGGCTCGTCGAGCAACCACGCCGCGTCACCCGTGACCTCCGGGACCGCGCTCCGTCGAAGCGCGATCACCGGGCAACCACACGCCATCGCCTCGACGAGCGTGAGGCCGAATCCCTCGTACAGCGAGGCATTCACCAACACCGAGACCGCGCTGTAGAAGAGCGGCAGCTCGGCATCGGGCAGCGGTCCGATCAGCCGCACGCGGTCGCGTGGCAGGTTCGGCCGATAGCCGGGTCGGATGCGGCCGGCGAGCACGAGCTCGGCGCCCGGCAGCGCCGCGGCGACGCGTCCGAACGCGGCCGCGAGCAGCTCGACGTTCTTCCGCGGCTGCAGCGTGCCGAGGTAGGCGATCAACGGGCCCGGCCCGAGACCATGACGCTCGCGAAACGCCGCGACCTCCGCCGCGTCGGCGACGGGACGGAAGCGCTCGCTCACACCGTTCGGGACCGCCTCGACCTTCCCGGCGAATTTCGGGAAGCGCGCGCGCAGATCGGCGGCGGAATGCTCGGACACGGTCAAGATCGCGCGCGCGGCGCGCACCGCGTGCGGGGTATGCACGCGCAAATGCCAGCGCTGCGCGAGCGCGAAGGTCTCCGGGTAGTGATAGACGGCGAGGTCGTGGATCGTGACGACCGCGGGACACGGACTGGCGAGCGGCACCGCGTTCTTGGTGCCGTGGTACAGATCGGCGCCACAGCGCTGCAGCGCGCGCGGCACCTGCCAATGATCCCAGACGGGCTGCGCCCAGGGGCTGCGGAGCGGCAGGTGCTCGATGGCGACGTCGATGCCGTCGAACGCCTCCGGTCCGTCGGTCAGCACGACGTACTCGATGCTCGGCGTACGCCGTGCCGCGAGCGCGCGCACGAGCTCGATCGCGTAGGTCGCGGGACCGCCGAGCGTCCGCACGATCGCACCGATGGCGACCCGGGTCGTCACGCGTCCACGTTCCGGCTCGGCAACGTCAGGGGCGGCGGACCGCTGCGCGCGCGGAGCCCGTCGGCGATGCCGTGTGCGAGCGCCGGCAGGATCGTCGCGGCATCGCCGCGAACCGCGTAGGCGGCCGCGCTCGCCGCAAGCATGCCCGCGTACGTCGGCGCAAAGAGCGTCCACGCGAGCGCGCCGCCGTGGCGTCGCATGAGCAGCGGCAGGTTCCGCGCTTTCAGGTAGGCCGCGAGCGGCGTGAAGCCGCCCGCGAAGCCGCGGAATCCGTCGTGACGAACACGGCTCGCCGGCGCCACCATCACGCGAAAGCCGGCCGCGCGCGCGCGTAGGCAGTAGTCGACCTCCTCGTAGTAGGCGAAGAAGCTTTCCTCGAGCCCGCCGATGCGCTCCCAGCACGCCCGCGTCACGAGGAACGCCACGCCGATGACGCTGCTGACGGCATAGGGGACGTTGCCGTGGCCACGGACCCGCAACCAGGTGCGCGGCAGGCAGACCAACGGCAGCCACACGCGCTCGCCCCGCGACACCTCGGCGCCGGTCGTCGCATCGACGATGCGCGGCGCGACGATCCCGACGGTCGGATCGGACCGCAGCACCGCGCTCAAATCGCCGAGCAACCGCGGCTCGACCTCGGCATCGTCGTTCAGCACCAGCACGCCCGTGGCCCCGCGCGCAAACGCGGCAGCCAGACCGACGTTCACCGCTCCGGCAAACCCGCGATTCTCCGGCAGCGTCACCAGCGCGACGTCCGCACGCCCGGCGAGCGATGCCGCCAACGCGTCACGCTCGGTCGAGCGCGAGCCGTTGTCGACGACGACCGTGAAGTGCGCGAGGTCCGCGAGGCGCGCGACGGCCGCGACCGCCACGGTCGCGGCGGCGGCGCGGTTCCATGTCGGCACCACGATGCCGATGGGCGCGGTCGGAGTCATCGGCGCTTAGGCCTGATGGCCGGCCGAGTAGCCCAGCGGCAGGCCGGCGAACGCCGGGGTCAGCGCCGAGGACGCGGGCGCGAAACGCGTGGCGAGATCGGGAAACGCGTCCGCGAGCACCGTCCGCATCCGCGCGCCTTGCGCCGCCGGATCGAGGTGCTCGCCCAGCAGTCGGCCCGCCGCGCTGCCGATTCGCGGTGCCAGCGCCGGATCGTCGCGCAACCGGCGGAGCATTGCCGCGAGCGCGCGCGGATCGCCTTCCTGCACCGTCAGGACGTCGGCATCGGGCGTGAAGACCTCGCGCAGTGCCGGCGTGTCCATCGTCACCACCGCCCGCCCCATGGCGGCCGCTTGATACACCTTGGTCGGGATGACCATGCGGGCCTTCGACGTCGGCCCGAAGATTCCGAGCGCGACGTCACACGCGGCCAACCGAGCCGGGAGCTGGTCGTAGGCCTCCCAATCCTCGAAGCGGAGACTCGTGACGTTGCGCATCGTCGCGAGCCGCGTCGCGAGCTCACGCTCGGGACCGGTCCCGATCATCGTGATCTCGATGCCCCCCTCGCGCGCGAGCAGCGCCGCCGCCTCGACGATCACGCTCGTGCCGTGCAACGGCACATACTGGCCGTAGAAGAGCACCCGCAGCGGCTCGTCCGCGCGGCGCGTCCTCGCCGCGGCCGGACGGAAGAACGGCTCGGCCCCGAGGTACACCGTGGCCGTCCGCGCCGTCGGGACGAGGCGCTCCGCGATCCACCGGCGGTGCGTCTCGGTATCCGTCAGGACGAGATCGGAAAGTCGGAGCGTCCAACGATCGAGCGCGCGCGCCGCGCGGTCCTTGAGCCCACCCCGCGCGTACACCTGGCGATCGTCGACGAGCGTTTCGGTGAGCGTGACGAGCGGCGCGAACACGAGGCGTGCGCGTCGGCCGGCGACGAACCGCGCGAGCGGGACGTCGAGCTGACCGTTGAAACCGGTGACGACGAGATCCGGGCGCGGCGCCGCACGGAAACGTCGACGCAATCGCTGCGCCGCGGCGAGGTACGCAAGCCCGAGCTGCGCGAGGCTGCGGACGCCGAAGAACGTCGCCGTCTTGTCGCGCGTGCGTTCCCAGAGCGGCTCATGGCAGACGGCCACGTCGAGTCCGGCCGCCTCGAGCTGCGCGGCGAGGAGGCGATTGGCGGGATGAGTGGCGGTGTAGGTTCCGAAGAGGACCGCGCGGATCATCGCGGCCGGCGGTCCGCCCGCCATCGCTGCGGT
>JBDSJB010000242.1:0-11454 GCA_039917665.1 Binatia bacterium
ACGAGCTCTTCTACGATCCGATCGAGCACCTGCCCCGCCTGCAGAAGGTCTTCCGCTTGAACCGCCATCCCAACGTCGTGGTGTGGACGAATCGCTTCCCGGTCGAGTTCCTCGAGGGCCTGGAAGACCTGATCCAGGATCCGCACAAGATGCTCGACGAGGTGAACGGTCGGCGCTTCCAGGTGCGGAAGTACCTCGACGAAGGAACCCCGCTCGAGTGCCGGCAACAGGAACGCTGCGTGCACTGTTTCATCGAGCCGTTCTGCACGACGGCCGACCGCGTGATCGAGCGTCAGAACCAGGCGAGCTGGAACGTCTGGTGGATCGGCGCCGTCGACGGGGCAAGCACAGCCAACGCGGCTAACGCCGCGATGCCGACGGCGAGCGAGCTGCCCTTCGGGTGTCGGTCCATCGGCGTCGAGGTCGAGGACCTGACGGACGTGGAAGGTCTCGGCGTGCAACCGGACGTCGGCATGTACGTCCGACCGAAGCGCGCCTCGCGGTCCATCGATCGGCAGACGGTGCCCAACCAACTCCTGCTCGGTCTCCGCGAGCCGGAGCAGCTCGACGTCCTGTTGCCCGGGACACCGCTGCCGGCGGGCGTCGAGGTCGAAATCGAGCTAAACCAACGCACGGCGCCCTGGCTGCTGTCGCAGCGCGAGCGCGTGCGGACGTACCTCGACGTCGTCCGCCTGCATCAGCCGACTTGGGAGTTCCTGAAAGATGCGGTCGCGAACGACGTGCGCGACCTGAAGGGCTTCTTCACCGAGCTCGCGCTCCCCATCCGGACGAGCGGTCTGACCGCGTGTCTCGCCCCCGGAACGCAGCTCGTGGACGCCCCCAAAATCCTCGAGCGGAAGATGTTCGACCAGGAGACCGGTCGCATCGCCATCCGCGAGCTGGCGCGCACGCACGTCGTGCACGGGTACCAAGCCAAATCGCTCCGCTGCCGCGATTGCGTCGTGAACGCCCGCTGCGAGGGCGCGCACATCAACTTCATCCGCGATCAGGGATTCGCGGAGCTCGAGCCGCTGCGCGAAGGCGCGTGGGCGGAGAACGCAGCGGCACAGCTGTTGGCCCTCCGGCCGACTCCGCTACCGCGCGTCCGCGACGGCCAGCCTCTGCAGCCGGTCGGACCGAGCTTGCCGGGATTCGCACCGGCGCAGACGGCCCCCGTCGAGCCGTTGATCGAGTTCGCACAAAAAACGCGCGAGGCCCGCGAACGTGCCCGCCAAGAGGCCGCGCAGCGGCGTCAGGTTTCCCTCGAAGGGTGATGAGCAACGATGGCAAACCTCGGCTACCTGCAACTGACGCGCAATTGCTACCAGAAGTGCCACTTCTGCAGTAATCCGCCGACCGGCGTGCATCTCGACGAGGCCGAGATGCGCCACAACATCGATAAGCTCGTCGAGTTCGGTTACGACGGCGTGATCTTGACCGGTGGGGAGCCGAGCACCTCGGAGCTCCTGCTCCCGGCGCTCGAGTACGCGCGCGAGCGTAAGCTCTTCAGCCGCATGATCACCAACGGGCAGAAGCTCGCCGACAAGGATTTCTTCAAGCGGTGTGTCGACGCCGGCCTGACGCACATCCACGTGTCGCTCCACAGCTACCGGCGCGAGGTCCACGACTACATCACGCAGTATCGCGGCGCGTGGGACGTGCTGATCCGCTGTCTCGAGAACGTGCCGGAGATGGGCATCACGTCCGACATCAACACCGTCATCAACGTCTGGAACAGCGACCACCTGCACGAGAACGTCCGCTGGATCTGCGAGAACTTCCCGTTCATCCGTCACTTCGTGTGGAACAACATGGACCCCGACGGCAACCGCGCCGAGGAGAATCCCGACTGCATCCCGCGCCACTACGAGTTCCAGGTGTCGCTGGAGAAGGCGATGGATTACCTCGTGAGCACGGGCCGGAGCTTCCGCGCCGAGCGCGTACCGCTCTGCTACATGCGGCGCTACGCGTGGGCCTCGACCGAAGCGCGGAAGATCATCAAGGAAGAGGAGCGCTGCATTCGCTTCCTCGATTTCAAGGGCTTCATCCACCAGAAGGAGTTCTTGCACGGCAAGGGTGACGCCTGTCAGTCATGCCGCTTCGATCCGATCTGCGCGGGCATGTTCTCGATGGCGAAGAGTTACGACGAGCGTGAGATCTCGCCGATTTTCGAGGACCCCACCCAGGTGATCGCGACGGTGCTGCGACGCGAACCGTCGCCAGAGCTCATGGCGCGGCTGATGGCACGACGCGGTCGACGCTCGTCGACCGAGCAACCGTCGCTCGAGCGCCGGCAGCAGGCGATGGAGCGCCCACTGTAGCGATGTCCCGTTTTCTCTTCATCAATCCACCCCTCGTCCTCGAGGACGACTTCATCGACTACCCGTTCTTTGCCAACCACGGGCTGCTCGCGTGTGCGGGGCTGGCGGCGCGATCCGGCGCGGACGTCATGGTCCACGACGCCTTCGCATTGCCGAGCTCGGGACGGCACCGTCGCGCCGACGGCGGATGGGTGCTCGGCGTCAGACACGACGAGTTCGTCGCGTCGTTGCCACGCGGCCGGTTCGACGTCGTCGTGCTCGGCGGTCCGGTCTTCCTCCGCATCGAGAACGCGCATGCGGAGACGCGCGCGCTCATCGCGGCGCTGCGCGCGCATTTTCCGCGCTCCGTGCTGCTGCTCGCCGACGGCTACATCGGCGGCCAGCACTACGCCGACTACGACGCCGAGCGAGCCCTCGCCGAGTATCCGGAGTTCGACGCGATCCTGAAGTATCCCGGCGAGCGCTTCTTCGCCGACCCCGAGTATCTCGCGACCCTCGGCGACGCGCGCGTCGTGCTGCGCGAAGCCAATGACCGCGGGGGCGACCCGCTAGAGCCGTTCTACTTCCTCGACGGCATCGACGTCCGCAACTTCGATGGATTTCTCGAGCGCTGCTTCGGCGACGGGACCTGGCAGAACACGTTCGGCGTCGGCGCAGGGACGCGCTCGTTCGTCACCAGCATGGGCTGCCCCCATCGCTGCATCTTCTGCACGAGCAACCCAGGCTGGCGACAGACCGGTCGGAAGCTCTACCGGCCGATCCCCCTGCCCCGCCTCACGCACTGGGCGTACCTCCTGCGGAACGTGTTCGGGGCGCGCAAGCTGATCGTGCTGGACGAGATGGTGAACGTCCGGACGGATTTCGAAGCGATGCTCCGCATGCTGAACGAGCTCGACTTCACCTACGATTTCCCGAACGGCATGCGCGCTGATCATCTCAGCCGCGAGGCGATCGCGCTCATGAAGGGACGCGTCGGGATGCTCA
This sequence comes from Binatia bacterium, assembly GCA_039917665.1. GTDB lineage: Bacteria > Desulfobacterota > Binatia > UTPRO1 > UTPRO1 > UTPRO1. Next base: position 3,306 of record JBDSJB010000242.1, read on the forward strand.
GTATCTCGGCCGAGAGCTCGACGCAGGAGGATCTGAACGGTCCCATCGGCAAGGGCCAACCGCTGGAGGCCATTCATCGCGTCGCCGCGTGGTGTCACGAGCTCGACGTGCCCCTCATGAGCCACTACATCATCGGCTTTCCGTGGGAGACCCCGGCCCACGTGACCGGCACGCTCGAGATGGCGTGGGAGCTCTACGACCGCTACCGGGCGTGGCCGTCTATGCAGTTCGCGACGCCGATTCTCGGTACGGCGCTCCACGAGCAGTGCGTGTCCATGGGGCTGATCCCGCCGGAAGGCATCGATCTCAAGGACGGAGCGCTCTTCCAGCACCGCCCCTGCTTCGTTCCGCCCGGTTGTCCCCCCGGGTACCTCGAGAAGGCGCGCGCCGCGTTCGACATGAAGATCGCCGCCCGCGAGGCGCACAAACTCATCATGAACATCACCTACAAGTGCGCCAACCGCTGCGTCTTCTGCGCGACCGGTGATCGCGTGTCGGCCGCGCTCGGGTGGGACAAGATCGAGGAGATTCTCCGGCAACACCGCGAGCAGGGCACGGACCAGCTCGACATCGACGGCGGCGAGCCGACGACGCATCCCCGGCTGGTCGACGCCATCAGCCTCGCTCGCGAGCTCGGCTACCGCTCGATCAACCTGACGAGCAACGGCCGCCTGCTGCGCGACCGCGCGCTCGCCGAGCGCGTCGTGAACAGCGGCATCACTCACCTGCTGATCTCGCTGCACGGAGCCACCGCCGAGGTGCACGAGGCGGCGACCGACTCCCCGGGCAGCTTCGTGGAGACGGTCGCCGGCATCGATAGCGTCATGGATCTTCGGCGCGCGCGCGGCGCGCAAGGCCCGAATCATTTTGAAATCGGATTGAACGTCACGATCGTCAACGCCAACGTCGATCACCTCATGCCCCTCACCGCGCTCGCCGTGGCAAAGGGATTTTCCAAGATCAACTTCCAGTTCACGACGCCGTTCGGCCGTGCCTGGGAGGACGTGGTGCCGCCGCTGCAAGAGGCGGCGAATGCGGTGATGCGCGTCATCGACCGCTATGCGGATGAGATCCAGATCCACGTCATCAATGCCCAGTTCTGCGCCTTCCCGGGCTACGAACGCTGGGTCGCCGGCGATCTGCAGAAGATGGGTCGCACGATGGTCTTCGCTGCGGATCCGCGCTTCCCAGAGCAAGTGAACCTCTATGAATGGCTCGGAGCGCGCCGCGAGAAGCAGCCGATCTGCGCGGAATGCCCGTGGACCACGGTCTGCGAGGGCTTCCAGGTGTTCGTCCAGGAGAAACCCGACATGCGCGTCGAGCGCGCCCGCCCAGTGGTAGCGATGGCATGAGCTCGAACCTCGTAAAGCTCCGTGACGAGTGGTTCGAGTACGCCGACGTGCTGGTCGACGTGATGATCGGCTACGCCTGCAACGTGCAGTGCGACTACTGCTCGATCACCGACGAGATGCGGAAGGAGAACATGGCGACGGCGCCCGTCATGGCGTCGCTCGCCGCGGCGCGCCGCCGTGGCGCCACCAAGGTCGCCTTCGGCGGCGGCGAGCCGACCATCCGGCAGAGCCTCCTGCCGCTCGTCCGCTGGTGTCGCGACCGCGGCTACAACTCCATCAAGATTCCCTCGAATGGCTTGATGTACTCGTACGAAGCGTACGCGCAAGAAGCGTGCGACGCCGGGATCACGGATTTTCACATCTCGCTCATGGCGCACACCGACGAGCTCTACGCGCGCATCATGGGGAGACCGGATGCGCTGTCGCTGGTCACTCAGGGAGTGCGCAATCTGAAGGCGCTCGGCCGCACCCCGATCGGCGATCTCATCATCAAGCACGACACCTGGATGCACCTCGGCGACATCGTCGAGCACTGGGCTGGTCTCGGCATCGACACCTTCAACCTCTGGCTCGTGTCGCTCAGCGATCGCAACCGCGACAATCTCGAGTCGCTGCCGATGGTGTCGGAGATGCGTGACGGGATCGAGGCCGCCTTCGAACGCGGGAAGCGCCTCGGTGTCACGGTGCGGTCGCGCCACATCCCGCGTTGCATGCTGCCGGGGTACGAGGACCACGTCGTCGACCTGCGCGAAGACAAGGTGCTCGTCGTGACGCCGCGGGCGACCTTCGCCCTCTGGGAGTCGAAGATCTCTCCCAACACGTACGCCGAGAAGTGCAATGGCTGTCGCTACCAACATGGCAGCTGCCTCGGCCTCCGTCGCGATTACCTGGATCGCTGGGGCGACGCGGAGCTCCGGCCTACCTACGACTCCGCAGCGGCCCCGGCGGCGTGACTGCCGATCACGCGCGTGCAGCGTGATCGGCACCGCGAGGCCATCGCTGTACCACCGCGAACGCGCTGACCGTGCTGCAGATTGATGATCTAGCTAAGAAGTTCTAGCTAACCAAAATGCGCCAAACGGTTGCCAACATGCACGAGGCCAAGACCAAGCATGGTCGCGGTCGTTGCGAATTGGCTGGACGTCCATGGTCGCTCCTTTTGACATCTACAGATCCTTCACGTCGAGCGATCGTACTGCTTGTACGTCCCGATGAACTTGATCCACACCGCCTGGCCGGAGAACCAGAGCTTCACGACCAGCCGGTACTTGTTGCCACCGATGTTGAACACAACCCGCTCAGCGTCGATCACACTGGCGTTCGGATACCTCCGCTTTATCTCCGCCATCGACCTCCAAGCGGCCTTATCGACTTCGGTGAACCACGCCTTGAGGGGCTGCTCACCATCCAGGTGCCCCGCATTCCAGAACTCGCGCAGCGTCGGGCGGCGATGACACGCATCTATGGGGCATCCGAGGGTGATCCCCATTGGGAGCAACGAATTCCCTAGGACTCGTGCCCGAGAGCCCAGAAGTCGTCGAGCTGCCCTTGAAGGCCCTGCTCCGCAGCTTTGGTTTACCGGTGCCATTCAGTCGCGACCTTTCGGACGTCTTGCAGCAGAACGCCACGCCGTTTCCGCCCGAGGTGGCGAGCCGCGTCCCACGCTGGCCGGAGATCTCGAAACAACTCCGGTAGGATCGCGGGCTCGCCTTCTACGGCAGCGAGGACATTGCGCCGTCGATGTTCTCCGGGCCGAGCGTCAATCTGGCGTCGCGGGTGGCGGAGCTGGCGGTGCCGAACGAATTACTGGTGACCGAGGACGTTGCCACCTCGATCGGCGCGGCGGGCATCCGCTTCCTGCCCGCCGGTCGACGCATGGTGAAGGGGCTCGACGCGCCAGTGACGCTCCTGGCGGTCGAACGGGCCTGACGTCACTGCCTCACTGATCGGTCCACCGCCTGATCTTCAGGTCATCGATCTTGCCGTCGAAGTAACGCGTCGGATTGCTGCCGGTCTTGAAGCCGACCTCGATCGTCCCGGTGCCGGCCTTCATATTGGCCCCGCTGCTCGGCAGCTGTGGGACGCCGTCGACCGTCATCGTCATCGTGCCGGCGACGTTGGAGACCTCGGCGTGGATGTGATGCCAGACGTTCTTGGTCCCCGCGCCGGTGGCGGTCACGCTGCGCACCGCGCTGGCGGCATCCCAGGTGAAGAAGCGGATGTTCGTGCCCTCGAGCCGGAACTCCCAGACGTTGCTGGCGGATACGAGCGTCTGGTTGAAGCCGACGTCGCGGTCGGGCTTGAACCAGAAGTCGATCACCATGTTGTCCAGTGAAGGCCAGCTGCCAGCGCTGGCGGAGTCGTTGACGCCGTCGAGGTTCAGGCTCTTGCCAAACATCGCCGTGCGGTAGCTGTTCGAGTCGGTGTCGGTGACGAGGGTCGGACCGTTCACCAGCGTCAGATCGCGATTCCGGCCGGCGACCTCGGCGTCGTCGTCGGTCACCTTGCCGGCGGTGATCGTCTCCATGTGCCAGAGGGCGAGTGTCTGGTAGTCGTCCCGCCGCGCCGCCCTGGTGTAATTGAAGTCGAGGATCGCGCTGTTCGTGCCGTCGCCGATGGTTACGAAGTCCCGGCCGTGGTCGCCGGTCACGTAGGGGCTGTCGTAGGTCCTGGTCGGGTTCAGGTTGATGTCGGCGCCGTTCTTTCGCGGCAGCGTCGCGCTGTTGCTCCAGAACTCGTAGTGGTCACCAGCGAGCGACTGGTAGTCGACCTTGTTCGTCGCGGGATCGTAGGCCGGATGTCCGAAGAAGGTCGGGTGCAATGCCCAGTTCCAGTTGCAGTCCTCCTTGAAGTCCTCGAACCCGGTTTCCCCGGGATACTGGGCGCTGGTCGCGACCTCGATCACCACCGGTGCGGTACTGTCGGCGAAGAGCAGGGCGTTGCCGCTCGGTCCGCCGGAACCGTTGGTCGGGATCTCGGTGTAGGCACCCTCGCAGAGCCGGATCGCCACGAAGACGTCGTCGTGGGCGCCGGTGGTCTTGGTGAAGATCCATCCCCATTTTTCGTCCCGGTTGTCATCCGGCTCACCGCTGGCGATGAACAGCTTCACGAACGGATGTGTCGACTGCGGGTCGCGACCGGCGACGAGGCAGCTCTCGCCGCTTACGCTGTTGATCTCGCGCTTCCCGACCCAGGTCTGGGGATTGGCGGGGTCGTAGTCCTCGCCCGTGGCATCACCGGAGCCATAGAAGACGACGCGTTGGCCGGGCTGGGTGTCACTCGAGAAGACAAGGCCCGCGACGCGGTCCAGGCTGGCGCCGCCGCTGTCCATGTAGGGGGTTCCGTCGGTGCGTAGCGTGAGACCGCCGATCGCGTAATTGCGCGTGACCCAGAGATTGCGGAGGACGTCCGAGGTGTGGTTGGCGCCGAACTGGAGCGTGCCGCCGGCGACGCCGCGCCCGAGCCGGCGCGAGGTGCTCAGATACGAGGGCCGATCGTCGTCGGTGGCGACGTTCTTGATGATGTCCTCCGCCCCGACGAGTGGCGGCCGGTAACCACTGACCATCCAGTTGGAGAGGGCGGGGCTCGGCGGCGTGCTCTGTGCGTGCCATTCGTAGGCGTACGTCAGACTGCGGAGCGGATCCGCCCCGACCGCGTCGATCGAGCTCTTGTAGTAGCGGCTGCCGGCGATCGCCCGGATGTGGGTTTGTGGACTGAAGTCGGTGGCGTAGTCGGCCCAGAAGACGTCGAGCGCCTTGTCCGCCAGGTCCTGCAGCTCGGGCTCGTTGCCGATCGCGGGATCCATCATGTCGCGCACGATGGCCCAGATGCCGCCGGTGATGCCGTTGTAGCCGTCCGCGACCTCGCACATCAGACCTTCGCGACCGCGCTGACGGAAGTACTCGTAGAAGTGGCCCTTCCATGCCGTGACGTGGGCGGCGATCGTTCCACCGTCGGTGAGGGTGCCGTCGTAGCCGTCGCCGGCCGGCGCCAGGGCCATGCTGCCCATCAGGCAGGTGGCCTTCTCGATGACGGACTTGTTCTCACCGTAGCGCGTGAGCCAGACGGTGCCGTTGGCCTCGGTGAGCTTGCAGCGCGGATTGATGAACTGCCAGAGCACGCGCCGGATGTTGGTGACGTTGGTCCCGGTCAGATGGCTGCTCATCGCTGGATCGAGCAGCATGCGCGCCAGCTGGGGGATCTGGAACCAGACCGTCACGACGTCGTTCGAGCCGGTGACGGGCAGGGGGTTCTGGGCGTCGCACAACTGATCGACGAAGGTCGTCGCCGCCGTCTGCTCCGGTCCCGTGCGGGCGTCCCAGAGTTTCAGGACGGCCATCGCGTAGTCGCCCTTCTGATCCACGCCGGTGGGCAGCGGCGTGACGATGTACGCGGCCAGGCGATTGGAGAGCTTGTCGTCGATGGTGGTGGCGCTCGCGGGAGAGCCTACCGTTAGGATCAGTGCTGAAAGAATCGCGAGACACATGGTGCCCGTCGTCTTCATGTCACTGACGGTAGGAAGCATTACCGACCTAGTTGACGTAACCGGATCCTTATCGGACATGCGCGAGCCCTCTTTCTTCCTCTCTCTTAACGACCGGGCGGATTAGGAGGCATCGGCCGCCGCGGCCCCCCATCCTCGTGCCCCACACGATGTGGCGGCCAGCTATCCAAGGGCCTTCTGGCCGTCAAGACGCGGCGCGGTACTGGCCTTGCTCGGCCATGCCCGGCCGGGTGTCGCTTAGAGGAATCGCCAAGCGGAGGGCGCGGCGCCGCAACTTGCCTGTCGAGCAGAAGTCGATGAGGTTCTGCTCGCGGACGCCGCCGGCTTGCACACGACCCATGCGGCGACACCGCGTCCCCAACGCGGATGCGGGATGCCCACGACCGCGGCCTCGGCGACCGCGGGGTGGCCTTCGAGGACGACCTCGACCCCCCGGGAGGAAGGTCGTGAGCCCGCCAACGTCAGCAGCACCAGCAGCGGCCGCACGAACGCGTTGACGACGCTGAGCAGGAGCGTAGCGACGAAGAGCGTCGTCGTGCCGTGGATCTCGACGCCGGGCACGAGCGCGTGCGCGCGCCAGCGACCGAGGCACGACCAGCAGGCATACGAAGAAGCCGGGCATGGCCGGCTCCGACCAAAACGCCCGCGAATGAGAACCGTCGCGGGAGGGACGTGACCCGATCCGGAACCGGCAGCTCCCGTAGGGGACCGGCGATCACCCGGCTGCGGGTTCTTCATGTCGGCTGGGGTCGTCGCCGGATCGCTTGGCCTAGTACGCGGCCGTGGTGGGCCTATCGTCACCACATGCGAACGACCGCACCACGGCGCGAACGCACAGCGAGCGCCGCATGGCCCCGACCCGGCCTGAGTCCGACGGCGGCACGGTGCTGGCCGGGGTCGGCTGTGTGCTCGCGTGTTGCTCTACGCGCTGGCCGCGCTGTTGTGGAGCAGCGACGCGGACGATGTCGCCGATGTTCCCGATGATCGCCCCGTTGGTATCGGCGCCCGGCGGTGAGACGCACGACCGTCAGCGTGCCGGTCATGGAACGCAGCCAGACCTCGCGCGCTCCGCTCGGGGTCGACCGACGGATCGCGAGGCGTCCGTCGGCCTCAGCATGTGGCCGACGAGCCGGGTCGTGAGGCTCGCCGGCAGGTACGTGTAGAACCCCGCCGCAACCGAGTTCATCAAGCCGTTGAGCAGCACTGAACGCTGACTGGTCCGGACCCCACACGTGAGGAATCGGGAAAACTCGCGCTCGATGGCGCGCGCCTTACACGAGAACGGGACGAGGCGCTTCGGGTGGCACGCGTCGCCGCGCCCTCTCGAGCGCGGGCGCGCGTCCTCGACGAGGTCTGGGAACGTATCGCCGGGGGCGGAGAAAGCCCCCGGGGTCCGAACGGCTCGGCGCCGCCAGTCCGAACCGTATACGGTAGGCGATATCCTCGGGTCCCGCGCGAAGGTCGGCCCTCGGAAGCGCTGCGCAAAATAACTTGCCGGCCCGATCCGAGCTGAGCTACAGTCCGCTGCTGCCTGCGAGCCGGCGCACGCGACACAGACGTTCGCCCTCGACCCGGGGGCGCCTCCGGCGGCGTGAGGACTATGACCCGCGTACACATCGAAACCTTGGATCCAGCTACGGCGACCCTGACGCTCTCGCTCGACGTCGGCCTGTACCCCCGCGACGTGCTGTATGCCGCCGCCTACGTGTTCCTGGACCGGGCGTACGTGCTGCTCGACCGGCAGGACTCCAGATTCATCGTCCAGTTCCGCGGCAAGCGTGCCCTCGAGGAAGCGACCTTCCGGGCCATGGCGGGCGAGTTCGAGAACGAGCTCCTCGCGCAGGCCCTGCGGCACCAGGTGTTCGACGCGAACCAGCGCATCATCGAGGACGTCGTCGCGGTGGCCATCGCAGGCGCGTCGGCTGGCGTCGAACCGCACGTAGGATCCGACGCCGAGCATCCACCACTCATCGATCCCGGTGATCCGGCGGACGGCTTCGTCGCCGACGCGGCCGGCATTGGCCGACCGTGGGAACCGGAAAAGCAGGGAACCGAATGACGGCGAGCGATAGCGACGCGGTGACGGTCCGCTTCCACCGATCGCTGTACACGGAACCAGCGATCAAGGAGGCGGCGGAAACCTTCGCGGGCCTGGCCTCGTTCGCGATCAGCACCGACGGTGAGCACCACGTCGTGGAGCTCACCGCGATCTCGCGCGACGTCGACGGCGACGTCGTCGCCGAGTTCTGCAATTTCGCGCTCGCAAACTCGGCCCGCGGCCAGCGGAGCAGCC
>JBDSJB010000243.1:0-8017 GCA_039917665.1 Binatia bacterium
CGCGTATCACCGTACAAGTCGATGTGCAGACGCGGCGTATAGCGCCAGCCGCGCTCCTTGCACAGCTCCGCGATCCAGCGACCCCGAGCCGTCACGTCGGCGGCGCGCGTTCCGAGCGGCATCAGCAACACCGACTCCGGCGCGACGGCCGGTAGCGCGGCGAGCAACGCGTCGATCTCGACCACGTCGGCGGGGTCCGCCACGACGAATTTGAGCTGACATGTGTACTCGCTGACCAGCTGCGCGAGCACGGCGCGGTCGAGCCTCCGCGCGGCGTGGTCAGCTCGCACAGCGGCCGCGCGCTGCGGTCCGGGATCCGAGTTGGCGAGCTTCGGTGACACCGACATCAAATCACACGCCAGGTCTTGGTAGACGGTGCCCGCGGTCTCGATCGTCACGTGTCGCCCCTCCGTCCGGAGCGCTTCCGTGAGCCGTGGAAGATTCGACCACAGGAGCGGCTCGCCACCGGTCACGACGACGTGATGAGCCTTGGCGGGAACGGCCGCGACCAGCTCCGCGATCGTCCGCCATTCGCCCTCCGGTTCCCAGGACGTGTACGGCGTATCGCACCACTCGCAGCGCAGATTGCACCCGGTCGTGCGGATGAAAAACGACGGCACGCCGACCAGCCCGCCCTCCCCCTGAATCGAATAAAAGGACTCGGCGATGCGGATGCGGTCATCGAGCGGCGCCGGCACCCGCGGACGGTAGCAAAGGGTGTGGCATGCCGGAAGCCGCGCGAAACCTTGGTCGGAGCTGCTTTTCGACGTGACGCGGCACCGCGGAGGACGAATCCGTCTTGACGCTGATAGATTGGTTTGGTAACCAATCTATCTATGGGACGCCCGAGCCTGGCCGGACCGCGCCGCAGTCAGATCATCGACGGTCTCCGCGCGGCCATCGTCAAGCACGGCATTGCCGAGGCGTCCGTGCAGCGCATCGCCGCCGAAGCGAAGCTTCCCGCCGGGCTCGTGCACCACTACTTCGTCTCGAAGGAAGACCTGCTGATCGCGACCGTCGACCAGGTGGTCGAAAGTCTCAGCACGCCGCTCCGCGCCGAGTTGCAAGTGCTCGATCCCGAGCGCGCGCTCGCGCGCGGCCTCGATTTCCTCTTCATCGAGCTGCCCGCCGAGCGCGACCGCAGCGTGCTGTTCGCCGAGATCGGCGTCGCAGCGCTACGCAGGCCGCAGCTCCGGAAGCGCCTCGCGTCGCTCAACACCGAGATCATCGACGAGCTGACCGCGATGCTGGACCGTCTGCCCGATTGTCAGGGGCGGCGAGCCCAGAATGCCGAGTTCGCGATGTTGTTGGTCTGCATCCTGTCTGGGGCAGACGTCGTTTGGCAGTTCGATTCCGCAGCTATCAACCCGCGCCGGCTTCGTCGCATCGTCGAGGAGCTGGTCACCCGTCACCGAGGAGCGAACGATGGAAAAACTGATGGCCGAGCAGCGCCGCATGATCGAGGACTTCGAGGTGATCGACCACGTCGACGAAAAGCTGATCGCCGACCTGCGCAAGCGCGTTGACGTCGACGTTCCGCTCTCCCTGCACTGGACGTGGGAGTACGGGAGCGAGGTCGAAGAGCTGCGCCAACTCTACGAGCGCGGCAAGAAAGGCCAGTGGAACGCCGAGACCGACATCGACTGGTCGATCCCGTTCCCGTCCGACGAGTGGTTTCTACCGCGCGAGAACTCCTCTTTGCTGGCGGGTGTGCTGCACGGCATGGGCGTCGACGACGCCACCTGCCGCGACGCCGCCCGTGACGAGTTCGCGCACACGATGTCGCAGCTCCTGCACGGCGAGCAGGCCGCGCTTCAGCTCTGCGGCCAGCTCACCAACGCCTGCCCGACCATGGATCAGAAATGGTACGCCGGCTCGCAGGTCATCGACGAGGTTCGCCACGTCGAAGTGATCTCGAAATTTCTGTCGCGCAAGATGGGCGTGCTGTACCCCGTCTCGCCGACGATCAAGACCCTCCTCGACAAGCTGCTCGCTGCGCCGACGTGGAAGCTGAAGACGCTCGGGATGCAGTGCCTGTTCGAGGGCGTCGCAGTCGGCATCTTCGACATCATCAAAACGATGACGACGAACCCGCTCTTGAAGGACATCCTCCGCCGCGTCGAGATCGACGAGTCGCGCCACGCCGCCTTCGGCATTCTCACGATGCGTCGACTCGTACAGGACGCGACGCCGGAAGAGATGATCGAGTTCGAGGACTTCACCTTCGACATCCTCGAAGCGCTGAACGCGAACCAACAGCTCGATATGCTGCACGATCTCGGTCCGAAGTACGGGCTCGATCCCGAGAACGTGGTCCGCGTCGTACGCGGACTACCGAACTGGGCCGCGCTCAACAGCGAGGTCTACATGCACACGGTGGTCCCGAACCTGATTCGCTTGGGTCTCATCACCGAGCGTACCGAGTCGCGCTACCGCCAGCTCGGCATCCTGTCCGACACCCGGACGGCTCCGCGCAGCGAGCTGCCGCTCTCGGCCTGACGAAACACGGGGCGCCGGTCCCACGACCGGCGCCCCGCTCTCTTCAAAACTCGACGACGACGTCCGCCGTGCCGTCCAAGCGCACCGAGTCGACGAAGCGGATCATGCGATCGCTCAGCGTCATCAACAGCGAGCTGGTGCGCATGCCGTGCCCGAAGAAGCGCACGCCGCGAAGGAAGTTGCCGTCGGTGACGCCGCACGCGGCGAAGATGATCTCGGGGCCGGGTGCGAGGTCACGCTCGGTGAAGATGCGACGCGGATCGGTGATGCCCATCGCGCGCATCCGATCTTCCTGACCTTCCTTCGTCGGCACGAGGCGGCCCTGCATGCCGCCGTTCAAGCAGCGAATGGCCGCCGCCGCGAGCACGCCCTCGGGCGCACCGCCGATGCCCATGACGGCATGCACGTTGGTACCGCGTACCGCCGCCGAGATGCCGGCCGAGAGATCGCCATCGGAGATCAGGCGAATACGCGCACCGGCGCTGCGGATCTCCTCGATCAGCTGCTCGTGACGCGGACGATCGAGCACGATGACGACGAGGTCCTTCACTTGGCGCCCCAGACGCTTCGCGATGACCTGGAGGTTCTCCTTCGGCGTCGCGTCGAGGTGCACCGCACCCTTCGCGGCCGGCCCGACGATGATCTTCTCCATGTAACAGTCGGGCGCGTGCAGGAGGCCGCCCTTGTTCGAGGCCGCCAGCACCGCGATCGAGTTGGGCTCGCCCGTCGCGCAGAGGTTGGTACCCTCGAGCGGATCGACGGCGATGTCGACCTCCGGATCGTCGGGGACTTGCCGACCGACCTTCTCGCCGATGAACAGCATCGGCGCTTCGTCGCGCTCACCCTCGCCGATGACGATCGAGCCGCGCATCGACAGGGTATCCATCGACTTTCGCATCGCTTCGACGGCGACTTGATCGGAATAACGCCGCTGGCCCTGACCCATCGTCCGGGAGGCGGCAATCGCGGCCTCCTCGACTACTCGCAAGAATTCGCGCGACAAATGCTGCTCGATCGACATTCCAGATCCTCCCGACACTTCTCTCGTTTGGGGTCGTCGCGACGCATCCCGAGGGCCGCGCCACGCAAGGTCGTCAGTGTGTCATACAAGGCGTTGGACGCGGAAGCCGCAATTCATGCGCCTTCAGCGGCCGTGAAACACCGGCGGGCGCTTCTCGAAGAAGGCCATGACGGCCTCCTGAAGATCCTCGCTCGCGACGAACGCCGCGTTCCAGGTGGCCACGTAGGTCAGCCCGTCCTCGATGCTTTTGTCGGCGCAATATTCGAGCACGCGCTTGGTACCAGTGACGGCGAGCGGCGAGTTCGCCGCGATCCGTCCCGCGAGCGCCTGGGCCGCCGCCAGCGCGGACGCGTGGTCGGGGTGTACCTGATTGACGAATCCCAGCCGGAGCGCGCGCTCGGCGCCGAAGTCGTCACCACTGAAGGCGAGCTCGGCGACCTGCCCTTTGCCGATGATTCCCGGGAGACGCTGCAGGGTGCCGACGTCGGCGACCATCGCCATTTTGGTTTCACGGATACTGAACGTCACGTCCGCCGCGGCGATGCGGATGTCGCACGCCGTCAGCAGGTCGATGCCGCCGCCGATGCACCAGCCGTGCGCGACCGCGATGACCGGCTTCTCACAGCGCGCGACGGTCGTGACGGTGCGCTGGATCTTCAGAATGAAGTCGAGCAGTCGCTTGCGCGCGCCGGCACCGTTGCCGCCCTCGATGATGCCGCCGCTCATGGCCTTCAAATCGAGGCCGACGGTGAAGTGCGGACCGCGGGCGGCGATCACGATCGCCCGCACCGTCTCGTCGTTCACCATCTCATCCATGACGCGCGGCAGCTCTTCCCAGAACGCCGGCCCCATCGCGTTACGCTTCTGGGGATTGGCGAGCCAAACGGTAGCGACGTGGGCGTTGCGTTCGATCTCGAAAACTTCGTAGGCCATGCAAACCTCCGGTGGGGCCGCTGCCGGCGGCCGTTGCTTACGACGCACCCAGGCGCGGGGCAAGTCGGCGTACCGTCGATGGACAGGGCTCCGAACGGCCGTTAGGAATTCGCCCATGCTCATCGAAGGCATCGAAACGGAGCGCGTCGAGGCGGCCGTCTTCGACTTGGGCGGCGTGTTTCTCGCGGGCGGGGTCGAGTCGGTTCAGGCCTTCGGCGATCGTCATGGGCTCGCCACGGAATCCTGGCGCACCATCAGACGCGATCTCTTTCACGACGAGTCCGGCATCTGGTCCGCGGTCGAGCGCGGCCAGGCGACCTTCGACGATTTCGTCGCCCGCCTCCGGGCCCTGAGCGCGGAGCACGGCTGCGAAGTCTCGGTCGACGATGCGCGGAACTTCATGGGCAACAGCGGCACTTCGGTGACCCAACGACTCCGCGCGGAGATCATCGACGCCGCGAGTCGCCTGCACGCCCGCATGCCGACCGCGCTGCTCACCAACAACATCGCCGAGTGGCGCACGAGCTGGCGCGGCCTGATCGACGTCGACGGTCTCTTCGACGTCGTCGTCGACTCGTGCGAGGTCGGCGCCCGGAAACCCGAGCGCGCCATCTACGAGCTGACCCGCGAGAAGCTGGAGCTCCCGCACGAGTCGCTCTTCTTCCTGGACGACCTTGGCGTGAACCTCAAGACCGCGCGGGCCCTCGGCTGGCAGACGCTACGCTACGACGACACCGCGCGCGTCCTGTCCGTGCTCGACGCGCTCGCCGCGCGCCCACTGCGTACCTAGTACCCTGCCGCCGCGAGCGCGCGTTCGAGCTGGACCTCGGTCGAACCGTAGTGCTGCTCGAGGGTTTTGGCGCGCTTGAAGAAGAGCTGCACGTCGAGCTCCCACGTGAATCCGATGCCGCCGTGCATCTGGATGGTCTCGCCGCAGACGAGCCGGGCCGCGTCACCGGCGTACGCCTTGGCGGTCGCGCACGCGAGGGCGGCGTTGGCGTCGTCGGTGTCGAGACACCACGCAGCGCGATACACCGCCGAGCGCGTCGACTCGGTCTTGAGGAGCATGTCGGCCAGCCGGTGCTGCAACGCCTGAAACGCGCCGATCGGGCGCTTGAACGCCTGCCGCGTCTGCACGTACTCGAGCGTCATCTCGAGCGAGCGGGTCATGATGCCGAGAAGCATCGCGCTTGCGCCGACCGCGGCGAGACGATCGACGCGATCGAGCAACGCGAGCGGTCCGATCGGCGTCACCTGATGCTCGAAGGCAACGTCGCCGAAACGTTGCGCCAGGTCGATCGTGGAGAGGGCTGTCACGGTGAAAGGACCTTCGACGAGCGCGAGGCCGTCGGAACCGGTGACGACGAGCGCATCGGCCGATGCCGCGAACGGCACGAAGTACTTCGTTCCCTTGACGCGCCCATTCGTCACGGCCAGCGCCCGCCCCGCAGTGCCCGCGTAGGGCGCATCGTGATGGGCGAGCGTCACGATCTTTTTGCCGGCGACGATCTCGCCGACGAGCGCCTCGTGCTTCCCGCCAGCCGCCAGCGCCGACGCCGCGAGGATCACGTCGAGGAACGGGCCGGGGAGACACATCCGACCCATCTCCTCGAGCACGACCGCCAGCTCGACCGCGCCGAGACCTTGGCCACCGACGCGGGCCGGCAGCACGAGGCCGAGGTATCCCATCTCGGCCAAGCGGCGCCATTCGCTCGGATCATAGCCTTCCTTGGAATGCTCCATGACGCCGCGGCTCTTCTCGAGCGGAAACTCGCTCGTGAGAAAGTCGCGGGTCGAGCTGCGGAGGAGCGCCTGATCGTCGGAAAGCTCGAATTTCATCGTGCGTCCTGCGGCAGGTTGAGGACCCGCTTGGAAATGATGTTGCGTTGGATTTCGGACGAGCCCGAGTAGATCGTTCCGGCGCGCGACCATAGGAACTCGCGCGCCCAGTCGACGTCGTGCCGCGCGTCGGGGCTGGTGCGCAGCAGCTGGCCGCCCGGCCCGAGGATGTCGAGCGCGGTGTCGCGGAAACGCTTGTCGAACTCACTCCAGTAGATCTTCTCGATCGACGACTCCGGCCCTGGCGATTTGCCGTCGGCGAAGTTGGCGAGGGTCCGAATGCCGTTTGCTCGCATGACCTCGTTCTCCACGAGGAGCCGCGCGAGCTTCTCGCGCACCGCCGCACCGGTGCGACCGTACTCCTTGCAGGCTGAGGCAAGCGCCTCGAGATCACGTCCAAAGCGCACCGACGCGGCGAGTGACATGGCACCCCGCTCGTACGCGAGGACCGTCATCGCGATCCGCCAGCCTTCACCGATCTGGCCCACCAAGTTGACGCGCGGCACGCGGGCGTCCTCGAAGAACACCTCCCCAAACTCGCTCTCGCCGGTGATCTGACGAAGCGGCCGCACGCTGACGCCGGGAGTATCGAGCTTCGTGAGGATGAAGGAGATTCCGCCGTACCGATCCTTCGAGTCCGTCCGCGCCAGGACGAAGATCCAGTCGGCCCACGGTCCGAACGTCGTCCAGATCTTCTGGCCGTTCAGAACGAAGTGGTCGCCGTCGATGCGCGCGCTGGTGCGAAGCGCGGCGAGATCGCTACCGGCCCCTGGCTCGCTGAAGCCCTGACACCAGATCTCGTCGCCGGCGAGCATCGGCGGAATGAAGCGACGGCGCTGGTCTTCGCTGCCGTGGTGAATGAGCGCCGGACCGAGAAGGCCGATGCCGAGCGTGTTCAAGATCGGCGGCGCGTCGGCACGCGCCATCTCCTCCTCGAAGATCGACTTCTCGACCTCGCCCGCGCCGCGCCCACCCCATTCCTTCGGCCAGTCCATACCGAGATAGCCGGCCTCGTAGAGCTTCTTCTGCCAGGCGCGGCGAAAGTTCATGAGACCGTCTTCGGTCGCGGCGGGATCGCGCAGCTCCTCGCGCCACGGCCGACGCATGTTGGTCGAGAGCCAACTGCGCAGTTGATCGCGAAATTCGAGATGCTGCGGCGAGAGCTGCAGATCCATGATGTCTCCTCTACGACGGGTCGATACGGGCGGGGCGCGGCGCAAACTCCCTACGCAGGCCCCTCTGTTGGGTCAAGGTGACGAGCGACTCAGTCAATCTCGGTCGAGAAGCGGATGTTCTTCCGCTGCATGCCGGAAAGGACGATGTCGGTGCCGCCCGATCGCAGCATCCACTCGAGCCGATGATCCCGATACTCGCGGACGAACATGCCGGCCTCGATCAGCTGCGGCAGCATCTCGAAGCCGCTCATCGTGGCCATCGCCTCGGCGCTCACGCGCTGCACGCTCGGCCGTTCGCGAACCCGGTCGAGCCAGCGAGCAAGCGCCGAGCCAGCGGGCGGTGCGAATCCGTTCACGCCGGCGGCGGCGTTGACGTGTGGCACGACCGAGAGATCACCCCACCCGAAGGTCGTGCCGTTGAAGTACTCGCCGCCGCCGAGCGCGCGCTCGAGGTGGGCGTTCAAGCCCGCGATCTGCTCACCGGCGCGCGCGATCATGCCCTCGGCGACGCCACCTGTGGCGCGGCCGAAAACGCGGATCTCGAAGAGAC
>JBDSJB010000244.1:0-3478 GCA_039917665.1 Binatia bacterium
GATCGCGTGGAGACCCACGCCGAGCTCGCCGCGCGCAGCCGCCGGTTCGCCCGTGTGCTCGCCGCGCGCGGGATCGGGTGCCACACCGAGCGCCGCGATCTCGCGCCGTGGCAATCGGGGCACGATCACGTCGCCGTCTATCTCTACAACTGTCCCGAGTACCTCGAGGTCATGTACGGCAGCTACAAGGCGCGCGCGGCGGCTGTGAACATCAACTACCGCTACAAAGCCGACGAGCTGATCTACCTGCTGGAGAACAGCGCGGCGCGCGCGATCGTCTATCATGCGGCCTTCGCGCCGACGCTCGCCGAGGTTCGCGATCGCCTGCCGAAACTCGAGCACCTCTTCCAGATTCCCGACGACTCCGGCAACGCGCTCCTGCCGGGCGCCGTTGACTACGAGACCGCGCTCGCCTCCGAGCCGGCGACGATGCTCGATCTGCCGTTCAGCGCCGACGATCTCTACGTGCTGTACACCGGTGGGACGACCGGCATTCCAAAGGGTGTGCTCTGGCGCCACGAGGACGTGTTCTTCAACGGACTCGGGGGCAACCTGCCGCACTTCGGGCGCATCGACACCGAGGAGAAGCTCCGCAACCACGTGACGATGGGCATCGGAGGGCGGTCGCTCATCTGCCTGCCGTTCATGCACGGCGCGGGGCAGTGGAACTCCTTCAATTCCTTCCATCGCGGCGGCACCATCGTCCTTCCCGACGAGACCAGACGTCTCGATGCACACGCGGTCTGGCGCGCGGTGGCAAAATACCAGACGGATCAGATCGGCATCATCGGCGACGCGTTCGCGCGCCCGCTGATCACGGCACAGCGCGAGGGCAAGTACGATCTCTCGTCGCTCCGTGTGCTCGTCAGCACGGCGGCCGTGCTGTCGCCGACCGTGAAGCAGGAGCTCCTGGCCGAGCTGCCCCCCGTGATAGTGATCGAGAGCATCGGCGCCTCCGAGCTCGGCATGCAGGCGATGAGCAACGACACCGACTCCGGGCAGAAGGGCGTGCCGGCGTACCAACTGCGGGAGGGCACGGTG
Organism: Binatia bacterium; assembly: GCA_039917665.1. Classification (GTDB taxonomy): domain Bacteria; phylum Desulfobacterota; class Binatia; order UTPRO1; family UTPRO1; genus UTPRO1. The sequence continues at coordinate 1,042 of JBDSJB010000244.1, forward strand.
CTGCTCAAGCAGGATCGAAGCGGCGAGCTCGACGCCGGGAGCGACGAAACCGGCTGGATCACCAGCACCGGCGATCTCTGCCTCGGGTACATGGGGGACCAGGAGAAGACGCTCGCCACCTTCCAGGAGATCAACGGCAAGCGCTACGCGATCGGTGGCGATCGTGGCCGCTTCCTGCCTGACGGGCGCGTATTGTTCCTCGGTCGCGACTCTTCTTGCATCAACAGCGGTGGCGAGAAGATCTACGCCGAAGAGGTCGAGCGCATCGTGAAGAGCCATCCGGCCGTCTACGACGCGCTCGTCGTCGGCGTTCCGAACGAGCGCTGGGGCCAGCAGGTGACCGCAGTGATGGCGCTCATTCCCGGCAGCACGGCGCCGGCAATCGAAGAGCTGCGCGCGCACTGCGCGCCGCACCTCGCTGACTACAAGCTCCCGAAGGGCATCGTCCTCGTCCCCGAAGTCGTGCGGAGCCCGAACGGCAAGCCCGACTACGAATGGGCCAAACGCGCCGCCGGCGCGATCGAATAGCCGCCGCCGGCGCGGGTGATCAGCCCGCCGCCAGCGCTCGATCAGCTCGTCTCCGGCGCGATCGGGCCGCACGCGGCCGGCGGTCAGCGCCCCGTGTCGCACCCCGTAGCACCTCCTCGGCGGACCCGATAAGTGTCCGTCGCCCCGTTGGGGTGAATCCATCGCCGAGGAGACAGTTGGAACGCCCCTTCGATCCCGCCACTCTCGATCTCGCGACGCCCGAGCACTACGAGCAGCACGGATATCCGCACGCCGAATGGACCTGGGTGCGGAACCACGATCCGGTGTTCTGGTACGAGCGGCCGAACGTCGACCCCTTCTGGGCGATCACCAAGCACGCCGACATCATCCGGATCGGCAAGCAACCCGAGCTCTTCTTGAACGAGCCCCGGATGGCGGTCTTCACGAAGGATCTGCCGCCGCCTGAAGAAGGCACGTCACGGCACCTTCTCAACATGGACCCGCCCGACCACGGGCGGTACCGCAAAGTCACCAGCCACTGGTTCACGCCCCGTGCCATCCGCGCCATGGACGACAAGGTCGCGCGGGTGACGCGCGAGGTCCTCGACGAGGCCGCGGGCATCGCCGACGGCGACTTCGTGCGCGACGTATCGGCCAAGATCACGATTGCCGTCATCGCCGAGATGCTCGGGGTGCCGCGGCCCGATTGGGACAAGCTCTTCCGTTGGACCAACGAGATCATCGCGCCGCAGGATCCGGATTTTCAGCACGCCGCGACCCCGAAGGAGACCATCGACCAGGCGCGCGTGGATCTCTTCATGTACTTCGACGAGCTCGTGCGGCAGCGCCGCGCCGCCCCGAAGGAGGACATCGTGAGCGTCGTCGGCAATGGTCAGGTGAACGGCGCGCTGCTCCCGCCGGTCGAGCTGTTGTCGTACTTCATGCTGCTCGTGGTCGCGGGGAACGAGACGACGCGGAATGCCATGACGGGTGGGTTGCTGGCACTGCTCGAGCATCCCGCGGAGTGGGACAAGCTCCGGCGCGATCCGGAGCTCGTCGAGCCGGCCGTCGAGGAGATCGTGCGCTGGACGAACCCGGTGATCCAATTCGCGCGGACCGCCACGCAGGACTTCGAGCTCCGCGGCAAGACGATCCGCACGGGCGAGTCGGTGTGCCTCTTTTATGCCTCGGGCAACCGTGACGAGGAGATCTTCGCAGACCCGTTCGCGTTCCGGGTCGATCGGGACCCGAATCCGCACATCGGGTTCGGGATGGGCGAGCATGTGTGCCTCGGAGCCCACCTCGCGCGGCTCGAACTCCGGCACGCCTTCGCGCAGCTGCGTGAGCGGCTGGTCCGGTGCGAGCTGAGCGGCCCCGTCGAGCGCGTCCGGTCGAGCTTCGTCGGGGGCATCAAGCGGGCCCCGATGCGGTGGGAGATCCGGGCGGCTACCAAGAGGTAGAGCGCGCCGGCCGTCCCCCCCGCGCCTCGTTTCGAGCGCCACAAACAAGAAAAGAGACGAGGCTCCGACTGCATGATCCCGCAGTCGCGCAAGCTGCCTCGGCCGCCCGTGACGGCCGTCGTCAATCTGGTCGATGGCGAGCGCTTTCGTAACTTATTGATCTTTCGCAATCCGTGGATATCCGTAACGGGTCCGACGGTGGCGGAAGGGCGCAATCGAACGCCATAGCGGTCGGCACGGACCCTGCTGAGCCTAAAGCCGTAGCAAGAGACCAAAAAGTTTATTGCGCCGCTGCTCGATCTCTTATACCGAGGTCGTGGTTCTCGCGGTGCTGCCCTGGTGCCGCGGGTTGTGGGGTGGAAGCGGTGGTGGGTCGTCCGATTACAAGCCCAAACTCAATCTCGCCCTAAAAAATCAAAGTTTGCACACGTTTGCGCGGTCGATGTCTGCGCAACGAAAGGGAGACGGCGACGAACGATGCGATTGGT
>JBDSJB010000245.1:0-2893 GCA_039917665.1 Binatia bacterium
GGGCTTCCTCGATCGACGTCGCTCCGCTCTCGTCGAGAAAGACCAACTCGTCGCCTCCGAGCTGGAGTCGCATTTTGTGCATCAATGGGACTTCCTCCTTCACCTGTGTGCCGTTCACCAACACGGCCTTCCCCTCCACTGGCGTGAGATACCAGTGGCCGTCTCGCACGGTGAGCTGCGCATGCTCGCGCGAGGCCGTCTGCGAATAGAGGCGGAGATCGCACGACGGCAGACGGCCCATCAGGTAGTGCGTGCGATCGAGATTGATGATGTCGGAGCGTCCGGGGGGTTGCATGCGCTGCAGGCGTGCCGGCGGCACGAACTCTCTTTGCAGATCGGCGAGCAGGATCGTGTGCTCGTTGAAGTCGCCACCACCGGTCGGTGGAAGCGGAGGCGGTGCCGTCACCGGGCGCGTTGCTGGAGCGCCCGCGACGGCAGGCGGCGGTGCGGCAGCCGGCGGCGGTGGTGCTGAGGCTGGCGCTTTGGGAATCGGCGGCGGCGTAACCGCATACCGGGTGGATTCGTCGAGCGACGGCGCAGCCGGCGGAGTTATGGGAACCGGGAGCGCCGCGGGAGCGCCGGGCAGCTTCGGCGGTGCGCCGCCGATCCGCGTGTGCTCGTCCAAGCTCGGCGGCGGTGCCGCGGGCGGCGCAGGAGCGGGCGGCGGTGCCGGGGCAGCCGGCGCGGGCGCGCCCGGCAGCTTCGGAGGAGCACCGCCGATGCGCGTGTGCTCGTCGAAGCCCTTGTCGTCGCCGTCCTTGCCCATCAGTCCCGCACGTCCTCGGCTCTACTGGTTCGGCTGACGATTGAACTTCAGATACGGCAGCCGGACGTCGCGCACGAACACCTGGTCGGCGCGAATGCCCGACGGTGGCTCGAACCCCGGTGAGGCCTGCGCGCCGGCGTTGCTCACGATGTCGTCTTGCTCGACACCGTCCCCGCTGACGCCGTAGCCGCCGATCAGCACCCCGTCGCGATAGAGCGGCACGCTGCCCGGAAAGAAGACGATGCCGTTTTGACGTCCGTTCGCCGGCTCCTGGCCGTTGCTGCACGGGTTCGCCGAGTCGAACAAGAAGACGCGGCGGAACGGACCGGGCTGCGTGCCGTCGATCCCCGACGGGAAGAGCGGCTGAGCGCCGAAGCTGAGCGTGCGATTGGTGATCGCCGTACCCGGGTCGTAGGCGGTGCCGATGGTGACGTCGATGCCGGGACTGTCGAGCGTGTCGATCGGATTGATCGCCGGATTGCTGAACCAGATGACGTTCCGCGACTTGGCGACGGCGACGTCGATCGAGAACACGGTCGCGTCGTCCATGCGGAAGAGCCCGAGCAGCACGCCGTTGGTATCGGAGATGGCGAGCATCATCGCCGTCCGTTCCTCGAGCGGCAGCCGGATCGCGGCGCGGGTCTTGAGGGCCGTCTCCACACCGGCGCTGATGATCGCGTTCACCTCGGCCGCGCTGAGCGGCTGCGCGCCGGCCGACGACTCGAGCGGACCGACGAGCCAGCCGCTCGGGACGATGCCCGCCGCCGGCGCGACCGCCGGGTCGAGCACGAAGCTCAGCGTACGATCGAAGGGCCCGGCGTTGGACGGCACCGGCGGATTGTCGGCGACCTCGGGGACCTCGATGCCGTCGATGAAGATGACCGGGTCGAAGATCGGATCCTGGTCGACGGGCAACGGCAGGATGCTGAAGGAGCAGCCCGGCGTCGCCGTGCAGCACTTCGGCTGCGCGATCTCCGTATTGAGACAGATGTTCACGAGGCCTTTGTTGACGATGCTCGGAACGAACCGCCTCGGATCGCCCGCAAACGCGCGCGCCGCGAACTCGGCGACGTCGAGATCGGGATCGCCGTCCTGGCGCCGCAACACGACGTCGCCTTCGGGCGCCGCCTGGGAGTCCGGACCGGGATTCTTGCCGCGGATCGCGACCCCGATGCCGCCGGCCATCCGGCCGTTCTTGAAGATCGGCACGGCGCCCGGCAGCGTCGCGATGCCACTCGTACACCCGGTCTTCGAGCCGCCGCTCTCGCACGCGAGCGCCGAATCACCCGCGAGATCGGCGAGCGTCGCGGCGAGGCTGCGGGCGCGTGGCACGAGCTGACCAGGCTGAAACAGCGCGTCGCCGCGGGCGGCGTCGAAGCTGCAGCCGCGGTTGGTGTTCTCGATGCCGAAGAGCGCGGCCGCGCCGCTGTTGTCGATGCGCGGCGGGAAGTGGATGTCGCTGATGAAGCGGATCGAACGCGAGGTGAGCGGCGTCTGATCGGCGCTGAAGAACGCAGACGTGCGGGCGAGCTGCGCCGCGAACGCTGCGACCGCGCAATCCGAGCCGGGTGCCGGGTTCGCCGCCTTGCAGGCCGCCGCATCGATCGGGAAGTTCGCGGCGACGCCGAGGATCGTACCGCGGCGATCGCTCACCGCCACGATCAGATCGCGGTCGACGGCACGCGCCGCGTGCTCCATGAGCGATCCCACCTCGTCGCGCTCGAGCGTCGGCGCCGTCGCCGCAGGTGGCGGACCCGTGTTCGGGCCTTCGCCCTGCCCCGCGCCACCGCCACACGCGGCGAGCGTCGCCGCCGCAATCGCCATGGCCAAACCGCCGGCGAACCACCGTGCCCATTGCCTCTTCATCATCCCCGTCACCGCTCCCCGCATGGCCCTGGGCCCTCCTGCCTGATCGTGATCAGGCGGGTGGAATCGTGAGTTTCACCGGACCTTTGATCTTCGCGACGCAGGCCAACCGATACTTCTTCGGATCCCAGTCGAGTTGCCGCACCTTCTCGATGGTCGGCTTCTCCATGCCGCCGGGATCGGGCGGGACGAAGTTGTCGGCGCCTTCGATGATCTCGACCGCGCAGAGCCCGCACTGACCGATCTTGCACTCCCAATCGA
>JBDSJB010000246.1:0-2841 GCA_039917665.1 Binatia bacterium
GGCTGAAATTTCGGATACGTTTCGGCGTGCGTGTTGGCGGCGTCGGGGTGGCACATGTCGCACGACACGGCGATCGTGCTGCCGAGCTGATCGCCGGAGTGGAAGACGGTCGAGCCGTGGACGGCCATCGCGAGCGTCTCGCGCTGCCAGTTGAGGACGTCGCGGTCGGTCACCTGACCGTACGACTGTCCCTGTGTCCGACCGACCACGTCTTTGTTGTCGGCGGGCTCGACGATCGAGTGCTTCTCGCGCTCGGTCGCGATCCAGTTGGCCTCCGGATGACTCCGCTGCCACTGCGCCATCAGATCGGCGGCGATCTTCTGGCCGTTCTCTTTCGTCTTCGGCGCGTTCTGGTCGACGGTCGTGGTGGTCTTGCCGTCGCAGAGCTGCACCACCATCGGATCGTCGGCCTCGGCTGTCAGTACCCCACCCGCGAGGATGAGGACGGCGAGCCCAAACAGGATCTGAGATATCTTCATCGCCCCTCCTCCTCAGAAGCTCTTCATGTTGGGCATCGCCGGCATCGATTTGACGCCGTTCGACGCGAGATAGCCGCTCGTGACCTCGATCGGGTTGCGGTTCCAGAGGTTGTAGACCTTGTCGACGAGACCGTCGGCGCTGACGGCGGCGCTGCCGTCGCCACAACCGTCGTTCGGATTGAACGGATCGGGGCGGCTCATCTGCACCGTCAGTTTCGGCAAGCCCTCGGGCGCGTACGGCCAGGGCCACGCGGTCGACAACAGCCCGTGGAAGTCGATGTTGCCGATGCGGTTGGTCAGCATCTGATGGGTGTGGCCGTGGATCACGGTGACGTGAGCAAACTTCTGGAGGATCGCCTGCACCTCGTCGGCGTCCTCGGTCCAGAAGTTCCAGTTCTTGTAATATTTGTAGAGCGGCGAGTGCGAGAACACGATCAGCGGCGTGTCCGGCGCCACCTTCGCGAGATCGCTCGTCAGCCACTCGCGCTGCGGGGCGCCGACCTCGAAGCGGCTCTGGATGCCGTTGTCGAGGCCCGCGACGGTGCCCATGCGCTGCTCGGGCGTCATGCCGCGCGGGGTCCAGAAATCCTTCTCGTTGACGCTCATGAGGACGACGAAGTGCACGCCCTTGTGATCGAACGAATAGGTCGGCTCGCCGAAGAGCTCGCGCCAGCGCGCGCCCATGTCGAGGAACCAATCGTGCTCGCCGACCATCATGCGAATCGGCTGCTGCACGTTCTTCAGGATCTCGGCGCCGAGATCGAGCTCTTCCCGCTTGCCGAGCTGGGCCAGGTCGCCGCCATAGAGGATGAAGTCGGGCTTCGGATCGAGGTGGTTCACGTCGTCGACCGCGCGCAGGATGCTGCGCACGAAGCGATCGTTCAGATCCTTCCGGTAGAGGTGCGAGTCGGAGATGTAGGCGAAGGTGAACGGCTCACGGTTCGCGGCGTTGGCAACAGTCACGGGTTGGAAGGAGGTCGGAAAGAAGCGTACGCCGCTCCCGGCTGCCGCTGCGACGGCCGCCGCCGACACCTTCAGGAAGTCGCGCCGGCCGAGCTTCGGCAGCGCATCGAAGAGCGCGTCGCGCTCTTCATAGTGTTTCGTCTCGATGCTCGTGAACTTGCGGCTCATCGTGCGCCCTCCTTCGTTCCCATCACCCGAGCTTCGAACGGCAGGACCTTCCGCATGGCCAACGCATTGTCGCGGAACGGACGCTGCTTGGCGGCGACGGCGCGTTGCCGGGCCGTCTCGGTGCGTTGCTCGGCCGCGAAACGCTTGTCGGTCAGCGTGTGCAGAAACTCGACGACGTTTTCGATCTCGGTGTCCGTGAGCGCCAGTGGCTCGATGCCGCCGTCGAGGAACGGATTGGTCTCGCCGCCCTTGTTGTAGTGGTCCATGACGTCGACGAGCGTCTGCATCGAGCCGTCGTGCATGTACGGCCCGGTGATGCCGATGTTGCGGAGCTGGAACGTCCTGAACGCGCCGATGTCGGAGCGATTCTTCGTGACGAGGAAGCGTCCGAGCTCCGAGAGGTTGGTTTCGAGCGCGAGCCGGTCCACCGCCTCGATCCCCTCTTGGCCTTCCTTGCCGTGCAGCGCCTTCAGCGCCTTGCCGGCGAGAGCCTCGAAGTCCTGTTTCAGCGCCGAGACGCCGACGTTGTGGAAGCGATCGTCGGTGCCGAGCGGGTTCGACGGATTCAGCATGTGGCAGGTCATGCAGCGCGCCTTGCCGTTGAAGAGGATCCAGCCCTCCGCGGCCTTGGCGGAGATGGCGCTCGTGTCGCCGGCGACGAAGTCGTCGAAGGGCGCGTCGAGGAAGACGAGCGTGCGCTCGAACGACGCGATCGCTCGCCCCAGGTCGTCGTAGTTCACCGGGCGCGCGTAGGCGGCCTGGAACATGCGCTGGTAGTCGGCGTCGTCCTTGATCTTGGCGATGGTCGCCTCTGGGCTCGGCTGGCCCATCTCGATCGGGTTCAGGATCGGGAGCTTGGCCTGCTCTTCCAGCGTCGGCGCGCGGCCGTCGAGAAATTGCGTCTGGAAGAAGAGGGCGTTCATCGTGGTCGGGGCGTTCCGTTGCCCGAGCTGATCGGCGATGCCCTCCGACACCGGTCGGCGATCGGTGAAGCTCCGGCTCACGTCGTGACACGTGGCGCAGGCGAGCGTGCCGTCCTGCGAGAGGCGCGTGTCGAAGTAGAGCTTCTTGCCGAGCGCGATGCGCGCGGCGTTCGGCTCGTTGTCCTTCGGCACCATCGACTGCCAGACGAGCGGGTCGATTCCGTGTGGCGGCTCGCCCTTGCTCGTGAGGCCGAGCTTTTCGATTTGCGCGATCTGATCCGCGACGGGGAGCGCGCCGTGCGGACCTT
>JBDSJB010000247.1:0-2640 GCA_039917665.1 Binatia bacterium
CGCGTTCCGCCGGCCGACGAAGACCGTGTAGCCCTCGCGAGCGAAGCGCCGCGCGATCGCGGCGCCGATGTAGTCACCGGCGCCGATCACGGCGACCGTCGCATGTCGTTGCTCCATGCAGCTCATAGAACGGCGACGCGACCTCCTGTCAAACACCGCGCGACGATCGGGTCCGCGAGCCCCGGTGGCTGCGGGCGCGAGCGCGGTTCGCGCGGTGTCGGCAGTCCGTGTCGCCGGCGGGTGGGCCAGGATGTGCTCCTACGGTCGCCGGGGTCGTACTACCCAACGCTGACAACCTGCCGCTGCCACCCCGGCTTGCGCACACGCGAGCTGCGGCTCCCGGAGCACACCCTGACCCACCCGCCGGCGATGCATCGCAACACGGACGAGCAACAGGCGCGTAGGCTCGCACTGCCGAACCGACTCCAATGAGATGCAATGTTGAGGCAGCAGGCGGGCGGGTCGGGGATGGCTCCGTGGAGCGCCAGCTCGCGTGTGCGCCGGTTATGGAGGCAGCGGCCAGTTGTACGCGCTGGGTGTCAGAGACCGCGCGACCGTAGGAGCCATCCCCGACCCGCCCGCCTGCTGCCACCGATCGCATCGCCGCCGCGAGCGGACCTGTCGCGTTCTGCCAGGTGACGCGACGCTTCTAGCGCGTCGGCAGTGCGTCCGCGTGCGCCGCTGCACAGGGAGCAGTCCGTTGCGCTCGCCCTGGCAGCTGCGCTGCGTGGTTTTTCGCCTTGCCGACCGGGCCCGGGTGGGCCATCCTTTGTTTTGCGATTTGACGTGCCGACGCGGACCCGCCGCGTCTTCATCCACCTGAACGATTCCCCGCTGCTCCTGGAGACTCTCGTGAAACGCCCCTTCCTGCTGTCTCTGCTGTGCGCGCTCGCGATCGTGAGCGCGTCTTCCCAGACCGCCCACGCCGTCACCTGCGCCGAGACGATCGCCGCACGATTCGCGAAGCTCACGCAGACCCGCATGAAGCTGATGGGCCGTTGCCGCGACCTCGTGGTCACCGGTCACACCGCGCCACCCTGCCCCGACTCTCGGACCGCCGCCGCGCTCGAGAAGGCGCGCATCAAGTTTCATCAGCTCGTGAACAAAAACTGCGGCGGCAGCGACGAGACCTGCGGCGTCGGCGGTGACGACACCGATCTCGCGAGCATCGGCTGGAACGTGAGCCAGTGCCCGAACGTTCGCGACGGAAACTGCACCAATTCCATTGCCCACTGCGGCGACGTCGCCGAGTGTCTCTCCTGCGTCGGGGAGACGTCGGTCGATGACGCGATCGCGCTGCCCTACGATTCGCTCGTCGCGCATCCGCTGACGAGCGAGGTCGGTCGCTGCCAGGAAACGATCGGCCGCGGCGTGGCGCGCTACTTCGACGCGTCGGCCGGCGCGCTCGCCAACTGCGAGCAGCGCGATCTCGACGGCAAGGTCGCGGGCACGTGCCCCGACACGCAGAAGGCAACGCCGCGTCTCGTCCGGGCGGGCGAGAAGCTCGTGAACCGCATTTGCGGCGCGTGCGGCTCGGGCGACGATCTCTGCGGTGGCGACGATACGCCGCCGGAGTGGATCGGGTTCCCGACGTCGTGCCCCGCGGTCACGCCGCCCGGCGGAACCTCATGCGCGCGCCCGATCAACCAACTCATCGATCTGATCGCCTGCGTCCAGTGCGTGACTGACTTCCACGTCCGCTGTCTCGACCCGATGGCGGTCCCGAGCCTGCAGAGTTATCCCGCGCAGTGTCGCTGAACCGCGGCCGCCACCGCTCAGAGTAGAAACACCGTCGCGAGCCCGGGAAGAGCCCCATGCTCGCGACGTCGGTCGCGGTGGTGAGAAAGATGCTAGAGGCGGTCGCGGGGTCGGCGCCGAGCCGGCGCAGGATGAGGGGCACGAGCGCGCCGAAGATGCCGCTCATCACGCACGCCCCCACCATCGCGAGGAGCACGATCAATGCGAGGAGCGGCGCGTTGGGATCCCCTTTCGAGTCGGCGAAGACCAGCATGCCGATGCCGGCACTGACGCCGGTGCCGATACCGTTCAGAAAGCCGAGCCACGCCTCCTTGGCGACGAGCGTCCGCGCGCCCGCCGACGTGAGTTCCCCGAGCGTGATGCCGCGGATCGTGACCGCCAGCGCCTGACAGCCGGTGTTGCCCAATTGCCCCGCCAACACCGGCAAGAGGACCGCGAGCGCGACGACCTTGTCGATCGTCTCCTCGAAGACGCCGACGACCGACGCCGCGATGAACGCCGTCAGCAAGTTGAATGCAGCCACGGGTGGCGAAACAGCAGGCTCCGTTGCCACGGCGTCGAGACGCGCTCTTCCTTCTCGACATCCACCAGCATGGCATCGCCCATGTCTTCCCCTCCCGCGGCCGGCGTTCTAACCCGCGCGGCGCACACGGTCGACTCCGGACGATGAAATCTCATTCATCCCTTTGCGGTCGTCCTGTGGTACAGGAGCCCACTTCGGCATGACCACTCTCGAGACTCTCGAGCCGCGCGCACACGCCCCCGCACCGCGCCGCTGGGCGATCGCGCTCGTGCTTTGCGCCGCCGTCGGACCGACACTCTGGTTCGTCCGCTTCGTGAGCGACGTGCCCGGCACGATCGTGCTCGCGGCCATCGCACCGG
>JBDSJB010000248.1:0-14902 GCA_039917665.1 Binatia bacterium
TCCACCGCCGGCGAGCGAGTTGATGGCGCCAGCGGCCGCGCCGGCTCCCAGTAGGACGACGATCTCGAGGGCGTTCAGCGGCGCGGCCTCGGGTGCAATCGGAGAGCGGGTGCCGGGCGCATCGGAACGAAAAAGCACGCGCGACCCGTCCTCGCAACTGCAAGGCGACGGCTACGATCGGGAGGGAAGGGGCCCCGTCATCACCGGGCTTCCGTTCGGCTTCGGCGGCGGGCGGGTAGGGGGCGTTGTTCCGCGCCGGGGTCGCAGAGGCCCAGCGCTTACTGCCCGCCGCTGCTCTGCTGTCTTGGGCACCCGCGAGGTGCTCGGCGCTTCACAACGCCCCCCACCCGCCCGGCGACCGCCACCTGCAAAGATCAAGACGCGCTTCCGCAGCTTTCGTTCAAGAAAAGAAGAACCCGCTCACGGACGCAGCTGAACGGCGCTTACACTGAACGAAGCCCGAGCCGCGGACGTCGGCTGAAGCTGCTTGCCGTCCGGCGGGACCCCGTGGAGGTAGGGGGTGTCGTGAAGCGCCGAGCAGCTCGCGTGTGCGCAGGACGGACGAGGCAGCGGCGAGTAGTAAGCGCTGGGCACCAGAGACCCCGGCGCTGAACGACACCCCCCACCTCCACGGCGCGCCCACCGAAGACCACCGGCGCGCTTCGCAGAAACGACCGGGAGCGACGAGTATCGCTACTCCTCGCCCCCGTCGTCACCGGGCTCCACATCAGAATCTTCTCCCCCATCACCTTCGTCGCCCGGAATCCCCATGCCGTCGTCACCGACGTCAGTACCTGCACCGCCTCCGACGACGGCCCCCGCACCAGCTCCCATGCCGACCGCACCCGGTTCCCCCGCGGCCGTTGCCGCGCCCGGGCTCGCCGACGGCCGCGGTTGCTCGCGGAAGTCGGCTTGCTTCTTGTCGATACGGTCGTAGACGAATGGTTTCACGATGTAGACGGTGTTGCTGCCGACCTCGGTGACGAACGCTTTCGCATTGGGATCGCCCGCCGGCTCGGGGCCGCGCGCCCCGATGAACATGCCGAGCGTGTTTCCCTCGGCGTCGTACACGCGCACGGTCATGTCGGGCGTGGCGAGCCCGTACTCCCGGAGGTCGACCATGGGATCTTCGGTGAGGATGTCGGTGCCCTTGAACCCGGCGACGTCGTCGACGAAGCGCGTCAGCGTCGGCGCGCGCTCGGCGCCCGCGCCGGCCTCCTCGAGGTGCCAGGCGCCGTCGCGCTTCACGAGCGTGAAGCCGTTGTCGTCCTTGCGCGTGACCGTGATCTTCGCCGCCTTGTCCTTCGCGATGCGGATGACGGTCTTGTCGCGCAGGATGCTGAGCGGCTTGTCGAGGTTCTTGATGGCGAAGTCGGGCAGGGTCACGACCGCCGGAAGCTCGGCGCGTTTGGCGTAGATGCTCTTCTTGTTGGCCTCGTCGTCCTTGAAGGCACCGAGGAGGAGGGTCTTCTGCGCCACGTCCTTGCCGCTCCACACGGTGACGCGCAGCTGCGGCTCGGTGAGGCCGTACTTTCCGAGATCGGCCGCGGCGTCATCGCTGACGAACGCGTCGACCCGGAGGCCGCGGACGCTCGCGAGGAGCGAACGAACCTCGGCGGAGTCGGCGGGGTAGCCTGTGGGCTTCGTGATGTTCCAGGTGTCGCCCTCGCCGCGCTCGGCGGTGATTGCCGTGTCGCCCTTCGCGATCTCGAACTTTCGCACGTCCTGGTCCTCGAACGTGATCACGCTCTTGTCGCGGAGATCCTTCACCTGCTTCTTCATGGCGCTCTGGAACGCCATGTCCCCGATGTAGACCTTGGGATCGTCGCCCTTCTGGAGGTAGGCCGCGGAGCCAATCTGCGTCGTCTTCCCGATCTTGAGGGCGGGGAACGGCTTCCCGTCTTTCAGCGTCAGGGCGACGGTCGCTTCCGGCGGCGCGAGGCCGTACGACGCGAGCTTGTCGCCGACGTCCTCCAGGCTACGTGACACCGAGGCCTGCTCGATCGCGACGATCATGTTGTTGACGACCGGATCGTCCGCGTCGGCCTCGACCGGCTTCGTGAGGCGCCAGTGGCCTTGCTCGTTCTTGGCGAGCACGATCGCGTGGTCGGGGTAGGTGAGGGTGACGCCCGTCACCTCGTCCTTCGTGAGGGTGACGAACTTCTTCGCTTCGGCTTCGCGGTCCTGACTCGGACGCTCGACGAAATAGAGGTAACCGCCGAGCGCCAGAAGAACGAGTAGGAGGAGAAGGGTATTCCGCGGCTTCACTTGGTGCTCCGGCGCCACCACACGGTGAGGCCGAGGAACAAGAGCAGCTCGGGCAGCACCAGCACCGAGAGGTAGAAAATACGCCGCGTCTCGTCCGGCGCCAGCTGCGTACGCGACGCCTCGATGGCGCGCGGGCGAATCGAGATCAGCTGCTCCTCGCCGCCGAGCCAGCCCATCATGTTGAGGACGAGGTCGCGGTTGAAGAGCTGACCGAAGAACTGGTTCGACGCGAAGTCGGCGTCGCCGACGACGACGAGCTTGGTCTCGCCCTCTTTGTCGAAGCCCATCTCCTTGTGCTTGCCGATGACGGCCACGCCCAGAGACACCGGGCCCGCGACGTCGCCGTCACCCTGCGACGCTTCGCCGCGCTTGAAGACGCCCTCGGCATCGCTCTCGGCCCACGATGACGGGCTCGACTTGAGGATCTCGGTCACGGTGACGCCGGTCTTGCCCGCGGCGTCGGCTTGGACGGCACGCGCCATCGGGAACACGGTGCGCTCGGTGAAGTCCTTCGTGATCGGGTGCGCGCCGTAGGTCGACACCAGGATCTGCAGGCCGAGGGCCGGACCCTGGAAGAGCCGGACGACCTGATCGACGACGACGGTGTCGGTGAGCTTCACGCCCCACGGCGCCAGGACCTCGCCGAGCTGCTGTCCGCGTTGCGGCGGCACGAGGAAGAGGGCGGAACGGCCGGCCTTCAGGTACTCGCGGAGCTGCGTGACCTCATGGTCGAAGAGCGGCCGTTCGGTCGCGGCGACGAGCAGGATGTTGCACTCGGCCGGTACGCTCGCCTCGCTCGCGAGCAGGACCTTCCGGGTCTCGTAGTTCTCGTTCCGGAGGGCGTCCTGCAACGCCGAGGCGCCGCGGGCTTCGCGATTCTCCGGGTCGGGCTCGCCGTGGCCGTCGAGGAAGCAGACGACCTTCTTGGTGTTGGAGGTGGCCTTCAGGAGCGCGTTGGTAATCGTCTGCTCGCTGATGTCGCGGGTGACCGTCGCGGTTGCGGCCGCGCTGTCGTCGGCGGCGGGCTCACCGTACTGGATGTGGAGGAAGGGGACCTCGGTGACCTTGAAGCGTTCGGCGAGGTCGCGATCCTTCACCGGGTCGACCATGTGATAGCTGAAGTTGTTCGAGGCGTTTTTGTAGCTGTCGAGCAGGTCGTCGATGATCGGGTCGGCGCCGCCTTCGGAGAAGGCAAAGACCTCGACCTTCTTTTCGAGCTTGGCGAGCACGCCCGAGGACTGCGACGAGAGCGAAAACACGTTCTGCTTGGTGAGGTCGAAGCGGTGGTTGTGACGCGCGGCCAGGTAGTTCAGCCCGATCAGGATCGCCAGGAAGATCAGCGAGTAGACGATCGCGTTGGCGCCGTACTTGGTGGAGCGCTCGCCGAGGAAGTTGCTGAGGTTCTCGCGGCTCGACGTGACATAGAGCACGAGCAGCAGCAGGCCGAGGCCGACGTGCACGAGCACGTAGCCGGAAGCGGCGGGGGCGACGGCATACGCCACCAGGCCGAAGGCCAGGAGGACGATGCCCCACAGACCGAAGAGCGACGTCGAGCGACTCCCCACGCCTACCTCCAGCGAATCGATTCGACCGAGCGATGGGTGAGAAAGAGCGCCAACACGATCACGGTCCCGAAGTAGACGAGATCCTTCGTGTCGATGACGCCCTTCACCATCTGCGCGAAATGCTCGGTGAGGGACATGTATTTCAGGATGGCGCCCATGGTCTCGCCGGCGGAATCGGCGGGCCAGGCGATGATGTAGAGCAGCAGCAACGAGACGAGGCAGCTCACGGCGGCGATGATCTGATTTTCGGTGACCGACGACGTGAGGAGTCCGACCGCGACGAAGGACGTCGCGAGCAACAGGAGACCGAAATAGCCGGCGAGGATCACGCCCGGCTCGGGATTGCCGTAGAACACCAGGATCAAGGCGTACACGCCCGTCGTCGCGACCATGATCGCGATGAAGAGGAAGGCGCCGAGGAACTTGCCGAGCACGATCTCCCAGATGTGGAGGGGCGACGTCAGCAGCAGCTCGTAGGTGCCGGCCTTCTTCTCTTCGGCCAGGCTCCGCATCGTGATCACCGGAACCAGGATGACCAAGATGATCGACAGATTGTGCAGGAGCGGCGCCACCACGAACTCGTTCAGGTTCAGCCGTTCCAGGACCTGCGGGTTCTGCTGCGCCGAGTAGATCGTCAGCAGCATGTTGAAGCGCGCCAGCAGGTTGAAGAAGAACCAGCCCCCGAGGAGCAGGAAGCCGGTCAGGACGACGTAGGCGATCGGCGAGACGAAGTACGAGCGAATCTCGCGGCCGGCGATGGTAAAGATGTTTCTCATACGACGGAGGCCTCCACCGTGTGCGCGTGGTTCGCGTCGTGAGCCTTGGCGATGACGCGGAGGAAGACGTCCTCCAGCGTGCCGCTGGCCTTGAGGGTCGCCATGTCCTGCTCGAGCACGACCTGGCCTTCGTTGATGATCACGACCTTCTCACAGATCTGCGACACCTCGGGGAGGATGTGCGTCGAGAGAATGATCGTGCGCTCGCCCGCGAGCTTCTGGATCAGGGCGCGGATCTCGCGGATCTGGATCGGGTCGAGGCCGATCGTCGGCTCGTCGAGGACGAGCACCGGCGGATCGTGGATCAGCGCCTGCGCCAATCCGGCGCGCTGCCGATAGCCTTTCGAGAGCTGTCCGAGCAGGCGCCGGCGGACCGATTCGAGGCCGCAGGTTTCGATCACGCGATCGACGGCGTCCTCGATGGTGTTCCGCGCCATGCCTTTGATGCGGGCGACGAAGCGCAGATACGACTCGGCCGTCATCTCGGTGTAGAGCGGCGGGTTCTCGGGCAGGTAGCCGATCCGGCGCCGGACCTCGGCGCTCTCGGTGAAGACGTCGAAGCCCGCGACCTTGGCCGTGCCGCTCGTCGCCGGCAGGAAGCCGGTGAGGATGCGCATCGTCGTGGTCTTGCCGGCGCCGTTCGGTCCGAGGAAGCCGAGGATCTGACCTTGGGGGGCGCTGAAGCTGATGTCGCGAACCGCGGCAATGTCGCCGTAGCGCTTGGTGAGGTTACGAACCTCGAGCATCGTGGCTCCGGTGATTCATTCCGTGATGACGTGCGACCGCGAAAGCGCGCGAGAAGTACCGACGGGGTGGGGGGTTGTCAAGATAACGTGACGCGATCGGGTCGCAGACGCATCACGGACAGCCGGGCACGCTGCCAGTCGTATAGATGTTTCGCTTCCAGCAATTGCCGGTGCCGGGCGTCGCTCACGTCGGTCACGGCATCGCCGACGTCGTTCCTGAGCAGCGTGTTGTCGTCCGAGCCCGCGTCGACGGCGATCCCGCGCAGCGGGTTCTCCTGCACCTGCACTCCCTTGACGACGATGCCGTCGCTGTTCTGCAGTAGGATGCCGGTGTCGCCGTTGAAGTTGGCGGCGCCGCCCGCCACGAGCACGGAGCGCCGGGCGCAGCCGTCGCAGGATACCGATCGTGTGATCGCAGGCGACGGAACGTTGGATGCGCACGTTGGCGCGCTCCGGCAGCACGGACAGAGGGATCGCGGACCGGGTGCGACATCGATGACGGCGGCGGCGGACAGCGGCGCGACGGACAGCAGCACGAGCGCGAGCAACGGAACACGGAACCATGAGCGGGGGGTGGGTCATGGGAGTCCTCCTTGGGTGCCGCAGCCGCTAGCGGAGAGCGCATGCGAGGAACGAGGCAATTCGTGTCATGAAAGCGCCTTCTTCGAGGGGCGCCGCGTCGCCTTGTGCGGCTCGCGGCCCTCGGGCAGCATCGCCGACCAGGATGGCGAACGGCGAGTACCAACGCTTGTGTGCGCTCGTCGAGAAGACCGACCCGTTGTTGGTGCAGGCCGTCGACGACGTCGACGTGGCGTTGCTGCAATGGGCACTGAGCCTCTCGCCCTGGGAGCGATTGCAAGCAAGTTCCGGGGCGCTGACCTTCCTTTCGAGCTTCCGCCGTGACGCACCCAAAGCACGCTGATCTCCCAGCGCTGATCGACGCGCTGCTGACCGCGGAGGTCGAGCTCATCGTGGTTGGCGGAGTGAGCGCCATCATGCACGGGGCCCTCGCGATGACGCAGGATCTGGACGTCGTGCATCGCATGACGCCATCGAACGTGGAGCGTCTCGCGGCAGTGCTCGCGGGGCTCGACGCCGTCGTCCGTGACCTCAGCGGGCGGCGTCTTTCGCCCCAAGCTTCCCACTTGCTGAGTGGGTGGCAGCTCAACTTGAGCACGAACCTCGGTCCACTGGATCTGTTGGGGCGCTTGCACGATGGGCGTGGCTACGAGGAGCTGCTGCCGCATTCCGAGATGCTCAGCGATGGTAGGCGCCGTCTTCGCGTCGTCGACCTCCCGACCCTGATCGAGATGAAAACCAGCGCGGGGCGCGCGAAGGATCGTCTCGTCGTGCCGATGCTCCTCGCATTGCTGCGTGAGCGTGAGAGTCGGTGAGGCAAGTGCGGGCGCGAGATCCACGTGCGATCGCCCGTCACCTTGAACTTTTCACGTAACCGGGTCAGGTCAGAGAGCTCGATGGCTGGACGGAAAAAAAGCGCCGACGACGCGCAGCTCGCCTTCGGAACGCCTGCGCCGGCGACAAAGAAACCGGCTGCGTCGAAACGAGCGGCGGCGGCCGATGCGCCGGCGGTCCCGCGGCTCTACCTCGTCGACGCCAGCGCGTACGTCTACCGGGCGTTCCACGCGATCCCGTTCCTCTCGACGTCGCGTGGCGTGCCCACCAACGCCGCCTACGGCGTGACGAACATGCTGCTGAAGCTCCTGAAGGACGAGAGGCCGACGCATCTCGGGCTCGTGTTCGATGCCCCGGGCGGCTCGTTCCGCGACGAGATGTACGCCGAGTACAAGGCGAACCGCTCGTCGATGCCCGATGAGCTCGTGCCGCAGATCGGGCTCATCCGTCGCGTCGTCGACGCGCTGCGGCCGCGCGTGGTGGAGATGCGAGGCGTCGAGGCCGACGACGTGATCGGCACGCTCGCGACGCGCATCGCGGCGGCGGGCGGCGAGGTCGTGATCGTGACCGGCGACAAGGACTTCCAGCAGCTCGTCGGGCCGCAGATCACGCTGCTCGACCCGATGTACGACAAGCGCACCGGCGTGGAGCAGGTCCGGGAACGCTACGGCATCGAGCCGGAGCGCTGGGTCGACATCATCGGGCTCATGGGCGACGCGATCGACAACATCCCCGGCATCAAGGGCATCGGCGAGAAGACCGCGTCGGCGCTGATCCAGCACGCGAGGACGCTGGAAGCGTTGCTCGCCGACCCCGACGCGATCGCCAAGAGCGGCATCCGCGGCGCCGCCGGGATCATCGAAAAGGTGCGCGCCCACGCGGCGCAGGCGGCGCTCGCCAAAGATCTCGCCACCATTCGCTGCAACCTCGAGATCGCCGAAACCTTCGAGGACTTTCGCTACGCCGGGCCGGACCGCGCCGCGTTGGAGGAACTCTGCCGCGAACTCGAGTTCCATCGGTTGCTGCGCGAGATCCCGCTCCTGACCGTCGTGTCCGACGAGACGCCGACCTAATCGGCCCCGGTCGCGCTCGACGGACGCGAAGGCGCCGAGGTGTTGGCCGACGTCGCGCGAGCGACCGAGTGCGGGATCTTCGTCGACGCGACCGTCGAGCCGGCGATGCGGGCGTCGCTCGCGGCGCTCACCGCGGCGCCGCTCCCCGACGCGCACGTGACGGGCGGCCTGCCGCTCGCCAGCGATGATGCGATCGCGGGCATGCTGGCGTCGCCGACGTGCGCGAAGGTCGGCGAGGATCTGAAGCGCGCCTTGCTGGTGCTCGAGCGCCACGATCTCGCGCTCGCAGGAACCCTCTTCGACATCGGCGTCGCCTCGTACGTGCTCGACCCGTCGCGCGCGAGCCACGGTGTCGACGAGCTGGCGCGGCATTTCCTCGGCATGACCGCCCCGACGGAGGACGCGACGATCCGCGCGGCATGGACGGCGCGAACGGCACTGGCGCTCCGACCCGTTCTCGAAAAAGCGCTCGAGGAGCATGGCGGGCTGGCGCTCTTCCGCGACGTCGAGATGCCGCTCCTCGCGGTGCTGGCGGCGATGGAGCGGCGCGGGGTGCGGGTCGACACCGACGTGCTCGCGGGATTGTCGTCCGAGTATCGCGCGACGGTCGCCAAGATCGAGACCGAGATCTACGAGCTCGCGGGCGGCCCGTTCAACATCAACTCGCCGATCCAACTCCGTGAGGTGCTCTTCGATCGGCTGCAGATCCCGACCAAGGGCCTGCGCAAGGGCAAGACCGGCATCTCGCTCGACGTCGACGCGATGAACAAGCTCGCGAACGTGCACCCTTTGCCGGCGAAGATCCTCGAGCACCGCGCGCTCTCGAAGCTGCTGTCGACGTACATCGACCCGCTGCCGCTGCTGGTGCATCCCCAGACCGGCCGCATTCACACGTCGTTCAATCAGACGGTCGCGGCGACGGGGCGCTTGTCGTCGACGGATCCGAATCTGCAGAACATTCCGATCCGGAGCGACGACGGCCGCCGCATCCGCGCCGCGTTCGTGCCCGCACCCGGCAAAGTCCTGATCGGCGCCGACTACTCGCAGATCGAGCTCCGCGTGCTCGCGCACCTGACCAACGACCCCGTGCTGGTGCAGACCTTCACGCAGGGCGAGGACATCCACACCCGGACCGCCGCCGAGGTCTTCGACGTGCTCCCCGGCCTCGTGACCGGCGAGATGCGGCGGCGCGCCAAGGTCATCAACTTCGGCATCATCTACGGCATGGGCGCGCAGCGCCTCTCGCGCGAGCTCGCGATCCCGTACGCCGACGCCCAGGGCTACATCCGCAACTACTTCGCCCGTCTGGTCGGGGTGACGCGATTCATGGAGACGACCCTCACCGAGGCCCGCCGCCAGGGCTTCGTCTCGACGCTGCTGAATCGCCGTCGCTACCTCCCCGAGCTCTCGAGCCCCGACGACAACCTCCGCCAGTTCGCCGAACGGACGGCCATCAACACGCCCGTCCAAGGTTCCGCCGCCGATCTCATCAAGCTCGCGATGATCAAGCTCGAAGCCCGCCTGACCCGCGATCGACTCCCGGGAACCATGATCCTGCAGGTCCACGACGAGCTCGTCTTCGAGGCCGAGGCGACGGCTGCAGAGGAGGTTTCCGCCGTGATCCGACACGAGATGGAGGCGGTGATGCCGCTCGCGGTGCCGCTCACGGTCGACATCCGGACGGCCAAGAGCTGGGCGGAAACGCATTAGACGCGCACGCGGTCGCCTCAGGCGGGGGCGCCGTGGATTGTTCACGTCCGCCCGCACTCGTGACTGGCCCGTGCCTTGCGGGATGTGCTAGTCACGAGCGCATGTTCGACTACATCTACGATCAAGCCAGTCAGCTGTTGGAGAACATCCGTCAGGAGACGAGCGAGCGGGGCTTGATGCCCCTCCTCGAGCCGGTCGCGCCCTTCAATCAGAATCCGCTGTTGCTGCCCCTCGTGGTTGCCGGGTCGCTGATCTCGCTGATCTTCCTCTCGGGGATCGCGATCGGCGCCTTCGCGGCGCTCTTCACCGCTTTGCTCGCGCTGTATCTGCTGTTGAGCGAGGTCTTCGGAGTCTCGCTCGAGTTCCACCCGTTCCCGGCCTGAGCGGCCCCTCCTCCGGGGCACCGCAGTAAGGAGCCCCGATGCCCTGTCGACGGTCCCGCCTCGTCTCCTCCGCGATCGTCGCTGCCGTTGCGCTCGCGCCCGCCCGCCCGACTGACGCGAGCTTCAGATTCTCCACGCTCGGTCCCGACGCGCGATACGAGTTTCAGTCGTTCGCCGCGGCTCTCGCGAGTGCGTTTTTCGGCGTCGGGCCTCATCGTCTATCCGGGCACGTACCATGAGTGCGTCAACGTGACGGGCTCGTTCTCTTCACGATTGCGGCCAAGAAGGGCGCAATCCTCGACGCAACGGGCTGGGACGCCGGCCTCACCATCACCGACGGCGAGGGCATCACGGTGAAAGGCCTGACCATCGTCGGTGCCAAGCGCGGCATCGCGGTGAAGCCGCTCGCAACACGCGTGCTGATCACCAACGCGTGCGGATCGACATCGAGGACGAGTGCGGCGGGCTTCCGGCCGGAAGATTCGAGGATCTGTTTCGCATGTTCGAGCAACGCGGCACCGATCGCACCGGACTCGGCCTTGGGCTCGCGATCAGCCGTCAAGGCGTCGAGGAGAGTGACAGCCGTAGCGGTTCTTCGATCCCGAGCTCGCACCGGGCTTCGTCGCGATCCGCGCTGCCCACCGGGCCGTCCGGAGCATCCGGTCGATCAGGGGACGGGAACGTAAGAAGGGCTATATTCCTTCGTCGTCGTGTCGTGGCCCTGCCGAGATTCCCTCGCATCTTGACGTACGCATCTCCGGAAGCGGACACTGGCTCTGGCGGTGTCGGGCCGCAGCGCCGCCGCACGAAGCGAGCAAAGCGCTGCACGTCGAACGGCTTCGTCAGGTAGTCCCGAACGCCGAGCTGCTCAGCAATGCTTCCCACGTCGTAGGCACCCGAGAACACGATCACCGGGATCGCCGCCAGCGTGGCGTCTGCGCGCTGGGCGGCGCGAAAGGCGTGCCCGTCCTTCCCCGGCATCATCACGTCGAGGAGAATCACGCTCGGTCGCGGCCCCGCGTGCAGCCGATCGAGCGCCTGTTACCCGTCGAACGCGGCGACGACCTCGAAATGATGGGCGCGCAGGAAGCGCTGCAGGTCGGTGCTCGCATCGTGATGTCCTCGACGAGAAGGATGACGTGACGCGACCCGCTGGAGCCTGCCCCCGGCCGCTCCGGGAGGCACCGGCGGCTAGCTTGCTAGCGCGTCCACGATCCGCCCGCGCGGTGTTGCTCCATGAACCCGAGCACGGCGTCGAGATCCACGGGCTTGGTGAACACCGTGTCGACATCGAGTCGCCGCGCCTCCCGCTTGCCGTTGTCCACGGCCGTGAGCAGCGCCACGGGGATGCCGCACAGCGCGGGATCTCGGCGTTGCACGTCGCGAAACCCCCAGCCGTCCAGCCGCGGCATCCGGAGATCGAGCAGGATCACGCACGGCTGGTAGCCGGCGTGGAGCTGGTCGAGGGCGTCCTGCCCATCGACTGCCTTGCGCGCATGCCACCCATGGATCTCCAACACCACCGCGAGCGCGTCGCGCGAATCGGGGTCGTCCTCGACGAGCAGGACCTCGCGCCGATGCGTCCTCGGCGTGGACGCTCGAGGACTCACCTTCGGGACGACTGGCGCATCCTCGACGCTGACCCAAATGCCCTCGCGGGCGAGTCCCTCTGCCAGTGCCGTCACAAGGGCGCCAATGCGCGCACGCGTCGCCGGGCCCATGCGCAACGTCAGGCGTAGGTCGCGCGCGTTGCCGGTACGGAGCGCGCGTACGTGCCCGCGAAGCTCCTGCACGTCGTACGGTGTAGCTTCGGCGGCGATATAGAGGGAGCCCCGGGGTGAGACAATTCTCGCTTCCAGCATCAGCGCCTCCTTGGCTATCCGCCCAGGCCGGAGGAACGATCGGACAAGAAAGGAATGACCTGTGTGTGTGTGTGTGTGTGTCACGAACGTGCGGCAACGCGGTAGCCGGTTTACTACGGGCGTAGTACTGCGCGGCCACGATAGGGATGCGCAACGCACGCGCCAAGGGCGTGGGTCTCTGAAGAACGACACGAGTGGCTTCCAGGACAAGTCGGATACTCGACAACGGCCCGCGTTCGTACCCATCGCGATCGCGACGAAGGCCTGAACATGGAGTGGTTGCGGAACCGGCATTAGGCCGTCCCGATCACCGAAGCCGGAGGTGCCACTACCGCGAGGTCCGACCACACTCGAGAGCCGCGAAGGAGCACTTGTTGGCCGGCTCCCAGGCAGAGCCCACCGGCCGCTCCTTCACGAACGCCCGCACTTCGTAGTCGATCCGCGCCAGCTGCCGATCTCGGACGGTTGCTGCGACGCGCTCGCCGCAACCGTTGATGTTCTCATCGCGCTCATCTTTCTCACCTCCTGCTTCATTTGACTCATCGACGGGCCAGAATACTCGGGGGTTCACGTTCCGGGGTCGGCTCGCCGCCCTGTTGGGGCGTGAGCGCCCAGCGGCGTTGATCGAGGATGCGCTGGCGATCGGGGCGGCGATACTCGTGACGCGGCTCCTCGCTTTGAGGGATCGCGACGTCACCCTGGTGCCTCGGGTGCTTTGCAGTTGCTGCGCCCGCGCTCTGTAGTTTGCGCTGCGCGTTCTCGCGTTCAGCCGATGTCGACCGCGTGGAACGGAGGCTTTTGACGGAGCTCTCTTGGCACGCGCATCGCTTAGGAGAGCACGGGCCGACACGAGCCGATCAATCAAAAGGAGAACGACCATGCCGGACAACAAAAAGCCTCAAAAGCAGGGACAAGAGAAACAGGGCCAGGAGAAGCCGGGCAAAGACGACAAGGCCGCGCAAAATCAACGCTAGTCGTTCGCAGTTACAGCGGCGCGCGGGCGACTCGAAGAGAGCCAGCCGCGCGCCGTTTGCATGGCGTCAAGCGGTTACGAGCTGCCAGTTAGTGCGCCGCGGCCGCCTGCGAATCCGGACGCCTTTTTTCTCGGGTGCCTACGACGGGGGAGGGATCGCCGAGCAGCTTCGGCGTTCGGGACTACTGACGAAGCAGTTCGACGTGCAGCGATTGCTCGCTTCGTGCGGCGCCTCTGCGGCCCGACACCGCCAGAGCCAGTGTCCGGTTCCGGAGATTCATTACGTCAAGATGCGAGGGAGTTTCGGCAGGGCCAAGACACGACGACGAAGGAATATAGCCCTCCATGCGTTCCCGATCCCCTGGTTGACCCGGATTGCTCTGGACGGCCCGGTGGGCGCAGCGCCATCGTTGCGATGAAGCTCGGCGCGAGCTCGTGATCAAAGAACCGCTACGGCTGTCTCGGCAGATCGACGGTGAACACGCATCCCTGGCCAGGTAGATCGCGCACGCGGATCGTGCCGCCACTCTCCTCGACGCCTTGACGGCTGATCGCGAGACCAAGGCCGAGTCCGGTGCGATCGGTGCCGCGTTGCTCGAACATGCGAAACAGATCCTCAACCCTTCCGGCCGGAAGCCCGCCGCACTCGTCCTCGATGTCGATCCGCACGCGATCGACGGTCGAGTGGGTGTTCAGCGATACGTGGCCACCGGGACGCGTGAATTTGAACGCGTTCTGAAGCAGGTTCGACAATGCCGACACCAGGATCTGGGCATCCGCGTGGATCCTCAGGCTCTCGGCGACCGGTCCCACGGTGAGTTGCAACCCTCGGTGCGTCGCTTCGACGGCGGCGGCAATCGCCACGTCCTCGATGAGCACCGCCACCACCACGTTCGTCCGACGGTGAATGCCGGCTTTCAAGCGCACTTCTGCGAGGGAGCGATCGAGGAGATCGCGCATACGGGCGAGGCTGCGAAAGACTACGCCACTGGTGCTCCCGCTCGTCCCGACTGCTCCCGACTGCAGCGCGCTGAATCCGAGCGTCGCGGTATTGAGGGCGTTCCGTAGTTCATGGGCCAGCAGCCCAAGGTGTTCGACGCCCTGCTCGGAGATGGAGGTCTCGCGTTGCCGCCCGAACTCGGTGACGGCAGCGGCCACGGCGTTATCGAGGCAACCGTTCAGGATCTTGAACTCGCCGCCGCCGATCGCAGCCTTGCGTTCGACGGCGAGCTCGGTAATCGCTTGGCAAAGCCCGCCGTAGTCCTGCACCACCTGCCCCACCGTGAAGCCCATCCGTAGGAGGTCGTCACCATGCTTGGTCGCGCCCTCAACAATCTTTGCCTCACCAGCCTCGAGCCGAGGGGTGCGGAGCATGTCGACGAGTTGGGTCAAGAACAGCGGAATTCCATGGTCGAGCTCGGCGTTCGTCGCGCGTGGCGCCGGCCGCTTGGCGACGTGCGCCCGCGTGCGAGCGATGATGTCTTCGCGGTTCTCGCTGAGAAACTCGTGCAGCATCAGTGCCTCCGGGCTCGCGGGAACGTCCTCCCGCGCGCGCATAAGCATAAGGTAACAGAGCGAGCCGAGCATAAAAACAGCGCGTGTCTACGCGCGTGGTTATACGTGAGCGAGTGCGACCACGATCGCCCACCGGACCGAGAGATCGACCGCGGGGCACGCGAGACTGGTCCGCGTCGATCGAGATTCCTCGTACCTCAAGCGATCGACCTGTGCAGAGTTTCCCTCGACGACAAACAACAACTTCGCTAAGCGTCAATCCGTATGTGTACGCCATCTCCAGCGATGCGGGACTTGGCCCGGCGGTTGCTCGCTCTCAGCCGAACTACCTCCGCCGCGCACGGTTATGCAGCGCCCGTGGTGATCGAGAAGCTACGCATAGCTCTCACGCGATTCGTCGGCGCGGAAGGCTACTCCTCGCTTCTGGAGCGGGCGTTGGTGCTGGCGCGCGCGGACATGCCTTCCCTGCAAAACGTCACGATCGGTGTGGCCGGTCGCTTGGAAGGAATCGAACATCTCGTCGCTGATACGGGCACCGGCGAAGCGCCCACGGAAGGCGAGGCTGTGGTCGCGATCGCCGCGCATCTGCTCGAGCTGCTGGTCACCTTCATCGGCGAA
>JBDSJB010000249.1:0-5431 GCA_039917665.1 Binatia bacterium
CTCGCGGGGCTCTACGCCCAATCGTGCAAGCAGTGCCACACGCTCGCCGACTCGGGCGCGCCGCTCACCGGCGACCGTACCGCGTGGATGCCGCGCTGGGCGAAGGGCGTGCCGACGCTGCTGCAGAGTACGGTGAACGGCCTCGGCGGCATGCCGGCCGGCGGTCAGTGCTTCGGGTGCAGTGCCGCGGACTACGAGGCGCTCATCCACTTCATGGCGGATCGATAGGTGGCGTCCGTTCCGGCAGCGGAAGCCGGCTCGACGGTCTCGCGGCGGTCGGTGCTGAAAGCGGCGCTGCTCGCGGGTGCCGCCGGGGCCAGCGGTCTCGCGACGCCGGGCTGCAGCCGCGACGTCGAGCCGCCGGGCCCGCCCGTGCAGGACGCGAACGGGCATCTGGTGTGGCGCAATTGGTCGGGGCTGCAGCACTCGTATCCGGTCGAGCGCGCGAGCCCGGACAGCGAAGCGCGCGTGGCCGAGATGCTGAAGGCGGCGCCCGTGCCGATCCGGCCGGTCGGCGCGGGGCACTCGTTCACGGCGCTCGTCCCGACGGCGGGCACGCTCGTCACCCTCGACGGCCTGACCGGGCTCGTCGGCCACGACGCGGCCACGCGCCAGGCCACGTTCCGCGCCGGGACGCGCCTCGGCGACATTGGTCCGGCGCTCGCGGCGATCGGGCAGGAGATGCCGAACCTGCCGGACATCAACAAGCAGTCACTCGGCGGCGCGCTCGGCACGGGCACGCACGGAACGGGGCAGGGCTTCAAGGCGCTGCACGGCGACGTCGTGGCGCTCCGGATCGCGACGCCGAAGGGCGTGATCGTCGAGTGCGATGCGACCCGCGACTCCCACATCTTCCACGCCGCGCGCGTCGGGCTCGGGGCGTTCGGGATCGTCACGCAGGTGACGTTGCAGAACGCGGCCCTCACGCGCGTGAAGAAGCGCGTCGAGATCCGCAAGGCCGACGACGTGATGACCGCGTGGCCGACGCTCGTCACGCAGCACCGCAACGTCGAGTTCTTCATCCTGCCGTTCACCGGTCTCGCCGCCGTCATCACCGTCGACGAGACGACCGAGCCGCTGCATCCGCGCGGACCCGATGTCGACACCGAGGTGCTGATGGATCTGAAGCGCCTGCGCGACTGGACGGGATTCTTCCCGCCCCTCCGGCGCTGGGTGGCGCAGCTGGCGCTCGCGGGCCAGCACGCGGAGGAGGCCATCGACGAAGGGTGGAAGCTGCTCTCGAACGAGCGGCCGGTGCGCTTCAACGAGATGGAGTACCACCTGCCGTTCGACGCGCAGATGCCGGCGCTGCGCGAGGTCGTCGCCGTGATCGAACGTCATCGCTCCGACGTCTTCTTCCCGATCGAGGCGCGCGTCATCGCGCCCGACGACGCGTGGCTCTCCCCGTTCCACGGCCGCGCGTCGGGATCGATCGCGGTGCACGCCTACTATCGAGACGAGCACGCGTTCTTCTTCGAGCTGATCGAGCCGATCTTCCGGCGCTACGAAGGGCGTCCGCACTGGGGCAAGCTCAACAGCCTGAAGTCCGGCGATTTCGCGCCGCTCTATCCGCGCTGGGCCGATGCGTGTGCCGTGCGCGCGTCGCTCGATCCCGAGGGCCGCATGCTCAACCCGTATCTGCGTGAGGTCTTCGGCGCGTGATGCTCGCCCCGAGCCTCCTCGACGCGCGCAATCGCTATGAGCGCCGCATGCTCGGCTGGTCGGACAACACGTCGGCCGACGGCTTCACCCACACGGTGCGGCTCGAGGACGACGAGCGCAGCGTCGAGATCGTGGCGGATTGTACGGTGGCGCCGGCCTACGAGATGCGGACGGCCCACGCTCGCGCGCTCGCGGGGGACGTCGCGCCTGAGGCGCTGGCTGGCGTCGCGCGTCTCGGCGGGACGCGCATGGTCGGCGGCTTCGGGCGTCGGCTCGCGGAGTTCGTGGGGCAGGGCACGGGCGCGCCGCTCGTGATCGATGCCGCGCTCGAGGTGGCCCGTCTCGCGCGCCAGGTCGCCAAGATTCCCGCCGCAATCACGGGGCCCATCCCGGCCGACGACGGCGCCGCGTGCCGGCAGCTCGACATGACGAGCTGGGCCGATCTGCCGGGCTCGTGCTTCACGTACAGCCCAGCCGCGGACGCGCTCCTCGCGACGCGCACGGTGACGCCGACGCTCCCGCCGACGTTCTACAGCCCCGCGCCAGGCGCGACGCGCGTCTTCGTTCGGCGGAAGCTCGCACGCCTCGTCCGGACGGGAACCCGGCTGCACCTCTTCTCGTCGATGCACGACGACGTGCACGGCTTCGACGTGCATTACGAGATCGACACCACGAGCGGCACCATCGTTGCCGCCGACTCGATCACGTCGCGGCTCCCGTACCGCGGGCTCTGCGACGAGCCGCAATCACGTGTGCGGTCGATGATCGGCGAGTCGGTCGACGCGCTGCTGCGGAAGCGGAGCCAGACGCTGCTCGGTGGTGAGGCGGGCTGCGCCCAGCTCTTCGACCTGACGGGCGACGTGTTGAAGCTGCTGCAGACCTGACCAAGGAGGTACGCCATGGCCGACGATCCCGGGCTCTTCGAGATCATGTACTCGCTGCGCTCGATGCGCCGTCTGAAGCCCGACCCGGTGCCCGACGAGCTGATCTGGAAGATTCTCGACGCGGCGACGCGGGCGCCGAGCGGCGGCAACACGCAGCCCTGGCGCTTCCTCGTGATCCGCGACGCCGCGACCAAGCGGTTCATCCAGGAGCGCTACAAGCGCGGCTGGGACCGCTACGTGCAGGCCAACATGCAGGCTGCTGCCGACGCGCCCGTGCCGACACTCGAGGAAGCCGCGGCGCGCGTGAAGATGATCACGGCGGCCACGCACCTCGCCGATCATCTGCACGAGGCGCCCGTGATGCTTCTCGTCTGCATGCAGCCGCGGGCGATGAACCTGCCGCCCGATCCGGAGAGCCAACCGCCGAGCCCGGCCGCACTCTACGCGTCGATTTTTCCGGCCGTGCAGAACATCCTGCTGACGTGCCGCGCCCTCGGGCTCGGCGCGACGCTGACGACGCTGCATCTCCTCTACGAGCAGTCGATCAAGGATCGGCTCGGCATTCCGCCGGAGATCCAGAGCGTGGCGCTCGTGCCGATCGGCTGGCCGGTCGGCAAGTTCGGACCGGTCACGCGCGCGCCGATCGAGACCCTGACGTTCTGGGATGCGTGGGGGACGACCCGCACGCGCTGAGCGTGGCGCTCGTCCGTCATCAGTCCGGTGACGAGCCGCGCGGAAATACGGTGATGCCACGACCCGGACAGCGATCGCGACCGCCGTCGCGGCAGGCGCGCGGTTGGAGCTCCTTGTCGAGGCAGATCCGGATCTCGCGGAGCGCTTTGCCGTCACACACGACCGACAGACGGTTGGGCTTCAGCGTCGGATTCGCCTCGATGAAGGCGCGTTCGATCTCGCCGAGCGTCGTGACGGTCGTGTCGCGAATCGTGCGATAGGCCGGGGGAATCGTGAACCGCTCGTAGGCGCTGCGGACGTCGCGAAAATAATGCGTGGGACTCTGCCCGCTGCACGAGCCATGAGCCTGCCACTCGTGCCGGATCAGCCCCGCGCTCGGCATCAGATCGAGCATGCCTGTGACGACCTCATTGCTCGGTCCACCGCTGTGCCGACACGCGGTCGGGTTGGCGCCGTAGTCCGCTTGCGGCCAGAGGCCGTGCACGATGAACCCGTTCGCGGTCCCACACTCGTGAGAGCCGCGTTCCTTGGGATGGGTGCGGCAGTGCTGGGGCGACCAAGAGAGCGCCAGCACGTAGGCGTCGAAGTCTCCAGGCTCGGTGGACGAGGACGCGCGACCCGCGACGACTTCCGACGGTAACCCGACCAGCGACGCGGCGACGAGAACCCCGAGAACGGCGAGGCAGCGCACGGGCGACTCTACGCCGCGCTCGCGCCCGCCTTCAATCGGGGTTGCGACGCCATCCGACCCCCCCCACCCCTTGCGCACGCCGGGTCGCGTGCGCATGCTCGGAGGCTCATGCCCCGCGTGCCGAAGACTCAGATGCAGTTCTCGTTCACCTACATCGCGGTGGCGATGGCGGTGCTCTTTTTGCTGCAAGGCTTGCTGCTGCGCCCGAATCCCGTGGCCCAGACGTACAGCCGCTTTCACGAGCTGCTCGACCAGGGGCAGATCGCCGAGGCGTTGATCGGTGCCGACCGCATTCAGCTGCGCGTGAAGCCCGACACCAAGCTCACCGAGGACGAGGAGAAGGCGATCGAGCGCAATCAGCCGCTCGCGGCGCGCTGGGCCGGCGCCGAGGTCGAGCGCGTCTTCGAGGTCACCCGCATTCCGGGCGTCGACGACAAGACGCTGCTGGAAGAGATGATCCGCAAGGACGTCCAGTTCGCCGGCCGCATCGAGAACACGTTCTGGCGCGACCTCATCGTCGGCTGGATCTTGCCCATCGGCATCATGATGTTGATCTGGGGCTTCGCGTCGAAGCGGCTGATGCAGGGCGGGATTGGCCAGGCGCTCACGCTCGGCAAGAACCGCGCGCGCATCTACAGCGAGCAGGACATCAAGGTGCGCTTCGACGACGTCGCCGGCATCGAAGAGGCGAAGAGCGAGCTCGTCGAGGTCGTGAGCTTTCTGCAAACGCCGGAACGCTATCAACGGCTCGGCGCGCAGATCCCGAAGGGCGTGCTGCTGGTCGGTCCCCCGGGCACCGGCAAGACGCTGCTCGCGCGCGCGATCGCCGGCGAGGCGGGCGTGCCGTTCTTCTCGATCAGCGGCTCCGAGTTCGTCGAGATGTTCGTCGGCGTCGGCGCGGCGCGCGTGCGCGATCTCTTCGAGCAAGCGAAGACGAAGGCCCCGTGCATCATCTTCATCGACGAGCTCGACGCGGTCGGCAAATCGCGCAGCGCCGGACCCGGCGGCATGGGCCGGCACGACGAGCAGGAGCAGACGCTGAATCAGTTGCTGGTCGAGATGGACGGTTTCGACGCGTCGAAGGGCGTGGTGCTGTTGGCGGCGACGAACCGGCCCGAGGTGCTCGACACGGCGTTGCTGCGCGCGGGGCGCTTCGACCGTCGGATCGTCGTCGAGCTTCCCGACGTGCGCGGCCGCGTGAAGATCCTCGAAGTGCATATGAAGAAGATCCGCCACGTCCCCGGGCTCGACGTCCACAACATCGCCGCCCGGACGCCCGGCTTTTCGGGCGCGGACCTCGCGAACTTGGTGAACGAGGCGGCGCTACTCGCCGCGCGTCACGATCACGACCAGGTCGACACGAGTGATTTCGATGAGGCCGCCGATCGGCTGACCGCCGGCATCGAGCGCCGGAGCCGCGTCCTCTCCGTCGACGAGAAGAACATCGTGGCGCACCACGAGGCCGGTCACGCGCTCGTCGCCGCGCTCGTGCCGCACGCCG
>JBDSJB010000250.1:0-2815 GCA_039917665.1 Binatia bacterium
CGAACCAAGAACGTGATGTCGCTCACGCCGCTCGGCGATGCGCGTCCGGTGATCGATGCGGGCGGGCTCTTCGAGTACGCACGGCGAAACGGCATGATCCCCGCGACGGCGCATCCCGACACGCGCGAGGCCGTTCCCGTGAATCGCGTCGTCGAGGATTGAGCGCGACGATGGCAGAACGCGAGTTCGCGATTGCGGTCGTCGGTGCGACCGGCGCCGTCGGTTCGGAAGTGTTGAGCATCCTCGAGGAGCGCCTCTTCCCGGTGGGCGACCTGCGGCTGTTCGCCTCGTCACGGACGGCCGGCGAGAGTGTCGATTGGAATGGTCGTGCGGTGCGGATCGATCAGCTCGACGGCGATGGGTTCGAAGGGATCGACATCGCGTTCTTCTGCGCGGGCGGTGAGGTCAGCGCCGAATACGCGCCGCGTGCGGCCGATGCGGGCGCTGTCGTCATCGACAAGAGCAGCTTCTTCCGTATGGACCCCGACGTGCCGTTGGTCGTTCCGGAAGTGAACGCCGAGGACCTCGTCGAGCGTCACCGCGGCATCATCGCGAGCCCGAATTGCACGACGATTCCCATCGTGGTCGCGCTGAAGCCGATCGCCGACGCGGTCGGGATCAGCCGCATCGTGGCGTCCAGCTATCAGGCGGTCTCCGGTGGCGGGAAGCGCGGCATCGCCACGCTGTCGCGCGAGACGGTCAACATCCTCAACATGCGTGACTCCGCCGATGGTGAGGACGGGGCGGTATTCCCGCGTCGGATCGCGTTCAATTGCATCCCCCAGGTGGATGCGTTTCTGGAGGACGGGTCGACGAAGGAAGAGGCCAAGGTCATCGCCGAGACCCGGCGGGTGCTCCACCTCGAGACGCTCCCGATCGCCGTCACCTGCGTGCGTGTGCCGACGTTCTTCGGCCACACGGTCGCCTTGACGGTCGAGCTCGAACAGCCGCTCGACGCGGCCGACGCGCGTCTCATGCTGCGCGAAGCGCCGGGTGTGATCCTCTGCGAGATCGGCGAAGAGATGCCGTACCCGACGGCTGCCGACGTCGGCGGCAGCGACGCGGTCTACGTCGGCCGTGTGCGGAACGATCCCTCGCATCCGCACGGCCTGCAGCTCTGGGTCGCCGCTGACAACGTCCGGAAGGGCGCCGCGCTGAACGCCGTGCAGATCGCGGAGATCGTGAGCCGAGAGCTGTAACCGGTTTGCTCGCGGCGGTCCGTTCCGAGCCGCCGCCGCTTCCTCATGCCGCAGTACCGCTTACTGCTCGAGTACGATGGGACCGACTACCACGGGTGGCAGCTCCAGCCCGCGGTGCGCACGATCCAGGGCGTGCTCGAGACGGCCCTCGCGACGGCGCTGCGTCATCCTGTGCGCGTCGCCGCGGCGGGCCGCACCGACGCAGGCGTGCACGCGCTCGCCCAGGTCGTGACCTTTCGGAGCGAGCATCTCGTCGAGCCGCGCGAGCTCCGCAAGTCGCTGAACGCGCTCACGCCGCCCGACATGGCCGTGCACGAGGTCGCGGTGGCGACCGACGAGTTCGATGCGCGCCGGCACGCGTCGTCGCGCGTCTATGAATACCGCATCTGGACCGAGCCCTGGCGCTCGGTGTTCTGGCATCGCTTCACGTGGCACATGTCGCGCCCGCTCGACATTCGTGCCATGCGGCTCGCGGCGTCGATGCTGGCTGGTGAGCACGACTTCTCGACGTTTCGCGCCGCCGACTGCGAGTCCGAGAGTGCGGTGCGCCAGGTCGTGCACAGCGGGTTCACCGAGGCCGAAGGCCTCTGCGTCTATCGCGTCGAGGCCAATGCGTTCCTGAAGCACATGGTGCGCTCGATCGTCGGCACGCTCGTCGAGATCGGCATCGGGCGGCGCGACCCGAACGTGATGGCGGAAGCGCTGGCGAGCCGCGATCGCACCCGCGCCGGCACGACGGCACCGCCGCAGGGGCTCGTCCTCGTTTCGGTCCGCTACGGCGATCGCGCGTAGTCAGTCCAGAACCCCGGCGTTCTCGAGCGCGCGCCAGACCTCCGGATCCACGTACCCGAGCTCGCGAGCGCGGCGCGCGTTGGTCGCGGCTTCGGGCCACCGACCGACGCGGTAGAGGACGTTCGCCAGATCGCCGTAGGCGCGGCCGGTGACGGGGCCGATCGTGACGACCCGTTGCAGCGCCGCGAGTGCCTCGTCGTTGCGACCCGCGCTCAGCAGCGTCACGCCGAGTCGGCGCCAATAGTCGCCGTCGTTCGGTTGCAGCTCGGTCAGGTGCCGGAAGGAGCGAATGGCGTCGTCCCATTGTTGCAGCCTGGCCAACGCGTCACCCAGATTGCGAACCATTACGGGATCATCCGGCAGCACGGCGACGGCGCGAGCGAAGGCATCGCGAGCGGCCTCGTTTTGATTCTCCCGCATCAGCATGAGGCCGAGCCGATTCCACACGGCGGTGTCGCGCGGGCGGCGCTCGGCGATGACGCGGAGCTGATCGATCGCTTCCTGCCGGCGTCCGAGGAACTCGAGGCACGCGGAGAGATTGTAGCGGGCGCGGTCGTAGTCGGGATTCAGGCGGAGCGCCTCGTTCAGATGCTCGATCGCTTCGGGCGTGCGGCTCGCGTCCATCAGGGCCGCTGCGTAGTTGTTTCGGGCGTAGTCCGACGCGGGATTGTTGGCGACGCCCATGCCCCAGAGCGAAAGCGCGGTCGCGTACGACGGCAACCGCGTCGTCGTGACGGCCGCAAGCGCCGCGAGGACGAGGCACGCCCCAACGCGGCCGACGATCGAAGGTCCGACGCGCACCACCCCGGCCGCCGCGGCAATGG
>JBDSJB010000251.1:0-5219 GCA_039917665.1 Binatia bacterium
GTGCGCGACGCCGCGCTCTTCCTCGACGTCGTCGCCGGACCCGATCCCGCTGACCCCAACAGTCTGCCGCTGCCCGGGCTGTCCTACGTCGAGACGCTCGAAGCGCTGCCGGCCAAGCTGTCGATCGCGGTCAGCCTCGGGCTCGGGTACGCGCGCGTGCAGCACGACGTACGGCGCGAGGTCGAGGCCGCGATCGACGTGTTCCGCCAACTCGGGCACGAGGTCACGGTGATCGACGACGTCTTTCCCGATCTCGGCGTCGAGTGGGCGCTCGTGTCGGCGGCGGAGAATTACGCGCTCCTCGCCGATCGGGTGGAGCGGCATCGCGATCAGTGGGGCCGGGCATTTTACGAAGGGCTGCAGCAGGGCAAGGGCATTACCCCGGAGTTCATCGGCCGGGCGCAGCGCAAGCGCGCCGATCTGCAGGCGGTGCTCGCCCGGATCTTCGCTCGTCATGCGTTGCTGCTCACGCCGACGCTCCCGACCGAGGCATTCGCCGCCGCGGGTCCGTTCCCGGAAACGATCGACGGTGAGCCGATCAGCTCGGCACTCGGCGCGGTCGCATTCACGTACCCGTTCAATTTCTCGGGGCACCCTGCGGCGAGCGTGCGCGCCGGATTCACCGATACCGGACTTCCCGCCGGACTTCAGATCGTCGGTCCCCGATTCCGTGACGATCTCGTGTTGCAGGCGTCCTACGCGTACGAGCAAGCGCGACCCTGGAACGATCGCTGGCCGGTGCTTTGACAGCCGTGCCAAATAGCTTTCAGATCGGATCGGTCGTCGTCACGCCGAATCTCGTGCTCGCGCCGATGTCGGGCATCACCGACTCGTCGTATCGCTCGCTCGTCAAAGAGCAGAATCCTGGCGCGGTCGGTCTGCTCGTGACGGAGCTGATCAGCGTCGAAGCGCTGACGCGTCACAATCTCCGCACGCGCAACATGCTGCGCTATCGCGAGGCCGAGCACCCACTCTCGATTCAGCTCTTCGGCGCCGACCCCGAGCGCATGGGGGAGGCGGCGCGCATGGCGCAGGATCTCGGCGCCGACGTCGTCGACATCAATTGCGGCTGCCCGGCTCCCAAGGTGACCAAGCGCGGTGGCGGGGCCGAGCTGATGCGTCAGACGACGGTGTTGCAGGACATCCTGCGCGCGCTGCGTGGCGCGCTAACCATTCCGTTCACGGTAAAATTGCGCGCCGGCTGGGATGAGGGTTCGCGCAATGCCGTCGAGGTCGCGCGGATGGCCGAAGGGGAGGGCGTCGCCGCGATCGCCGTCCACGGCCGCACCCGCCAGCAGCTTTACGCCGGCGATCCTGATTGGGAGCTCGTCGGGCGGGTCAAGCAAGCTGTGCGGGTCCCCGTCATCGGCAGCGGGGACGTCACCAGCGCCGCCGGTGCGCTCGCGCGCTTTGCGCAAACCGGGGTCGATGGCGTGATGGTGGGACGGGCGACACTCTCCCACCCCTGGATCTTCCGCGAGATCGACCATCTGCAACGCGGACTGCCGGTTCCCGTCGTCACGCCCGCAGAACGTTTCGGCGCGGTCGACCGCCTGATCGCCCGGCTAGAGGAAGAGCTGCCGGCGACAGCGGCGCTCGGCCGAGCCCGCGGCCTGGCCTGCCGTATGGTCAAGCATTTGCGCGGGGGGGCCGAGCTGCGGGCGGCGCTCACCCAGGCGCCCTCCACCACCGCCATGCGCGAGCTTCTCGCCGCGGCGGGAACACTTGTGTACGAATCCGCTGCGTAGTGTAATTCGCGCGCACACCGTCACCGCGACTCGAGCGTGGGACGACCGTTGGAGCCGCTTGTTACCCCACACACGGTGCAATGATGCACCGTGAACCTGCAAGGAGGTTCGAGCATGCGCGCAGCGTGGCTGAGTTTGACCGGTGCAGCCCTTATGGTTCTGGCCGGTACGGCGTCGAGCTTTGCGTCCGACGTCAACTGCGGGATCGTGATGAAGTCCGTGAAGATGGGACGTTCCGCGCAGGACATCGCGGACACCATGATGATCTCGACGGCCGACATCGACAAATGCAAAGCGGCGGCCGCCGAGGCCCCGAAGGCAGGCGAGGCCCCGAAAGCGGCAGGGGCTGGGGAGCCCGCGAATACCGAGAAGCCGGCTGTCGAAGGCAAAAAGCCCGAAGCCGACATGCACTGAGCCTACGGCTCGGAATGGTACGACGCGCCGAGAAGCCCCGCTCCTCGGCGCGTCGTCGTTTTCAGGAGCTCAGCATGTGCGAGATGCGGTGCTCGATCGTTCGTTGGTGCATCTGAGCCCGCAGTCGCGCGAACAGCTCCGTTTTATTGATGGGTTTCGTCAGAAACTCACTGACCCCGAGCCGCATGCCGACGACTCGCGTCTCCATGTCGTCTTTGGCCGTCAGCAGGATGATCGGGATCTCGCGGGTCCGATCGTTCTGTCGCAGCGCTTCGCAGACCTGAAAGCCGTCCATATCGGGCATCATCACGTCGAGCAGAATGACGTCGATCGGATGCGCGGCGACCAGCGCCAGCGCTTCGCGCCCGCCATGCGCGCACTGCACCAGGAAGCCTTCTTTCGTCAGTAGGCGGTTCAGGATGTCGACCGCGTTGCGATCGTCGTCGACCACCAGGACGTTGCCCTCGTGCTTCGTCTCCATCTCCCCCTCCCCCTACAGCAAGTAGCTCTGCTGCGCCTGATACGGTGCCGCACCCGGTTTGCGCCGCCGCAGCTTCGCGACCAGCGTCGTCCGCTTCAAGCCGAGCAGGCGCGCTGCCGCCTGCTTGTTGCCCTTCGTGCGTCGAAGGGCTTCCTCGATCAAGCGATTCTCGAATTCCTCGACGGCGCTGTTCAAGTCGAGACCGTTCTCGGACAAGGACGGTTTGGGAATGCGCTTCTCCGAGATGAACGAGCGGATGTTGCTCGGAAGATTGTCGACGCGGATCCAACCGTCTTCGGAGAGAATGACCATGCGCTCGAGCAGATTCTCGAGCTCACGGACGTTGCCCGGCCAATCGTATTCCCAGAGATGCACCATGCTGTCGTCGGTGATCTGCACGGGATGGTCGGGCCGCTTGCGATTGTGCTTCTCGAGAAAGTGGGCGACCAACAGTGGGATGTCCGATCGCCGTTCGCGGAGCGGCGGCATGATGATCGGAATCACCTGTAGTCGGTAGAAGAGGTCCTCGCGGAACGTGCCGCGATCGACCTCTTGCTGGAGATCCTTGTTGGTGGCCGCAAGGACGCGGACGTCGACCTTCAACGTGCGGTCCGCGCCGACGGGCCGGACCTCGCGGTCTTGCAGCACGCGCAACAGCTTCACCTGCAGGCGCGGGCTCATCTCACCGACTTCGTCGAGGAAGATGGTACCGCCGTTCGCCAGCTGGAACATGCCGGCGCGTGCGCCGATCGCGCCCGTGAAAGCGCCACGCTCGTGACCAAAGATCTCCGACTCGAGCAGCTCAGCCGGAATCGCCCCGCAGTTCACTGGAATGAACGGCTTGTCGGCACGCGGCGACAACGTATGCGTCGCGCGTGCGACCAGCTCCTTGCCGGTCCCGCTCTCACCCATGACGAGCACCGTAGCGTCGGTCGCCGTCACTTTCTTGATGAGGGCGTGGATCTTCTGGATCAGAGGATGTTGCCCTATGAGGAACGGGAATGGATCCATACGCGCTCGCTCTCCGATGCCCCTAAAAATTTGTCGCTGCGTGAAAAACGTAACAGCGGTGTTTCGGGTGAACAAGACAGAATCTTTAGGACGTCGCACCGGAGACTTGCGACATGACACGCGCATCGCGTGTTCGCGTGCGAACGACGTGCAAATCGCGGTACGAATCGCGTCGGGAAGTTGACATCAGTGCGTGAGTGCGATGAATCGACGCCCCACGCCGCAGATGAGAGCCGCAACGAGGGTTCGCACGGCGTACGGGAGGAGGCTGTATGACGGTTGTGGTGAAAGGAAAGGGCTCGCGCCCGGATGGGCGACGGGCGCGTGAGCTCCGGCCGGTGGAGATTACGCCGAATTACCTGCGTCACGCCGAGGGCTCGGCGCTGATCGCGTGCGGTGGAACTCGCGTGCTGTGCGCAGCGTCGGTGCAGGAAGGTGTGCCGCCGTTCCTCCGCAACAGCGGACGCGGGTGGGTGACCGCGGAGTACGGCATGCTGCCGCGCTCGACGCACACGCGCTCCGATCGTGAAGCCGCACGCGGCAAGGTCGGCGGCCGCACGCAAGAGATCCAACGTCTCATCGGACGGAGCCTGCGTGCTGTGATCGACATGACGGCGCTCGGTGAGCGCACGATCCTGATCGACTGCGACGTCATCGAAGCCGACGGTGGCACGCGAACGGCATCGATCACCGGTGCCTACGTCGCGCTCGCGCTCGCCGTGCAGAAGCTGCAAGGGTCGGGGCTCCTCACGGCGTCGCCGCTCCTCGATCACGTCGCCGCGATCAGCGTCGGGATGGTCGACAAGAAATTGTGTCTCGACCTCGCGTACGAAGAGGACAGCAAGGCCGACGTCGACATGAACGTCGTCATGACCGGCAAGGGCAAGTTCATCGAGGTGCAGGGCACCGCGGAAGGGAAGCCGTTCACGGCGACGCAGCTCGAAGCCATGACGGCGCTCGCGACGGAAGGGATCTCGACCCTCGTCGCGTTGCAGAAGAAAGTGCTCGCCGAGACGGCGAGTGCCTGAGAAGGACGACGGACGCGGCGGCTGGCCGCCGCGTCTCGTTTTCGCCACCACTAATCGCGGCAAGCTCCGCGAGGTCGGTGAGATCCTCCAACCGCTCGGTATCGAAGTTGTCGGCATCGACGAGGTGGCCCCCGGATGGACGGTCGTC
Organism: Binatia bacterium; assembly: GCA_039917665.1. GTDB lineage: Bacteria > Desulfobacterota > Binatia > UTPRO1 > UTPRO1 > UTPRO1. The sequence continues at coordinate 4,831 of JBDSJB010000251.1, forward strand.
GAGGACGGCGCCACGTTCGCCGAGAACGCCCGCCTCAAAGCCCGTGACCTCGCGCGGCGGGGCGGACTTCCCGTGCTGGCAGACGATTCCGGCCTCGAGGTCGACGCGCTCGACGGGCGGCCGGGGGTACGGTCGGCTCGCTATGCCGGCGAGCACGCGACTGACGCGGAGAACGTCGTGCTCCTGCTGCACGAGCTGGCCAACGTTCCCGACCACGCCCGCGGCGCCGCGTTTCGCTGCGCGCTCGCGCTGGCGTGGCCCAACGGGACGATCGTCGAGGCCGACGGCCACTGCGCGGGTACGATCGCACGGTCCCCGCGCGGCAGCGGCGGCTTCGGCTACGACCCCGTCTTCGTCGATCCCGCAAGCGGCCGTACGTTTGGCGAACT
>JBDSJB010000252.1:0-2581 GCA_039917665.1 Binatia bacterium
AGTCGCGTGGCGTTGCCGGCGTCGATGGCGTTCGCGGCGCCGGGCTGGGGGCTCTGGAGGACGTACGAGACAATCCCCGTCGCCGCCGGACAGTCCGCGAGGTGCGGGTCGGTGCCCGCCAGGCAGACGGCGACCGTGAAGTCGCAGCGGTCATTGAAGACCCCGTCCTGGTCGCACGCCGGGTCGCCGTCGGTGCAGCTGACGCTCGTCGTCGGCGGTGGATCGACGGCGCGGGCGACGACGGTCCATTCCGCGACGCAATCGGCCGTGCTGGTGCCGCCGCCCGGTACCACCAACGTCGCGGGCGCGGCGGTCGGCGCCACGGTCGGCGTGGCGCTGGGTTTCGGGGTCGCGGTGGCGGTCCCTCCACCTGTCATCGGTGTCGGCGTCGGCGTGGGGCCTCCGTCACTCGAACAGGCGAACGCGGACCCGAGCTCGAGGCCGACGCGCGCGAGCTCGCTCTCGGCGAAGGGCAACACGCGCCGGATGATGCCACCGGCGGCGCAACCGTAGGCCGCGCCGATACAAGGCGCGAGCGTGTCGGCGCCGGTCGGAGGTGCGACGCCGAGAGCCAGACAGGTGACGCCCACGTTTGCGAACCCGAGGCCGGTCGGCCCGAGTAGGACGTCCGGCGGGAGGGCGCCGCAGGTCTTCACGATGGTCGCCGTGAGCCGCGCCCGCGTGCCCTGGGCTTGGTCGTCGAGGGCGGCGAGCTTGCGGTCGCAGCGTTCGGTGACGGCGGCGCAGCTGGTCGGCGTGCCGCCCGCGAGGCGGCACGCGAGCAGACCATCGACGCAGCGTTCGGCCACGACGAGCTGCTTGGTCAGGAGCTTCCGCGCTGCCGTCACGACCGCGCGCTGGCATCGCACCGCGAGGCGCGACGGATGCACGTCGACGGGCGCCGACGTCGAAAGACACAAGCCCGCGCTGCTCTCGTCGAAGACGCGCGGCAAGAGCTCGGGCAGGTGAGGCAGGGCGACCGCGAGCGCGCGCTCGGTCGCGCAGGTCGCACGCTCCACGCAGGTGAGGACGGCGCTCGGTGACGTGAGCGCGAGGCCGACGTCCGCGGCGCACGTGTCGTCGAGGCTCGCGAAGGCGAGGACGTCGGCCGAGCGCACGACCGGGAATGGCACCGCCGCCGGATCGCCGGCGCAGCTCTTGGTGAACTTGCTCTCGAAGCCGTCGTACGCACGTGCGAGCTTGCCGAAGCGGCTCTGACATCGCTTGGCGATGCGCGCGAGACAGGCCGGGGCGTCGACGTCGCCCGCGGCGAGGCATCCCAGCGCCTCGAGGCCGCAGCTCTCGAGAAAGCCGAGTGCCGTCGTCGTGAGCTTGGTGGTGCCTTTCGCGAGGGTGCGCTCACAGCCGAGGACGGCGCGCGGCACGATCGGAGGAAGCGGCGCGGTGACGGTCGGCGACGGCGTCGGGGTGCTGGTGATCGTGGCGGTGCGCGTCGGGGTCGGCGATGGTGTTGGACCCGTCGGAGCGATCGTCTGGGTCGGCGACGGGGTCGGCGTCGCGCAGACGTGCTCCAGGCAATCGATGCTGCAGCAGGCCCCTTCATCCCCCTCGCCGGGATCGCACGGCTCGCCGGTCTGCCGAATGCCGTCGCCGCAGACCGGGCAGGGCGGGAACGGCGAGCGGTCCGGCAGGATGACCGTGGTCACGGCCGGCGGATTGAAGGTCACGCCGGACGCGATCGACACGTTCGTCCCCGGGGCCTGGACGAGCTGCGTTCCGCTGCCCGTGGGCGCCAAAAAACGACTGCCCGTGCCGAGCGTGAGCGCGTTCGCCCCAGCGAGAATGATCGCCGACCTGGTGGTCGTGATGGTACTCCGCGCGTCGACTAGGGCGTTCGGCTGCACGGTGAGGCGGCAAGCGGCGAGGCGAACGTCACCAGCATCGCTTCCCGATCCCGCGCTGACGTCGATCGTCTTGGTCGCGGTCAGGGTCGCGTCGGCGCGCGTCAGGCCGGCTTTCAGGTCGACATAGCCCCCGGTCGCCGTCGCGACCCGGCCGTTGGCGACGATGGTGGCGTCGAGGCGGAGGTCCGTGCCCGTCGTGAGAATCATGTTGCCGGCGGTCGCGTCGTCGCCGCCGCCGCTCATGTCGAGCGCACCTTGGAGGAGGAACGCGCGCCCGATCGTGCCGTCGAGATCGCCGCCGTCGCCGTTGGCGCCGCCGCGCAGAATGATCGAGCCCTGCAAGGTGACGTCGCCGTCGAGCGCCGTCAGGACGCCGGGCGGTGCCTCCTGTGTCGAGATGCTGAGAATACCGCCGCCACCGTCGGGAGAAGCACCGTTCGCGCGCATCGTCGCGGCGCTGGTCACGACGACGGGACCGGCCGCCTCGAGGGTGATCGATCCGCCGTCCTCGCCCGTCTCGCCGTCGCTGTCGGTGCTGCCGTCGGCGACGAGATCGGCCGCGACGGTGAGCCCGCCACCAGCGACGACGCCGGCCAGCGCCGTCTCCCCGGCGCGCAGCGTGATGCTGCCGCCTTCGCCGTCGCCGAAGCTGCGGACATCGATCATTTTTTGCACGGCGATCTCGTCGCCGGCCGTGAGCGCGACCACACCGCCGT
>JBDSJB010000253.1:0-17237 GCA_039917665.1 Binatia bacterium
CGCGCGGCGCGCCCGTGTCGACGCCCTCGTGCCCCTCGACCCCGTTTCCCGCTGGTGCGGCGTCAGCCGGACCGGGTTTCGGGCGCATCGCGTCCTCATCCGTCATCCCGTTCCCTGCCCCTTTCGGATTGGTTTTGCTGCGAATTTCCTGAAGACCCGCGCGAACCTAACTCCGAATCGCGGCGTGTCAACCGGGAAGCCCACGACATTGCTGGGTCGAGCGGTGCGACATACTAAGGATGCGTGCCCCACTCGGCCATGCCGCATCAGGAAATCATCACGCCGGCCGTGGTCGTCCGTACCCGGGCCTTCGGCGAGTCGGACAAGATCGTCACCTTCCTCACTCGCGACCTCGGGAAGATTGCGGGGATCGCCAAAGGGGCCCGGCGTTCGAAGCGCCGCTTCGTGAACGTCCTCGAGCCCTTCACGCACGTCGACGTCACCCTCCGTCTTCGCCAGGGCAGCGACCTCGCCTTCGTGAACGCGTGCGTGCTCGTCGACGCTCCGATCAGCATCGCGCGCGACCTGATGAAGTTCGCCTACGCGAGCTACGTGCTCGAGCTCACTGATCGGATGGTCCGCGAGCGTGAGGCCGGGCCCGATACTTACGAGCTCGTACGGGACGCCATCGCGCTCATCGAACAGAGTGACGCCGAGGCTGGGGTGCTGCGAGCCTTCGAGCTGCACCTGCTGCGGCTGACGGGCTACGAGCCCGAGCTCGATCGTTGCCGGCGCTGCGCCACCGCCGTCACGTCGGGCACGACGATGTACGTGCATCCTGCCCGCGGCGGCGTGCTCTGCATCCGGTGTCGCGGCGAGGGCCGGGCCTACCAGGCGTCGCAGCCCGTGCTCGAACGGTTGATCGCGTTCCAGCGCGCCCGCTTCGCAAGCGGCAACATCGAGCGTTTCCGCCTCCCGCCAGGAATGGCGGCCGAAGCACGGACCCTCATCCGCTGCTTCTTCGCGGCCAACCTCACCGCCCCGCTGGCGTCGGAGAAATTGCTCGAATCGCTGTAGCGTCGTCTCGACTCGAATCGGCGACACGGGCCGAGCGCGTGGCAACACTGCACGACGTCGCGATCCGCGCCAAACGGACCTCCCCTGTTCGTAGGACCCGTCTCGGCAATAGCGCACGTCGGTTGGCAAGCCGTTTGCTTTGCGGACGGCACCGTGCGCCCCCCACCGCTTCGCTCGTCGATCCTTCGCCTCCTCGGAATCGTTGCCGTTTTCGTCGCCCTCTTCGTCGCCCTCTTCGCCCCTCCGATGGCGCGACAGGCGGGAGCCCAACCGGCGCCAACACCCGACGACTTCCTTTGTGTCCGGACCAAGCCCGCGCCCCGGATCGATCGCTCGCTCCGCTTCACGCCGCAGGCGGGTGTGAGCCTCCGGAACCGCTTGGTCACGCAGCCGGTCACGATCGACATGCGGAAGGCGCTCGGTCTCTGCCTGCCGGCCGGCATCGCCGGAGCGCCGGTCGGCGACGCCGCCACGTTTCTCGCCTCCTATGGATCGCGGCTCGCCCACGCTCGCCCGCCCCAGGCACGGCCGACCCTCGATCTGCAGCGCGTGACCAATCGCTTCGGCAGCGAAGACCTCCGGCTGAAAGCGCTGCACGACGTCATGGTCGCCTCCTCGGCGGTGCTCGATCCGCCGCCGGCGCCGGCGTCGGTCCCGAGCACGTTCGACGACTTCTCGTGCTGGGACGTCGAGCGCACCGGCGGACTCCGCGGTCGTCCCGCCGCGACGGCACCGCTCACGATCGCGAGCGCGATCGGCTCCTGGCAATTCGACGTCAAAACGCCGACGCGGCTCTGCTTCCCGTCCAACCTCGGCGGCACCGACCCCGAAGCACCGACGCATCCGAAGGTGCTCGCGTGCTACCTCGCCAAGCTCACGCGGACGAAGCCGGCGCAAGGGAAGCCGTTCCCGCGCCTCGCCGCGATCGCCAATCATTACGGAAGCGAGCAGCGGGCGCTGACGGCGTCGCTCGATCTCTGCGTCCCGTCGGACGCCCTCGGCGTGAACATCACCCCGACCCCGCTCCGCACCACGACGCCGACGCCGCTCCGCACCGTCACGCCGTCCCCGACTCCGACCGTCACGCCGCCGCCCGACTTCACGCTCGCGATCGCACCGAGCGAGGTCACCGTCGACATCGGCACGAGCGCGCACTTCACCGCGACCGCCTCCTACAAGAACGGCGACGTCGTCGATTTCACCGAGCGCGTGGTGTGGCAGTCGAGCACCGACACAGCCCTGCCGCTCAACGAAGCGGGCGACCGCGGCCGCGTCGACGCGGTGAACGGCGGCTCGGCCGTCATCTCCGTCTACGACGAGCTGACGGGCGTCGCGTCCACGGACACGGGCGGCGACGCGATCCTCGACGTCAACTGGACTCTCGAACGCATCGAGGTGTTGCCGGAAACCATCACACGCGGGCTCGGCGAATCCGTCCGTTTCCGCGCCAACGGCTACTTCAAGGGTGGCTTCACCCGCTCGATTGCGGACCGTCTCACCTGGGCCTCGAGCAAACCCGCCGTCGCCGCGCCCACCAACGACGCCGAGCCGATCGATCACAGCAAGGTCGTCGCCGTCGGCATCGGAAGCGCGGTGATCTCGGCGACCGATCCGCTCTCGGGCATCACGTCGACGGCATCCGGCGACGACGTGACGATGACCGTCGTGCCGGCCATGGCGAGCTGCGACGTCCATCTCGACGACGTCGCGCTCGGCGTCGACGCCTACTACCAATTCACCGCGAACGGACAGTATCCGGGCGGCTTCACGCGCAACATCACCCAACAAGTCGAGTGGACGAGCGACGACACGGGCGTCGTCGCAGCTCCGAACACCGATGGCGATCGCAGCCGCGTCATCGGCGTCAGCCCGGGGGAAACCCACGTCAACGCCACGGATACGGTGACCGGCCTCGTCTGCGGCGTGCACCCGATCGTCCGCGTCGAAGCGGCGACCACGCTCTACTTGAAGTCACCGCCCGGCCGGTACGAGTGGGGCCCCAAGCGGGCCGGCCGCTCGTGGCACGTAATCGCCATGGAGCAGTACGCCCCCCCGGTCGGCAAGGAACGCGTCACCCAGGACGTCGTCTTCAGCTCGAGCAATCCGACGATCGTCATCGCGCCGAACGTGGCGGGGGATCGCGGCCGTATCGACGCCGTCGGCAGCGGCACCGCCCTCATCAAGGCCACCGATCCGCGGAACGGTCTCGAAAGCCAATCCGTCGGGTTCCGCTCGCTCGACGGCCTGAAGCGGGTGCGCTTCGCGATCGGCCGGCAGAACGCGATCCTCGACATCGCGCCCTACCCCTCCATCAACACCATCTTCCTTCGCGCCGTCGGAGAGTTCGGCGACGGTAACGCCGCATTGGAAGCGACCGACGTCACGTACGTCTCGGACAATCCCGCCGTCGCCGTGGTGGAGTTCCATCCCTCGGACTACTTCCCCTACTGGACGGTGACCGCCGTAGCGGCAGGTGTCGCCACGATCTCCGCGACCGACAACGCGACCGGCATCAGCTCCGACGCCTTCGGTGACAGTCTGCGCATCGGCGTCCGCGGTGCCATCGAACGCATCACGCTGGTGTCGCCGACGGTCACGCGCCGCGTGGGCGAGGCCCACCCATTCGCCGCCGTCGTGCACTATGCCGGCGGCGCGGTCGAAAACGGCACACAGCTGGTCGAGTATCACTCGAGCGACACGAGCGTCGCCGTCGCGCCCAACATCTACAGCAACAAGAGCCGCATCGATGCCGTCGGACCCGGCACGGCGACGATCAGCGCCGTCGATCCGATCAGCGGCGTCTCGAGCGCCGACTCCGGCGGCAGCGCAACGCTCACCGTCGTCGGACCGCTCACGCGGGTGCAGATCCAACCCCCGCAGATCGCCCGCGCCTACGGGCGGGCCTTCTCGTTCACCGCGATCGGCTTCGACGCCGCGGGTCGCTCGACCAACATCACGCAGGACGTCGTCTGGTCGTCGAGCAATCCGGCCATCGCCGCCGCGCCCAACACCGAAGGCAACCGCAGCCGCATCCTCGCGGTTTCGAGCTCCGGCACGGCGACCATCTCCGCCTACGACGTGCGCGACGGCGTCTCGTCGAACGCAACGGGCGGCGACGCGACTTTCAATGCCGACGGTCTCATCTACGTCCTGCAGGTCACTTCCAATGAGACGCTCTTGAAGGTCGGTGACACGATCCAGCTCACCACCACCGGGTTGCAGAACAACGGGCCGACCGTGAACCTGACCCAGGAGGTCCAGTACATCTCGAGCGATCCGTCGGTCGCCAAAGCCGAGAACACGCCGGGGGATCGCAGCCGGATCACGGCCATCAAGCCAGGCTCCGCGACGATCACGGCGCGGCTGAGCACGGGGCTCGAAGCCAACTCGCACAACCGCGTGACCGTCATCGTCAGCCATCCCTGAGCCCTCATATGTCATCGAGATCCTGGGGCGCCCTCGTCGCCCTCGCGATGGTGCTCCCGACGAGCGCGCTCGCGGTCACCCCACCACAAGCACGGTGCCTCGCCACCATGGAGCGCTACGGCCTCCAGGTGGTGACGGCGGCGAGTCGCGGCGCACTCGGGTGCGTCCGTGCGGCGGAGCGCGGCGGGGTCGCCGCGAGCCAGGGCAGCGGTCGCGCGGCGGGCCAGGGGAGCGGTCGCGCCGCGACCGAGTGCCTCGGCGCCGGCGTCGACGGTAGGCTCACGATGACGCTCCGCCGTCTCACGATCGCCGACGCGCGCTGGTGTTCCCGCGACGCGGCCCAACGCCCCGACGCCGGCTATGCCGACGACGCAACGCTGGCGGCGGCGGCGCGTGCCGCGGCGGTCGGCGTCGTTGCCGATATTCTCGGTCCGGACCTCGCGACGGTCCCCGCATCGAACCGCGCCGACACCCGCTGCCAGTGGGCGGTCGTGACCGGCGCCGCGCGTCTCCTGCGCGCCCTCTGGTCGGAAGCGGCCGGGGTTGCCGGCACGAGCGTCGCGACGGCGACGCGGCGCCTCGACGACGACACCCGCGCCGCGTGCGCCCGCAGCACCACGCCGCTCGCGTCCCTCTTCGCACTGCCGTGCGCCGACGTCGCGACCACCACCGACGTCGCCGCCTGCGCCGCCAGCGTCGCGCGCCGTCACTTCCAGCGCGGCCACGGCGACGCGCACGCACTGACCGTGCCCTGCGATCTCACCGACGACGGCGACGCCAATCTCAGCTGCGTGCCGCCGGAGCTCGAGGAGCACGTGCTGAATCGTCTCGGCTACGGCCCCGATCCGTGGACGCTCGGACGGCTTCGGGCGCTCGGCGTCCGCGGCTACATGGCCGAGCAGCTGCATCCCGAGACGATCGCCGATGACGCGGTCGACGCCCTGCTCGCGCAATATCCGAGCGTGACGATGCCGTTCCTCGACCTCCGCGTGCACTACCCGAATCGCGTCGTACCGGGGCAGCCGCAATCGGGCGATGTCCTGAAGGAGCTGCAGCGCGCGAAGGTCCTGCGCGCGATCGCGAGCCATCGGCAGCTCGAGCAAGTGCTGACCGACTTCTGGTTCAACCACTTCAACATCCTCGCGACCGACCGGCGCGACTACGACATCAGCCCGTACGAGCGCCTCGCCATCAGGCCCCACGTCCTCGGTCGCTTCCGCGATCTGCTCCTCGCCGTCATCCGCAGCCCCGGCATGGGCGACTTCCTCGACGGCCGCCGCAATCAGGTCGACGCCATCAACGAGAACTTCCCGCGCGAGCTGCTCGAGCTCCACACGATCGGCGTCGACGGCGGCTACACCGAGGCCGACGTCACAGCCGTCGCGCGTGTCTTCACCGGGTGGAAAGAAAATCAGGCGACGGCCGACGGGTTCGAGTTCCTCGCCGCCTGGCACGACCGCAGCGCGAAGCAGGTGCTCGGCCTCACGCTGCCGGCGAACGGCGGCTACGAGGAGGGCGTCGCGCTCATCGACCTGCTCGCGAGCCATCCGAGCACCGCCGCGCGCGTGGCGCGGAAGCTGATCATCCGCTTCGTCTCCGAGAATCCGCCGCCGCGACTCCTCACTGCCGCGACCAACACGTATCTCGCGACGGGCGGCGATCTCCGCGCCGTCATGGAGACGATCCTGCTCTCCCCCGAGTTTCTCGCCGACGCGGCCAACCGTCGCAGCAAAGTGAAGCGCCCACTCCATCTGATGGCGAGCCTGGCGCGCACCACCCACGCCGATCCGGCCGCCCTCAACCTCGACCGCGTGCGCCGACGCATGCGCGAGCTCGGCGAGGATCTCTACGGATTCGCCGCGCCACCCGGCTATCCCGATGTCTCGGGCTATTGGACGGGCGCCGGCTCGATGCTGCTGCGGTTCAACTTCATCGAGCTGGCAGCGCGCGGCGCCGACGGCATCGTGCCGGCTCTGCCAGCCGACGTCGGCACGACGAGCACGAGCGACGCGCTCGTCCACGCGCTCATCGGGGATCTGTTCCTCGCCGCCATTTCCCCCACCACCCGCGACACGGCCGTCGCCTTTGCCGATCTCTTCGGCAGCGTCGGCACGCCCGGCCGTACCGCGGAAACCGCCGCCGTGCTGCTCTCGAGCCCCGAGTTCTTGGTGCACTGATGACGATCACACGCCGCGATTTCCTGAAGACGAGCGCCGCCGCGGGCCTGAGCGCTTTCATCCTGCCGCGTCTCGGCGTGCGGCACGCGTTCGCCGCGCAGCAGGCGCCGGTATTGGTGGCGCTCTATCTGCGCGGCGGCGCCGACGGCTTGAACCTGGTCGTACCGGCCGGCGACCCTTTCTACTATTCGAGCCGGCCGACGATCGCGGTGCCGCACGGCAGCGAGCTCGCGCTCGACGGCTTCTTCGGCTTGAACCCCATGCTGGCTCCGCTCCTCCCGCTCTATGCGACGGGGGCGCTCGCGTTCATTCACGCCGCCGGCAGCCCCGATCCGTCGCGCTCGCACTTCGATTGCCAGGACTTCATGGAGCGCGCGGCGCCGGGCAATCGTTCGATCGTCGACGGCTGGCTCGCACGCTGGCTCGCCGGCGCGCGCGGCGGTCGTGCGATCGCGGGGGTCACGCTCCGCCACACCCGTGCCAAGGCACTGCTGGGATCGGCGCCGTCGCTAGCGTTCCCGAGCCTCGACGTATTCACCCTCACCGGCAACGCCGTCGCCGAGCGCCGTGCCGCGCTCGAAGCGCGCTACGACGACGTCCGCGTCGGCACCGCAGGACAGCTGCTCGGCGACGCGGGCACGCTCGCGTTCGACGCCATGGACGTGCTCGCCGGCGTCGACCGTGCGACGAGCGCGATCTATCCGACGAGCGATCTCGGCCTCGCGCTCCAGGACGCCGCCGCGCTCATCAAGGCCGACATCGGCGTCCGCGCGATCGCCGTCGATCTCGGCGGCTGGGATCATCACACCGACACCCTCCATCGCTCCGAGGACGTCGCCCCCGACCTGGCCCTGAGCCTCGCCGCGTTTCACGCCGACCTCGGCGCGCACGCGACGAGCACGCTCACGCTCGCCATGACCGAGTTCGGACGGCGCGTCGCCGAGAACGGCACCGACGGGACCGACCACGGCCACGGCGGTGTGATGCTGGCGCTCGGCGGCGGCATCGCGGGCGGCCGTGTGCTGTTGCGCGGGGCGTGGCCCGGTCTCGCGCCCGACGCGCTCTTCCGCGGTCAGGACCTGCCCGTCACCACCGATTTCCGGAACGTGTTTGCCGAGGCGCTGCACCGGCACCTGGCAGTGAGCACCACCGAGCTCGCCTCGATCCTCCCCGGATTCACGATCGACCCGAGCGCGTTTCCTGGTCTCTGGTCGTAGCCCGTCTCAGAATCCGCGCTGATCGAGCCAGTCGCCGACGGTCGCGACCGCCGTCGGCAGGAGATCGGGGCGCTCGATGTAGTAGTGATCGGCGCCGGGGATCTGCACGATCTGCTTGTCAGCGCTGGCGACGGCGTCGAACAAACGCTGCGCATGGCTCGGGGTACAGGCGAGATCGGCGCGGTTGTTGATCACGAGCACGGGACACGAGATGCGCGCCCCGTTCACGAGACCGTTGGCGCGGCTTTCGTCGAAGCTCCACTGCGAGAGCCACGAGCGCAGCGTCGTGAAGCGGCCGAGGCCGATCGGCCCGTCGTTCGCGATCTTCGGGTCGCCCATGTAGCAGGTCCCCGGCCGGCGCTCGGACGGATCTTGCGCCGGATCGGTCCAGCGCACGTCGCACATGGTGCCGTAGACGACGAACGGGCGTTCGGCGTCAGGCGTGCTCTGCACCTTCAGAGCGGCGAGCGTCGCCTGGGCTCGCACCGTGATGCGGCGGTTACGCGCGATCTGTGCCGCTCGGAAGCGCTCGACGAACGCAGCGGAGTACGGCGGCTGCTCGGGACACGCCGGATGGTAGATGTCGAGCGCGACGTCGCGTTCGAACGGCGCGTCCTCGTCGACGATCGACGGGTCGATCCATTCCGTCATCGTGACCGAGCGGCCGATGTGGGCGGCGAGGAGCAACACGGCGTCGGCCGGCTGTAGGCCGGCGCCGACGACGTCGACCGCGTCGCCGGCCGGTGTCGCGGTGATGGTCGGATGCTCGGCCTGGTCTTGGTAGAAGAGCGACAGCGAGCCGCCGCCCGACCAGCCACCCAGGACCACCTTCTCGTAGCCGAAGCGCTTCTTCAGATCCGCGACGCAGGCCCCGAGATCGAGCAGGCACTTTTCGAGGATCAGCGCCGTGTCGTTCCCCCGATACCGCGGGTTGCAATAGACGACGTGCCGTCCCGCGCGGGCGAGCGCGCTGACCAGCGGCAGGAACGACCCGCCGCCGATGGGATGGCTGAAGAGAATCACGGTCTTCGAGTCCGTCTGCTCCGGACGGATGCGCATGCACTCGACGAAGACCTGCCCGCTCGGCCCGCCATAGACGTCTTTCAGCGGGCTCGTGTCCGCGTGCACGAAACCATACGGTTCCCTCACGATTGCCATCGCGTTTCTCCCGGCGATTCGGTTAACATTGCTCCCCATGAGCCAACAACCCAACGGCATCCACCACATCGCGATCATGGCCGCGGACATCAAGACGCAGATCGCGTTCTTCGCCGAGGTGCTCGGCTTGCCGCTGGTCGCGCTCTTCGACATGCACGGCGTGCCGGGCGGCCTGCACGCGTTCCTCCGCATGAACGACCACGGTTACTTCTCGATCGTGCAGCTGCCCGCCGTCGGCGAGATTCCGATCGAGATCGGCCGCACGCACGCCGGCTCGGGTGCCTTGCCCTCGGCCGCCGGCACGCTGCAGCACCTCGCGTTTCGCGCCGGCAGCGACGCCGAGCTGCTCGCGCTCCGCGATCGCGTGCGCAGCCACGGCATCAACGTCATCGGCCCGATCGACCACGGCATGTGCCGGTCGATCTATTTTGCCGGCCCCGATCAGCTGACCCTCGAGATCGCGACCTCCAGCGAGGCAATCGACGCCGAACGCTGGATCGACCCGACGGTATGCGCCAAGGCGGGCATTGCACCAGACGAAGCGCTGCGCTTCGCGGCGCCGGCGGCCTACGCGGGCCCGAGTCCCGTTCCCCAGCCCGCCTACGACCCGACGAAGCCGCACATGGTCTATCCGGAGAAGGTCTACAAGAAGATCCTGGCGACGCCGGACGACGTCATCACGAAGACGGCGTCGTACGCCGAGCCGCCGGTGCCGGCCGCGCCCAAGCGCGCCGACGCCGCGAACGGCTGAGACGGCGTCCTACAACAGCGCTTCCGATTCGAGGTCGAGAATCTGCTGCGCGTGGCGCGCCGTCATCGCCATGAACATGTCGTCGCCGCGCGGCGTTTGCACGACGATCATCGAGGCGATCACCGCGATGACGATGCCGCTGAAGGCCGTCCGCCGATAGTCGCGCCAGCACGTCTCGAACGCATAGTCGGTGACCCCACCCGCGCCGAGCGCCTCCCAGTACGTCCGGAGCAGCGCGCGTTCGTGGACGCGCCGATCGTCGACGAGCAGACCCGCGCCGAGGAAATACGCGGCGTCCGCCGTGCCGAGGCCGCGGGCGACGGTCTGCCAATCGACGACCGCGAGCGGCGGCGCGCCCGGCCCCGTGCCGAAGAGCATGTTGTCGAGCCGGAAGTCACCGTGCACGACGGTAAGCGAGCCTTCGGTGCCGAGCACCCACGCGCCGACGCGCGGCGCGAAGCGCTCGGTGACGGCGAGGAGCTCTGACGACAGTCGCACCGCGTACCGCTCGCGGAAGGCGGGCCAGACCGCCGCGTAAAGCGCCTGAAAATTCGCCGCCCGTTCCGAGATCGAATCGGCGAGGAACGGCAGGTCGCCGAGCGACGCGTCACCCCAGCGCGGCGCGTGCAGCTTGGCGAGCTCGGCGAGCGCGAGTGTCGCTTGCTCGATCGTGCAGCCGGTCAGCTGGTCGCCCTGCACCGCCGGCGCCACGTCCTCCATCACGAGGAAAAATTCCTGTCCGGCGTCGTCGATGTCGGCGAGCCAGCAGCGCGGCGTGCGGATGGCGACCGTCGCCGCGACTTGGCGATAGAACTCGACCTCTTTGCGATAGCACTGCTGCGCGGCGCCCGTGGCGCGGCTGATGGGATCGTCGGAAGGCAGCTTCACGACCACCGATGCGGGCGCGTCCGCCACCGCGCAATCCCATTGCAGGCGACAGCGCACGTTCATCGCGACCTGCCCCGTCCCGACCCGCTGCCGCGCGACGTCGACGACGCGCGCGCCCAACGCCACGCCAGCGGCGTGCAGCGCCCCCGTCAGCCATGCGGGCGTGAGCGCGTCGGGCGTGGCGACGAGCGGAGGAGCCTCGGCCATGGAACGGGACGCTAGTACAAGCCGGCTACGATCGGAACGGCACCCGCGGGGCGGTAGGTGTCCGTTCAGATCCCGGAGGCCGGTCGGGTCGGATCGGCAACGCGTGCAATCCTCCGGATTGGGACCGCTGAGACTGATGGCTACCGGCTTGAAACGGATGCCGGCCCATCGGTATGTGCCGAGCCGGATGCGCAGCGCGACCACCACAGAGCCCGTGGCATCGCCCCCGAGGTGCCGGACGTCCACGCCAAGGCTTCCGGCGTGATGTCGCACCCAAAGCGCGTCCATGAGTCTCCAGCGCACCACACCCGAACCGCCGCTCCCGTTTCCGTCCTGCGTCGAAGCCGATCCCACGACATCCTTAGGTGCGCGGAGGAGCCGTGCTAGCGACCTGGCGAGCACGCGCGCGCGACCTCAAATGCGAAATGGCGGCACTCTACCTCGCGAGCCGCGATCCGCGTGTGCCGTGGTACGCCAAGGCGCTCGCCGCCTGCGTCGTGGCGTACGCGCTCAGCCCGATCGACCTCATCCCCGATGTCATTCCGGTGCTCGGCTACCTCGATGACCTCGTGCTCGTGCCGCTCGGGGTGCTGGCCGTGCGACGGATGATTCCGGCCACGGTGTGGGCGGAATGTCGCGCGCGCGCCAGTGCCGGCATCGGAATGACGACGTCAGCGCGTTGGGTCGCTACGGCCATCATCATCGCGACGTGGATCGGCCTCGCGTTCGCGGGTGCTCGCTGGCTCTTCCGGGAATCCCACTGAGACTACACGCGCGCTCACCGCGGCGCGCGCGTGAGGGCGCGAGCCAATGCGCGGCCGCCGCCCGCGAGCACGCGCAACCGGCGGAGTGGAGTCGCGGCGTCGCGACTGTCGCGAACGACGCGAAAATGGGCGCTCCGGACGATCGCGGCGATACGCCAGAATCGCACGACCTCAGCCCGCACCGGCACCCGACGCCATCGTCCGTAGCCGGCCAGGAAGCTGTGCCACGCCGCGTCCGACATGGGCCAGCGATACCACGCACGCGCGAGATCGAAGTCGAGAAAGCCGGCGCGCAGGCCGCCGTTGTCGACGACGTGCAGGCGACCCTCCGCATCCTCGACGAGGTTCTCGTCGCAGAAGTCGTTGTGGGTGAGACCCGTCCGCGCCCGTCCCGGACGACGACTCGCGAGCGCGAGACCGAGCGCGCGGCCCTGCGCGGCGGTCAGCGCCCCGCGATCGGTGAGGTCGTGAAGGCGTCCCAGCAGATCGGCGACGAACGGCCGCGTCGAAGCATCGGCCGCGCCTGCGCCGTGCGCGCTGCCGTCGGTCCGGTGAATCGCGCCGAGGATCGCGCCGGCGCCCCACATCCGGCCGGTCGTCCGCGCGCGCTCGTCGAGCGGTGTGCCGTCGATCCAGGTCTCGATCGTCACGCGCCCCTGACGCGCGAGAATCGGTGGGAGCGGCAGCGTGCGCAGCAGCCGCGCGAGGCCGACATAGCGACGCGCTACCGCGACGCGGCTGTGCCGCCGCGCCTTCACGACCCGACCGTCCGTCAACCCGACGCGGAACGCGGCACGATCGCTGCGAACCGACGGGGTCCCGGTCACGGGACGCACCGTGCGCGCCGTAGCGCCGAACACACGCAACGCCGATGCGATGTCATCGTCGAGGATCACGTCGACGTTGAACAATCACGAGACGCGGCGAAAATCACCCGTATCGCATCCGACGCAGTGCCACCGACAGCGAACGCGCTCTCCGCCGGGATGCACGCTTGACCGGGGCCGGCGCCGTGGGGTACGGCGCGTCTCGTCCTGCCGGGAGGCTCATTACTCTGCGTGTATCCCTACTCACGGAATGGGCGAACACCCGCCTGAATGGGGTGCCCCGCGCCTGGCTGATGCTCGAAGCGCTCGTGCAGCAGTGGCGTGAGCTCGGCGAGCGCGTGTACCCCGCGTCGCTGGCGCCCGAGGCGGTCCGCGTTCTCGACGGATTGGACCGCCGGATCGAGCTGCTGATCGCCTCCGGCGACCCGGCCGTCGCCGAGCTGGAAGACGACATTCGCTCCCGTCTCCCCGCGGACTTCGACCTCACGATCACGATCGCGCCCGGCCTCGAGTACTACCCGCTCAAAAACGCCGCGGTCGCGGTGGCGACCGGCGACGTGCTCGTGTTCATCGACAGCGACGTCATCCCCGATCCCGGCTGGATGGCGCATTTGCTCGGCTCCTTCGGGCGACCCGACATCGACGTCGTGTGCGCCCAGACGTACGTGCGGCCGGTCGATACCTATTCGCGCGCCTTCGCGGCCGGCTGGACGTACGCGCCGCGCCACAACGAAGGGCGGATCTTCCAGCCAAAGAAGTTCTACGCCAACACGATCGCGTTCCGGCAGGAGGTGTTCCACAAGGTCGGCGGCTTCCCCGCGCTCGGATGCAAGACGCGCGGCGCCGCGAGTCTCCTTGGACAGGCACTCGGAGAAATCGGCGTCGGAGTCTGGGAGAACGAGAACGCCGCCGTCGATCATCCGCCGCCGTCGAGCTATCGGCATCTTGCGGTGCGCGCCATCGCGCACGGGCGCGATCAGTACATGAAGCACGACGAGCACCGACACATCGGCGGGCTCGTCAACAGCGTGGGCCTCGCCGCGGGCCGCCTCGGGCGCGGCTGCTATCGCACCCTGCGCTACGCGGGGGAAATCGGCCTCCAGCCCTGGGCGATTCCCGCCGCGCTCGCGATCACCTCCACGTATTACGGCTTCTTCGCGCTCGGCGGCGTGCTGACGCATTTGAGCCCGGAGATGATGGGCCGCCGCTTCCGGGTGTGAAGCGGGCTTCGACGCGCGAATGCCGGACCACTACCTCGCGATCTGCGCCATCATGCGGGACGAGGGCCCCTACCTCGCCGAATGGATCGCCTTCCACCGCCTGGTCGGCGTCGAACGTTTCTATCTCTACGACAACGGCAGTGCGGACGAGACGGCGGACGTCCTCGCACCCTACATCGCCGACGGCGTCGTCGAGCTCCGATCCTGGCCGCGGCCGTTTCATGAGCATGCCGCGCGCCGCGCGTATGCCGATTGTCTCGAGCGCGTGCGCGGCACGTTCCGTTGGCTGGCGTGCCTCGACCTCGACGAGTTTCTCTTCGCGCCGCAGCAGTGGAGCCTGCCGCTGGTGCTACGGGACTACGAGGAATTTCCCGGGGTCGTCGTGCGCTGGCAGGTCTACGGCTCGTCCGGCCACGAGCGAGCGACGCGCGCACCGGTGATCGCGCGCTTCGAACGCCGCGCCCCGACCCACTGGATCCGTAATCGCCGCGTCAAGTCGATCGTCGATCCCGTCCGAGCCTCGCAGCCCGTGAACTGCCACCACTTCGCCTTCCGGGACGACGAGCTCGCGGTCGACGAGACGCGCACGCGCGTCTCCCTGCGGCCCCGGCCGCGCTTCAAGAAACCACTGCGGCCGCTCTATCGCCTGCTCGGCCCAGCGCTGCGGTTCACCGATCCGTATGCTGCGACCGACATCAGCTCGGCCACCGTGTCGGTCGAGCACCTGCGGATCAATCACTACCCGATCAAGTCGCGCGAAGAGTTCCAGCGGAAGGCGCGGCTCAAGCGAGAAAAGAAGCGCTATCAAGGCCTCGACTATTTCGCGTACCACGATCGCAACGACGTGCTGGATCCGATCCTCACCCGCTACGTGCCCCACCTCGGCCTCGAACCGGTACGCTGAGCCGGGCTCGGACCGCATCGGCGACCACGTGGCAAGTCAGTATCGCAGGCAGGTGTTGTCCGCGCTCAGCTGGAGCGTCTCGGGCGACATCGCGGCGCAGATCATCCGCGCGGGTTTCGGCGTGGCGCTGGCGCGGCTGTTGTCGCCCCGGGAGTTCGGCCTCCTCGCGATGCTCACCATCGTGACGCAATTCGTGGCGGCCAACGCCGACGCGGGATTCGAGGATGCCCTCGTCCAGAAGCCCGAGTTGAGCGAGGCGCACCGCTCCTCGGTGTTCTGGGCGATGATGCTGATCGGCGGCGCGTTGACGCTCGCCTTGGCGACCGCCGCCCCCTGGTTCGCGCGCTTCTACGACGTACCCGAACTCCGCCCTCTCGCGCTCGCGCTCTCGCCGCTCTTTCTGCTCGGCGCCGCCGGGGTGGTCCCGCGCGCGCTCTTGGCGCGCCGCCTCGACTTTCGGCGACCGGCCGCGCTCGGCTGCGTCGCGGCCGCCGTCGCCGGCGTCGGCGCCGTCATGCTCGCCGTCCGCGGGTTCGGCGTGCTGAGCTTGGCAGCGCAGCTGTTGCTCACCGAGGCGATCGAGACCGTCTTGCTGTTTCGCGCGTGCGGCTGGCGGCCGCGCGATCGCTTCAGCATGGCAGCGCTTTACGATCTCTTCGGCTTCAGCGCTTACCGGCCTTTGGCACGCACGCTCGGCTACTGGGCACGCAACCTCGATCAATTGCTGATCGGCAAGCTTCTGGGGTCGGAGCAGCTCGGGCTCTATGCTCGCGCCTACGGGCTCGCGCGCGCCCCGGTCGTCTACGTCTCGCGCTCGATCGTCGCCGTCATGTTTCCGTCGTTGGCGAAGATCCAGCACGACACCGCGCGCGTGCGCGCCGTCTTTCTCCGCACCACCGGCGCTGTCGCCCTCGCGACCTTTCCGCTCTGCATCGGCCTCGCCGTCAGCGCCGAGCCACTCGTGGTCGGCGCGCTCGGAGAGGCGTGGCGCGATACGATTCCCGCGTTGCAACTGCTCAGCTTGGCCGCACTCGTGCAGAGCATCAGCACGCTCTCCGGCGTCCTCTATCTCTCCCAGGGACGTCCGGACCTGCACCTCCGCGTGACGGCACTGCAGCGCATCGCGACCATGGCGGCGATCGTGGCGGCGGTCCGCTGGGGCCTCCGCGGCGTCGCCGCCGCTCAGGTGGTCGCCGCGGTCGTGAGCGCGGTCCCGACCCTGACCTTCGCGGGCGAGCTCGTCGGCCTCCGCCTGCGGACGCTGCTGGCCTCTCTCTGGCGCGTGTTGCTCGCGAGTCTCGTCATGGCGGGCGCCGTTCTCGCCGCCCGCTTCTGGGTCGGCGAGCGACTTCCGCCGCTCGCGCTGCTCGCCTTCGAGGCCGCCCTCGGTGGACTGACCTACTGGAGCGCCGTCCGCGCGCTCCATGTCGCCGCGTACCACGACGTGCTTACGGTCCTCCGCCAGATGCTTCGACCGGTCGCGGGCGGTGACGGCGAACGTGCGGATGCCTGACGCGATTCAGCGCAGGATGGCATCGAAGACGCGCGTCACGGTCTCCGCATCGCCGAGCTTCTGCGCTCCGACGTGCACGACGAAGCAAGGGATCGATGCGGCGAGACGCGCGAGCGCATCGTCGGTGGCCCCCGCCGGTCGTGTACCCGATGCGCGCGCGAAGATGATGGGTTCGTCGATGGGGGCGTGCACACCGAAGCGGGCTCCGCGGAGTCGCTCCAGTGCCGCGGGCGGTGTGAGACGTTCGACCGTGACCGCATCGACGTCGCCGCGCTGGTCGGGAAAAGCCATGGCCGCAAGCGGCGCGCACGCGGCGAGCGTGGTCTCGAGCGCCGCGGCGAGTTGCGCGGGCGAGACTTTCACGCGCAGGTCGGCGGCCAGCGCAGTCATCGATGCCAGGGGAACCGCCTGCGCTTCCGCGAGCGTCAGCTCGACCGGAGCGGCGACCGCCGGAATGCGGCGCCCGAGGTCGGGCAGGAGATCGAGCGTGCCCCGGCGCAGGCTCACGATCGTCGGAACGCCGCGGGCGTCCCACTCGTCCCCTTCCGCCGTGAGCATGACGCGATCGTTCGCGAGGATCGCCGCGCCGCCCGCGCGCGCGGCGAACGCGAGCATCGTGCTCTTGCCGCAGGTGCGCGGGCCCGCGAACAGAAGACCCCGCCCGTCACGAACCACCGCGGAAGCATGCAGCAGGACGCGATGCCGATCCACCAGAGCCGGGGCGACCGCGAGCTCGCGCACGACGCGCATCGCCGCCGTCCGCGGGCGCGGCGCTGCCGGGGCCGGTAACACCTCCACACCAGCGTCGGTCGAGACGTAGAACGCGCCGAGCCGATGCTCGTCGATCACCGTCCGCCCCTGCCACTCCCAGGCGGGACGGCGGGTGACCTTCTCGTCGCGCGCGAAGCACGGCACCGTCGACAACTCGCCGGCAGGCCGAGAGGCCGCGACGTCGCCCCAGCGTTTCGGATCGTGACGAACCTCGACGAGAAGGTCCTCGCCCGCGCGCGCAAACGCCAGCTGGTCGAACCCGGGCGCGAGAAACTCGCCGAGCCAGTCGAGCAGCGCGGGGTCGTCGCTCGTGACGGCAATGGTCGTGTCGAAGTACCGAAACCGTCGACCGGCGATCACTGGCGCGGTCTACTGGAGCCGCCTTGCGGCGGCAAGG